>JBDLUO010000193.1:0-4235 GCA_039805285.1 Bacteroidota bacterium
TTTTAAGATTACTTACCAAGAATCCATTTCTGCTTCATGATTTATTGATAAATAAAACCGCAAATACTTTGTTTCTTGCCGTTTAAATGATTTCAATTCATCCTTTCTATTTTGAATTTACCTTCGTTTCTCAAACTATTTCGCATGGATATGCTCGTCTTGAATTCCTTGAAAAAAAACTTTTCTGATCAAAAGGCCGTAGATGATGTGAGTCTAAGCATTAGAGAAGGTGACATTTTTGGTTTACTGGGTCCTAATGGCGCAGGAAAAACCACCCTACTCAGAATGATTACGGGAATTTTTAAACCCGATGAAGGCCAGATCCTTTTTAGAGGTTTGCCTTTTGATGCCGAAGAACATTCAAGACATATCGGCTATATGCCCGAAGAAAGAGGTTTATATAAAAAGATGAAAATCGGAGAACAACTTCTATTTCTCGCTCAATTGAAAGGATTAACTAAAAAAGAAGCAGAGAAAAATATCGGGATGTGGTTCGAAAAATTAGGAATGGAAAGCTGGTGGAACAAGAAAGTAGAAGACTTAAGTAAAGGCATGAGCCAAAAGCTACAATTCGTTGCTACTGTGGCTCACGAGCCCAGTTTAATCATCTTGGATGAACCTTTCAGTGGACTTGATCCGGTGAATGCGAATCTGATTAAAGAAGAAATTTTTCAACTCGCAAAAAAAGGGGCTACCATTATTTTTAGCACGCACCGAATGGAACAGGTTGAAGAGATTTGCAATCACATCGTGTTGATCAACAAAGGACATAAAATTTTGGATGGCAATGTGCAGCAAATCAAACAGGATTTTAAAGAAAACGTATTTGAATTGGGTGTAAATGCAATGCCAGAACAGTTGATGACTGCCTTGTTTGAAGTAATCCGATTCAGAAAAGATGAAATGCTTATCAAATTGCTTCACGACACGCGCAACAATGATGTGCTTCGCTATTTTATTGAAAGAAATGTAGATATCCGCTATTTCCGTGAAGTACTTCCCACGTTAAATGAGATTTTCATTCGATTGGTAGAAGGAACCGAAACTGCAAGATCATTTCAACCATTAAATCATTCCCATGAATAAGATTATACTGATCCTCAAAAGAGAATATTTTACCCGTGTTAAAAAAAGGTCGTTTTTATTGACCACCATTTTGGTTCCATTGGTAATCATCGGCTTTTACGCCGCTATTTTGGCCATAGGCATGAGTGATACTTCTGCAAAAGAAAGAATTGCCGTTTTAGATGAAGCAAACCTTTTAGACAGCAGCACACTGAAGCAAAACAAAGGATTGGAATGGGTGTTTTTTTCCAAACAAACCGAAAAGAGCCTCATAGAGATGTATGACACACTTGGATTTGACCATTTTTTATTTATACCCAAACAGGAAGACAGTTTAGCAGAAATCTCATCTGTATTACACAGCAAAGCTGTTGCCAGTTTTTCAACCTTGGGTGAAATAGAAGATAACCTTTCTGAAAGCAATCGATTGAAAAAGCTGAAGAAGATGGGACTTGATCCGGTGGCTTTTAATAAAGCGATGTCTGACGTCAAATTAACCAAAGTGATAGACAGTAAAGATGGCGCAAAAGATCAAGTGGCTGGTGTAGCTTATGGTGTTTCGTTTATTTGTGGTCTATTGATCTATATGATGATGATCATTTACGGAACCCAAGTAATGAGAGGCGTTTCAGAAGAAAAGACAAATCGAATTTCAGAAGTGGTTGTGAGTTCTGTAAAACCTTTTCAGCTGATGTTGGGTAAAATTCTCGGCATTGGTGCTGTAGGACTCACACAGTTTTCCATTTGGATTTTATTGATGTATGGCGTAAAATCAGCCCTTCCTTTAATCATTCCCGAATTGCATTCCGAAGTGGATGTTGCTTTGCAATCTGGAAGTTTTGGCCTGATTGCCACAACATTAAAAGGACTTGCCTCTTTGCCTTTGGGAAAAATTGTTTTCCTTTTTATATTTTATTTTCTAGGTGGTTATTTAACCTATGCTTCTATTTTTGCTGCATTGGGAAGTGTTGTAAGCGAAGACCAACAAGAAGCGCAACAAATGGTATTCCCTGTACTTATGCCCATAATTTTGGGATTTGTAATGCTTACCAAAGCAATCAATGACCCCAACAGCAGTTTGGCAGTATTCGGAAGCATTTTTCCGCTTACCTCTCCGATTGTAATGATGGGAAGAATAACTTACGATGTTCCATTTTGGCAATTGGGTGTATCTATGTTATCGTTGATTCTGTGTTTTCTTTTGTTTACCTGGCTTGCTGGAAAAGTATACCGAACGGGTATTTTGATGTACGGAAAAAAAGTAAGTTGGAAGCAATTGATCAAATGGGGAATGGGAAAATAAAAAGCTTCCTTTAATAGCTATCAATAACAAAGGGAAGTATTTACTATGTCAATTTGAATAGCGTAATTATTACCAATTGGAAGTTCTGATTTTTTCTGCTTCGCTGCAAAATTCCATCCATGTTTGCTTCACGATATCACCTGCAGGCAGGATGGAATCGAACAGTGAACTTACTTGACCGATTTCAAGTTCACCTTCGATAAGATCTCCTTCGAACATGCCTTTTTTGGCGCGACCGCGGCCCAGAATTTGCTCAAGTTCGTGAATCGAAGCTCCTTTGTTTTCGGCTTCATTCACCAGATTGAAAAAATCATTTTTTATGAGTCTAACGGGAGTTAATCTTTTGAGCGAAAGCTGAGTGTCTCCTTCTTTTGTTTTTAGCACTTGTGCTTTAAAATTGTCGTGGCTAGATGCTTCTTCCGATGCGACAAACCGAGACCCCATTTGAACACCCTCTGCTCCGAGAATCATTGCCGCTAACATTTGCGTTCCGTTTCCAATTCCGCCTGCAGCTATCACCGGAATATCTACATGCTTTTTAACAGCTGGAATGAGCACCATTGTAGTCGTTTCTTCTCTTCCATTATGTCCACCTGCTTCAAACCCTTCCGCTACAATCGCATCACAACCGGCTTCTTGGGCTTTAACTGCAAATTTGCTGCTGCTTACCACATGAACCACTGTTATACCGTGTTCTTTCAATCTAGAAGTGTAGGTTTTCGGATTCCCTGCAGATGAAAAAACAACAGGTATTTTCTCCTCTATTATGGTTTGTATGTGTTCTTCGATATTGGGATAAAGCAAAGGAATATTAACGCCGAATGGAGCTTGTGTATTTTCCTTACATTTTCTGATTTGTTCTTTCAACACCTCCGGATACATACTGCCGCTGCCTAACAATCCGAGTCCTCCCGCATTACTAACAGCAGAGACTAAACGCCATCCGCTAGCCCATATCATACCACCCTGAACAATGGGATATCGGGTTTTAAATAAGGATGTAATTCGATTGGTAAACTGTTCCATCTTGGTGAATTGTGTACTGATGTCTTTCTATAATCTGCTTTTATCAAGCATGACTCACGATATGAATAAATACAAAATATTTGATATCCTCACGCCAATTAAAAACAGATATCATGCATCAACTTATCTCAATCTGTCACTTTCTGCGATGATTTTATTGTCTTTGTTGATTCCCTTTATGGCCAATAAAATCAAGAATAAAGTTAGGGGTTGAAGCAAAGCACCTATGGCATAGGTTCCTTCTACAAAATAAGAAATACCCATTTGATAATGCATAATCAAGATGGATTCCAGGATGATGATTCCCGCACAGAATTTCAATTGTAATCTTCTGTTGCCATATAGAAAAATGGTGATGAAGCAAAGTAGTCCAACAGCAACGGTGTTGATGTTCATGAAGATGTTGGTCATCCCATTCAACATTTCGAAAGACTTCGCTGATTGTGGATTTTGAGCATCAGTAAGTTTGTTTCCGGTGTAAAAAGCAAGTTTCATTCCTGCAAAAGATGCGACAGATGCGAGTAATAACCAAATGGATTGTATGCGTTGAATCATGTTCTGTAGATTTTTTGATTGGCGATTGTTTTATCCTAATTCAGGATAGAGTGGATATTGGTTCATCCATACATTTACCTCATCTTTTACTTCTTTGATGATGATTTGATTGTCTATGTTCATCAATACCTTATCAATCAATCTTACTACGTTCTCCATGTCCTTCTCTTTTAATCCTCTGGTTGTAATTGCTGGTACGCCTATGCGTATACCGCTTGTTACAAAAGGACTCTTATCGTCGAAAGGAACTGCGTTTTTATTGAGTGTAATGTGTGCAAGATCTAAT
>JBDLUO010000194.1:0-16525 GCA_039805285.1 Bacteroidota bacterium
ATATAAAAGAAAATTGATTGAAGGTTTGATTGAAGTAAAAAAGATCTTTATAAACCGTTGGCTTTGCCTGCGTGCCGAGGATGGCTAGAATTTCATTGTAGGTAACCGAATCCAAATTAAAAAGGGGTTTCTCTTCGGAAGTGAAAGTCAGAATTTCGCTGTCATAATTGTTGCTATAGCTGCTTGACGCAGACTTAATAAGACTATCCTTTAACGCAATGCTTGAAGTGGTATCAAAAAAACGATAAAATTGATCTTTTAAAAATGGCCCCCTTAAATCTATGATGGTTGAATTGACCATGCTCTCATTTACAGGATTCAATCTGATTTTGATGGTATTCGCGAACTTTTTACGATTGAGAAGTTCTCTATTGTGCGTTTCATGTAATAGAATGACACTTACAGAAACGGAGAGAAATGCGAACCAAAAAACCTGACGGGTGGAAACCGGATTTTTAGTTAATTGATGAGCTGATCTAACCGAAATTAAACTGAAGAATAAAAGCCAAATGGTAATGTATATTTCGAAGCCACCTTTGATTTCGCCAATTTTAAAACTGAGATAGGCCATAGAAAAAACACAAAGTGAGATCAACAATGGAATCACTTTGCCATTGAACAAAGCATGATATAAAAAAAATAAAATTTGAGACAGAAGAAAAAAACAGAGAATAAGAATTGAGATAACCAAAAAGCCAATAGCGCTGTTGGTACTTAAGGTAAAGAATCGGATCGCATCCAAAGAAAAGTCGGCATTCGTAACCAGATCACGAATCAAATTTCCTGTAACATAAGCACTGGCAATCAAAACAACAGAAATCAATGAAAGATATACAAACGGCAACGCTTTCTTATTTTCTACAGTCCATCGTTTTGTACCTATTCTGTTTCTATAAAAAAGAATCAACCAAAGAAACCCAAGTCCATGAAGAAGTAAGTCACCAAGGGAAGGAATCCAAAGTCCAGATTTGAAATGAGTAGGATTAAACAAATCAAATTGTCGTAAATCAACAGGAGTCAAATGCAGCAATAAGAGAGATCGCATAACAAAAATGCTAACCGAAAGAAAAATCAATGCCATCATCAAACTTCTTTTTTCTGCAAATTGAGTTGCCAGATGATGAACAAAACTGAGCAAACACAATATTCCTATCAAGAAAAAGAACAATGAAAGGCGATTGTTTTTTTGAGCATTTTCTTTTTGTGTTTCAAAAATTGAGAAATAATATTCGCCTTTTTTATTTCTAACCTCTACGCCATTTGCCAATTTGTTTTTGGAGATATCATAATGAGAGGTCATACTATGATCTACCGTAAAATCATTGACTAGATAATTATTTTCTATGAAATAATTCCATTTGATTGGGATGAGTGCAATGTTAATCAGATTGGCGCTTTCAGATTTCAGCCAAACATAATATCCATTTTCTAGTGCGAGAAATCCAGCCGTGTCAGTCTGATATCTTAAATATGGTGGTGGAAGAATTTTAGATGTATTCCAAAAAAGAAGCTCCTCGGAGGATTGCTGGTTTTTATGATAGACAAATAGGAAATAAGATTTTCGACTAAACTTATCAATCAAATCCTTACCTATTTTTTTTTCGTGAACTTGATTCTCAAATCGATTGTTCTTAACCTCTTTGCTGAAATCAGTTTCAGCCTCATCTATAAACCCCGAAATTTTATTTTGAACTGTTTCCAAAGAAGCATTGGCCGTCCAATAATTATCTATGATGAAAGTGAGTGTGATAAACCACGCTGCTGCGACAAGCAGATACACTTTTTTAAGCAAGATTTTTTTCATCGACAGCGGTTCACTCATTTGTTTTCTTTTGATTTCGCTTTGTTCCATAATTCATCCTGTTCTTCCAAAGTTAAGTCGTGGAAGATTTTACTTTCTGCCTCCGCCATATTTTCCATTTGTTTAAAACGATCTATAAACTTTCGATTGGTTCGTTCTAAGGCAAGCTCAGGATCGATTTTCAAAAATCGGGCATAGTTGACCAATGAAAATAAAAGATCTCCAAATTCCGCTTCAATTTCATCCTGGTTTTCTGACGCTACCGCTTCTTTGAGTTCGCTGAGCTCCTCATCCACTTTTAACCAAACGTCTTTTATGTTTTTCCATTCGAATCCAACTTGTCTAGATTTATCTTGTAAACGAATCGCTTTAACCAAAGCCGGAAGTGATTTCGGAACGCCAGATAAAACGGATTTCTTACCTTCCTTCATTTTCAATTTTTCCCAGTTTTGCTTCACTTCTTCCTCATTCTCCACCTTAACATCTCCATAAATATGTGGATGTCTTCTAATCAGTTTTTCACAGATAGAATCCAAGGCTTCCGCCAATGTGAAATGATTTTGCTCAGACGCAATTTTAGCATAGAATACCAAATGAAGCATCAAATCTCCCAATTCCTCTTTTATCCCGTTCCAGTCTTTATCCAATATCGCATCTGCTAGTTCAAAGGTTTCTTCTATGGTAAGATGTCTCAGTGTTTCAATGGTTTGTTTCTGATCCCAAGGGCATTTTTCTCTAAGCTCATCCATGATGTTTACCAAACGGTTGAACGGGTCTGTATGTGTATTCATATTATTCATTTAGCGAATCCAATTCTGATACAACATCAGATTTAAGTGAATTGAACCTCTTTAGCGCTTATTTTTGTTAAAAATAACAAAGTTTACGAATCCTTGCACCTACAAGACTGATCGTGCAACAAATAGGTTAACATGAAAAAACTGATTTCTAGCATTCTCTTCGTTTTATGTATCGCGCTAACTGCTCAAGCGCAGTTCTTCTATAATGAAATTATGACATTAGATCAAGCTTCAAGGGAATGTAAAGATTTTATCAAAAGAAACATCAGAAAAGTAAGTGTGAAAAGTTTTGAAGACGATGGCTCAATGAGTAAACGCTTTTTTTGTGAAAAGAAATTTTCAAAAGACTTTAAAGAATACAAATTATATACCAGAACAGGCGTGGGTTACAAATCACTGATGACGGGCAATTTCGACGAAAATCAGATGCTTTTAAAAACAGTCGACAGCTCCGAAATTCTAGTAAAAACCTGCTTCATAAATTATGATGAAAGCAAACGCCTATCAAAAACAAAAACCATTTCCAGATCCAAGGACGATGACTTTATCGTAGAATTGACAGAAGAACATGTTTATCTATTCGAAAACGAAAAAAGCATTTATCCTTCTGGCATGTGGAAAATCATGCAAGGAAAAGACAGCACTTTTATTTTGTTTCAATTGGATGAAAAGGGAAATCTCGCCATAGAAAAGAATGGCAAAACAGGAGCAAAATACTACTACTATTACGACAGCAACAATAAACTGACAGATGTTGTTCATCAAAGTGAATTCAAAACAGATTTTGTACCCGATTATATTTTTGAATACGACCAACAAGGACAATTGAGCCGAATGAATACTTTCGGTTCCACAATCGACAGAAATATTTACTGGCTATACGACTATAAAGACGGATTGAAAGTACTAGAGCTCATCAAATCAGGTAAAGGTGAAAGGTTGGGCAGATTCGAATATGAATACGAGTGATTTTAGTTTTTGCTTTTCTTTACTTCTTCAATCACTTCCACTTTCACCTTGGTTAATCCATGGTCTACATAACCGAGTTTTTTTGCCGCAGATTTAGTGAGGTCCACTATCCTTTTCATTTTGGGATGAAGTCTATCGTTAATAACTACTTCTACCGTTTTTCCATTTCTGATATTGGTGACTCTAATCCTCGTACCTAATGGAAGTTTATTACAGGCTGCAGTCATTTTTTGCTGTTTGAATATTTCTCCACTTGCCGTTTTTCTACCTTCAAATTTGTCTCCATAATAACTCGCAACCCCGAACAAAACTTTGTTTTTCTGTTTTTTGGGCTTCAAAAAGAAAGGCGAAAAATCGCCTGTATCGTTCATGCTATATACAGCAGTGTCAGTTTGACTAAACCCAACAGTAGGAAGAATTGTCCAGACGAAGCAAAACACAGTGAGGTATGTTATCGCTTGCTTCATGATCGAATTAAATTAAATACAGATTCATCCCCTTTTGCTTCTATGATTTTTCGATCTAAATCATAAATGTCTTCATGCACCTTAATTTTTCCAGAATTGGCCTCGCAGGTTATGTATTGTATGAACAGAGGAATAGGCTTTTTTACCGGAATCCATTTTTTCTTTTTAACAGCGATCCAATTTGAAATAGAATCTGCAGTGTATTTTAATGTATCCGTAGATTTTGCGCTGATGCTATCCCTACGTGCAATCCAGTGAGCCAATTGTTCCCACTCCTCTACCCTTACGCAGCCATGACTCATCGCCTTGTTGCTGTTTTTAAATAAATATCGCTGATTGGTGTCGTGTAAGTATACATGATGCGGATTGGGGAAATTAAATTTGATGACGCCCAGTGCATTGTTATCTCCACTTCCTTGACGAACAGAATATGGAATGCCCTTTTTATATCTTGTCCAATCAACCGAAGCTGGATTGATTTTTTTTCCTTCTCTATCGTAGAGTCCGTATCCTTTTCTAGACAAATAAGCCGCGTTTCGTTTAATGCCAGGCAATACCTCAGTTTTGATGATGCTAGCCGGAATCGTCCAGGTTGGATAGGTAATGATTTCTTTGATCTGAGAAATTAAAGTGGGGGTTGGGGTTTTAGGTTTACCACAAATTACATTCGAACGAAACGCCATCGTATCCGCGTCCCATGCTTGCAGTTCAAAAACAGGAAGATTTACCCAAATATAAGCGTCAGGAATTTTATCTCTTATGAGTTTGTATCTGTCCATTGAAACAAGAATCTGTTTCAAACGGTAGCGATCTGTGGTATTGAGATGACGAACCAGTTTGGTATTTATTTTTCCATCCTTCGGTAAATCATGTTTTTGTTGATATAGTTTTATCAACCCGGCAAAAGTTGTAGAATCAGGCAAATCTTCGATTTCATCTATGCTGATTTTACTTTCTTTCAGCCTGTTGTACAGGTTCGTTACAAAGCGTATGGAGTCATCGACATTTGAAGTATCATAGGGAAATATCAAATGGGTGTAGGTAGATGTATCCATGTTGGATAGAAAATCGGACAAGCCATTTCTTAGGTTTCTGTAACCCAAGAGATCGGGTTGCAAATGGAGAAATGTAAGATTGATGTTGTCGTCTTCAAAAATGTCAGACAACCCTTTATTAAAAAAAGAATCAGCTTTGGCTGTGTTTTGCAAAATCGAGTTGGAGTCTTGCTGAAGCCTTCCTTCGTACAAATGCAACATGATGCGAAATGATGCATCTGTTAGAATTATATCTGCTTTAGACCAAAATGAAGGTGGTAAAATGTGATTGGTATCTAATTTGGCAAGAGAGAGAAAAGCAAGAATAGAATCTCTGTGATATTCATCTGGAGAGATACCACAATACATGGCCGTATCTAAAAAACCTGCCAATGCATTTGCCTCAGAAAAAAAAGTGTTGGAATCGCTCCATTGAGGCATATAATCCGCATGGTTATAGAACCGATTTAATTCGTTGCTCAAGTGATATTCGCCAACTGTGATTTCTGTTTTTTTAATTTCATCCCTTGTTTGAATGATAAAAGGCGATTGTGCTTGTTTTGGTTTTTTGGAATTTGAACCATTGTTACAGGAAATCAACAGTAAACAAACTAAAAAAAAGCCACATACCCTTTGAAAAAGGGACTTGTCTAGCAACAAAAAAAAGGAATTGAGGATTCTCATGAAGAGGCAATATGCGAATTAAAGTTCTACAATTATCGTTAAATTTCATAATAATACAAGAAGAGATATTAATCATCTGTATTATAGCAACTTATGATTAAGATCAGACAAGTAAAAACAGATGTGATTTCATATTGGTTTATCTACACTCCCGTTTTTATTTTCAATTTCAATTTAGTGACTTAAAACGCCGGCTTCCCGTTAAACATTTCAGATTCGTTGGTTCATTCCGTAAATTGCAACATAGAATAAAAATGCATGAAGTATTATGTCATTTCCGGGGAGGCTAGCGGCGACTTACACGGAAGCAATCTTATTAGAGCGATTCAGCAGCAAGACCCTGATGCCATTTTTCGTTGTTGGGGTGGAGAGCTGATGGCTGAAACAGGAGCCAAAGTGGTAAAGCATTATCGGGATCTCGCATTCATGGGATTTACGGAGGTCATAAAAAACCTACCCACAATCTTACGAAACATTCGTTTCTGCAAAGAAGACATAGAACAATTTAATCCAGATACCCTCATACTCATTGATTATCCGGGATTCAATTTGCGCATTGCCAAATGGGCTAAAACGATGGGATTCAAAACCATCTATTACATTTCACCACAAATCTGGGCTTGGAAAGAAAATAGGATTCATCTAATCAAGAAATGTGTAGACCTCATGCTTGTGATTCTACCCTTTGAAAAAACATTTTATGAGAAATGGGATTTTGAAGTGAAATATGTGGGACATCCCTTGGTTGAAGTAATCGAACGATTCCAGGAATCCCAAACAGCAGAAATTTCGATTGAAAAAAACAAAAGAATAATTGCGCTTTTGCCAGGCAGCAGAAAGCAGGAGATAGATATGAAACTCCCATTGATGCTGAGTGTGAGTGAAAGCTTTCCTGATTTTGATTTTGTGTTGGCTAAGGCTCCAGGTATTGATTCTGCATTCTACGAACCTTATTTAAAGGGACATGACAATGTTTCTGTTGTGAATCAAAAAACCTATTCATTGCTTTCAAAAGCAGAAGCCGCATTGGTAACCAGTGGGACCGCGACATTGGAAACTGCATTGTTTGGTGTGCCACAGGTAATTTGTTACAAAGGCAGTTCCATTTCCTATCAAATTGCGAAAAGACTGATCAAGGTGAAATTCATTGGACTCGTCAATTTAATCATGGATAAGGAAGTGGTGAAAGAATTGATTCAGCATGAATTAACGACAAAAAATCTGATTAACGCTTTGGAGGAAATCATTAAGGGTGGAAGTAAGAGAGAACGGATTGAGAATGACTATGGGGTGCTTAAAGCGCTTTTAAAAGGAGGCGGAAGGGCATCGAAGCAAGCGGCGAAAGAAATTCAACATTTCTTAGGATCATTTCCCAAAAAATAGGCGAAACACAATCACAAGAATGGCAAAAAGAAAAAGTAAAATAGACAATCTGTTTATCCCATGCATATACTTCATCCATGCCGTTGGCTTAGCATTGGGATCTTTTTTCTTTAGGTATAAGTATTCTGCAATTTGATTCCAAACTCCCATGATGTAACGCGTATTTTGTTTTACAAAGATACGGGGGAAGCTTCTTCTCTACCCTTTTTCTAACAACCACCATCTTAATTTTCTGACAGGTTCATGTTTGAGACCAAATTTGTTGATCGCATGCACTTTGAGGTGCTCCAATGCGTCATCCACAGAATCGGTAAATAAACATAAGCTAAGATCATCAGGAGAGATAGTCCCTTTTTCTTTCATTACTTGATTGTGTTCAAGAATTTTTGCATGAAAATCCTTATCAAAAACGATTATGGGGAATTCATTGAGCATATTGGTTTGAATCAAGGTTAACGCCTCATAAAATTCATCGAGGGTTCCAAAGCCACCGGGCATCACGACGAATGCATAAGAGTATTTTATCAGTAAGGTTTTACGGACAAAAAAGTATTTTATATCAACCCATTTATCGAGATAGGGATTCGGATTTTGTTCGAAAGGAAGCACAATGTTACAACCCACACTTCTTCCGCCTACTTCCTTTGCACCTCTGTTTGCCGCCTCCATTATACCAGGTCCGCCGCCCGTCATGATGGTAAATCCGAGCTCGGCTATTCTTGCCGAAAGATCTCTTGCTTTTTGATAATACGGATGATCCTCTTTGAAACGAGCAGAACCAAAAACAGTGACACAAGGACCAACAAAATGTAGTTTCCTAAATCCTTTGATGAATTCGATCAGAACTTTAATTGTAAAAGTAAACTCTTTCCACCTTGATTGAGGGCCTTGCAGAAAGCGTATATCTTTTTTTCCCAGTACCGAATTTGTCATGAAAAAAGGTTTGTATGATGAATAAAACGATTCTACAAAATTATTTGGATATTGCATTCCAACTAGATGTAAATTATGGAAAAAAATTACGTGAAGCTTATCTTGATTTTTTTATTTCTGACTCCATCGATGGCTAAGTCGCAGCAAGTCCCTCTTGCTGGTAAAGGCCAGATTTTTTTCTCTCAAAAATTCAAATCAAAGTTTGTAGCTGAAAGAGATATTGCTGTTTGGGTTCCAAACGATTACAGCAAAAAGAAAAGATATGCAGTGCTATATATGCACGACGGACAAATGTTATTCGACAGTACCATCACATGGAATCATCAGGAATGGGGCGTTGATGAGCGTGTACAAGAATTGATTGACCAGAAAAAAATAATAGATTGTATTGTGGTTGGCATATATAATGGAGGTACTGAAAGGCATAGAGAATTTTGTCCACAAAAACCTTTTGAATCATTACCTGTACAATATCAAGATTCGCTCATTCATTTGTCTAAGCGACAAAATGGGAACAATATATTTTCAGGAAAAGTGATTTCAGATGAATATTTAAAATTCATTGTAAAAGAATTGAAACCACACATCGACAAGCAATTCAACACCCATAAAGACAAGTCTCACACATTTATTGGTGGTTCAAGCATGGGTGGGTTGATATCCATATACGCGATATGCGAATACCCCGAAATATTTGGAGGAGCGATTTGTATGTCGACCCACTGGCCATTGTCCTTTACCACGGTAAACAATCTATTTCCTGAAGCGATGTTTGATTACCTGAAACAAAAACTTCCAAGTTCTAGGAATCACAAAATATATTTTGATTATGGCGATCAGACACTTGATGCAATCTATGGTGAACTTCAAAAGCAAGCAGATGCTGTAATGATAGAAAGAGGCTACCGCATTGAGAATTGGAAGACCAATTTCTTCAAAGGAGATGATCATTCGGAGCGAAGCTGGAAAAAGAGACTTCCTATTGCTTTGGAATTTATCATGAAAGAATGAATAGTATTTGGCTAGAAAACATAATATCAATAATTTCGTAAAAAATGGGGAATTAGCTCAGTTGGTAGAGCGCTTGCATGGCATGCAAGAGGTCAGCGGTTCGACCCCGCTATTCTCCACAAAGGGTTGCTTAAAAAAGCGACCCTTTTTTTATGGAATGTATTATTTAGAGACAGAGCGTCCCGACAATGTCGGGACGCTCAGCGGTTCGAACGATACAAATTGATGTATGTCGGGATGCAGACATCATCGTAGGTATTCGTCTCCGGTATTGTCCATAACAATTAAACAAAAAACATTATTAGGTTTGACTTTGGACAAACCGAAAATTTTGATGACAGAATTTAAAGTCACTAAAACAGCGGAAGAAAACCAACAAAAAAGGCTAAATATTGGATTTTGATTTATGTAGAGAAATTACCAAATCGAGCTTATGCACTCCAGTATGAATCAGAACCTTTCTTCAAAATCGGAAGTTTAATCTCATACCTATACGTAACAAAAGTTACCATTCAGTAAAAAGTAATCCCGTAATTTGAACAATTAAAATTAAATCATGAATAAAAGATTGTACCTAATACTGATACTCTCCACTTTTAATTTATTTTTATTCTCACAAACTCCATTCAACATCAGTTTGGAACCTATCTCAATAAACGGACTTGGTGGAATACATAGTTTTGCATTCGGACAAAATCAAGGAAAATGGCTTATTGTTGGTGGAAGACTAGACGGACTCCATCGCAGACAGCCATTTGCCTCTTTTGATATCTCCGGCAACAACAACCAACTGATTGTAGTGGATCCGGTTTTACAACAAAAATGGACAGCATCACTTTCTTCCCTTCCCATTTCTTTAAGAGAGCAATTGAGCTCCACCAACATGGAATTCCATCAAGAAGATAAATTCCTATATGTACTTGGCGGTTATGGGTACCATGAATCCTCCGATTCGAAAATTACTTTTGGCCAATTAACGGCAATAGATGTCCCCGCTGTTATAAACGCGATTATAGGTGGATCGCCATTCCAAAATTATATTAGACAAATAACCGACCAGCAATTTGCAGTTACAGGTGGACATCTCAAGAAAATAAATAATAATTATTACCTCATCGGAGGCAATAAGTTTGATGGAGATTATAATCCAATGGCACGACCAACTTACACTCAAGTATACACAAATGCAATACGAAAATTTCACATTTCTGATGATGGGATCAATATCAGGATCACCCATTTACCCTCATTAATTGACCCTGTTCATTTACATCGAAGAGATTATAACGCAGTACCTCAGATTATGCCAAATGGCAACGAAGGTGTAACCGTATTTTCTGGAGTGTTTCAACCAAGTGTAGATTTACCCTATTTAAATTGCGTCAATATAGATAGTGTATCCTTCAACGTTAATCAATCCTTTCAACAATTCTACAACCATTATCACTGTCCGGTTTTACCCATTTACTCTGCGACAAATAGAGAGATGCACAATATTTTCTTTGGAGGCATTGCACAATACTACGACAATTCAGGTACGCTTGTGCAAGATAATAATGTACCTTTTGTTAAGACTATTGCACGCGTAAGTAGAAATTCGAATGGCTCAATGTCCGAATATAAACTTCCATTAGAAATGCCTAATTTTCTTGGTGCTGGAGCTGAATTTATTCCAAATAAAGATGTACCTCATTTTCGAAATGAAGTGATTAAACTAGACGATTTAATTACAGACAGAACTTTGGTTGGTTATATCTATGGCGGTATCAAGAGTAGCGCCTCAAATATATTTTTTTCAAACAACGGTACAGAAAGCAATGCAAGCGATCAGATTTTTAGAGTGTTTGTAAATAAAATCAATAACAATCAAATGGATGTACTAAACGAACAAAGTATAGGCAGTTTAAAGATGCAAGTTTATCCCAATCCAAACAAAGGAGAATTCATAGTTCGATTTCATTTGAATAACAGTGTTCAGGTTAAAATATCAATTTATAGCATTGACGGAAAGAAAATAGAAGAAAAAGTATTGACGAACTTAATAACGGGAGAAAATACATATAAAAGAAGAATAAAAAATCTTGAACAAGGAGGTACATTTATTTTAACACTTGAGACACCATACGAAAAAGCAGTTCAAAAAATTATTATTGAAAATTGATTGAATTATCAATTAGAAATAAAATAGTATAAAATGAAAAATTGATTGCTATATATTTATTGTCATATTCGATGTAATCGAAAAATTATCTCTCCTATTATCGGCGAAAATATTTACTTTCGAATGAAGCATTTTCATTTCCATTCTAAAACGAATTTTCTTGTTTAAATCATAGTCGTAATTAGATGAAAAACCAAAGGTTTGAAACCCAATTAAGGTGTTTGTAGGCATGATGATTTGATTTCGATCGTTGTAGTATTCCGCTCTAAAAGCAACCCTTGATTTTTTACCCAGCTCATGTTTGTACATAAAAATGGGTGCATACCAAATTCCAAGATGACGTTTATTTTGCGACTCACTTCCAATGTCGAAACCTGCAAGGACACTTACTTTTTTGGATAACCCATACTGCAGGTAGGTATTGTGAAAATGCCTGAAAGAATGCATACTGTCTGGCTTGTCGGTTCCAATGAAATTACTGTAATTGACCAATAGTCTGTTGTTCGGCTTATATGTTGCCTGTATACCAAAAGAGGGTCTTTGAATAAAATCGGGCTTCTGAATTTTTTGCCACCCATTTAAATACATCCCAGCAATGATAAATTTATCATTTTTCGTTTGGTATGATAATTTTAATCCTGACTCGTAATAAGGTGAATTTTCTGCAAGTAAGCTTCTTGTAAGTGCCCAACAATCACCACTGATGGCACTTTCAAATCCAATGTGAGAAGGCATAATTCCAACATCTAACCACAATTGATGATTTTTTGACAGCTTAACTCCCAGATTTGCTTCATACAAAAACTGAGCCCAATTGGGTTCGTTGCTTAAATTATACTGAGCATAATTACCGACCATCAATGCAAGATTTGCTCTCAAATTCTGATCCGAAAAACTGGCTTTTGCCATGATCAAATTTGCATTGATTTCGTTGTGTCTTTTGTGATTGTATATGAAAGGCGACTTCTGATGATCGTTCGGTTTTGAAAAATCATAGCTGTAATAAAATTCACCGAAAGCACTGAATGTGATTTTTTTAAGCGAATCATTTTGAGCGACAGATGTTAGGGATATAAAACAAATAAAAAGCGAGAATAATCCAATTAAATTCTTTTGCATAAGTCCTATCTATTTTTGATTCTTTAAGTGTTGCTGTCGCATAGAATAATAGAGCACCGAAAGATATTCATACTTAAAACATCAGTTCACATTAGCGGTATAAAAAAGAGCTGAAAAATCAGCTCTTTCGATATTTTAGTCTCCCCAAACTTCTCCTTTTCCTTCTAACCATTCTTTTACTAAATTGGTAGTTACCGACTTCGGTCGCTCTAGAGGAGATCCAAGTGCGCGATCCCAACAAAGACTTGCCAAAACTCCAAGTGCTCTTGAAACACCAAACAATACGGTATAGAACTCATATTCTACCATACCATAATGAACCAATAACGCACCACTGTGCGCATCTACATTTGGCCATGGATTCTTTATTTTACCCATAGAAGATAAAATGGGTGGAACAGCATCGTAGATATTCCAAACCGTTTGAACCAACTCGTCGTTTGGCATATGCTTTTTTCCAAACTCCATCTGTGCTGTAAAACGAGGATCTGTTTTACGAAGTACAGCGTGACCGTATCCTGGAACTACTTTCCCTTCACTCAGTGTTTTTTGTACATATCCTTCAATCTGCTCTTTTGAAGGCAAATCTGTGCCAAGCGCTTCTCTCATTTCGAAAATCCACTTAATCACTTCTTGGTTAGCCAAACCATGTAAAGGACCGGCTAATCCATTCATTCCTGCAGCGAAACTCAGGTATGGATCACTTAGTGCAGATCCAACCAGATGCGTCGTGTGTGCTGAAACGTTACCTCCTTCATGGTCAGCGTGAATGGTCATGTATAATCTCATCAACTCTTTAAATTCTTCGCTGTTGTATCCCATCATGTGAGCGAAATTTCCAGACCAATCCAACAATCCGTTCGGTTGAATATGATCTCCGTTTTTATACTTACGGCGATAGATATACGCAGCGATGCGTGGCAAACGGGCAATAAGATCCATTGAGTCGTCGAAAATGGACTCCCAATAATCTTTTTTATTCATACCCTTAGCATAGTTTCTAGAAAAATTGCTTTCGGTTTGCATTGCCATGATTCCTACAACAAACTGTGTCATAGGATGTGTGTTGATCGGCAATGCTTCGATGGTCGCAAACACATGATTTGGAACATGACTTCTGCGCTGCCAAACGCTAGTAAGATGCTGTACATCCTCCTCCGTAGGTAACTCCCCTATCAACATAAGGTAAAATAATCCTTCTGGAAGCGGCTCACTTCCATTTTCAGCTTTTGGCAAACGCTCTCTTAGCTCCGGTATGGTATATCCCCTGAATCTAATGCCTTCTTGCGCATCAAGCAAAGATGTTTCAGTAACCAAGCCGGTTATTCCGCGCATGCCCTGATACACCTGAGACAGGGTGACTTCCCCTACTTTTTTGTCTCCGTGCTCTTTGATTAGGTTTTTAATTTCTGCAGACGTTATGTCGGCTTGTTGCTTAAATCTGTCTTTGATTATTCCCATGATTATAGAATTGAAGTATGATATGTGCAGTTACATCAGAATTTGAAAATCCAAATTTTAGATGCCTGCAAAATGGTCTGTAAAATTACGTGTAGCCTCTCGGTCAAACAAAAGTTTTGAGATAAAGTTTTAGAAAAAGAGGAAATAGGTTTAAGGATTTATGATTTGGGATTTGGGATTGGGGATTGAAACGTTTGTGGTTTGTTGTTTGGGGTTTGGGGTTCCGCTGCGCGGATTTGGACGTTTGAAGATTTGGGATTGAAACGTTTGTGGTTTGTTGTTTGGGGTTTGGGATTTGGGATTTGGGATTTGAATGGTTTGTTGTTTGTTGTTTGTTGTGTTCGGCGCAGGTCTCCGACCGTGCCGTAGATTTGTGGTTCCGCTGTGCGGATTTGGACGTTTGAAGATTGGGGATTTATGATTTAGGATTGCGTTCCATAGCATACTGCGAACGCATCCTATTACCTCATTATTTTGGTGCCTTGCGGTAGAAATAAATGGTAAGTAACGCAAAAAATATATTCGGCGTCCAGGATGCTAGCCAAGGAGTGAAGTTTCCTCTAGTGGCAAAAACGACAGCAAATCTGCTGAATAAAATATAAGAGACGCTAATAATCACGCCAAGGGCTAAATGAAAGCCACTGCCACCTCTTACTTTACGAGAAGCAAGGATCGCTCCTATCATGCTTAAAATGAGCACAGAGGCCGGAATTGAATCTCTGTTATGACGTTCCACCTCAAGGGTATTAAGCATTTCGGAGCCCCTCATTTTTTCCATAGCTATAAATCGTTTCAACTCAGGTGTACTCATCTGGTCTTTTAGATAGTCATCTTTTCTTAGATCTATGGGCTTAAAACTATAACTGGCAAGTTTAGATTCTGTGAGTGTTACTTTCTCACTTATGTCTCCCATTTCCCTTTCTGTTACGCTGTTAAGCTGCCATTTTTTAGACGCCGTATCCCAATGGAAATTCATTGCCCTAAGATTATAAACCAGTTTGTTGTTGCTGAATCGATTGATAAAAAGATTGGTGCCGATTTTACTAATGGTATCATACCCTTTAATGCTGGCATAGGTAACCGAATCTATTCGGAAATACACATTCTGTTTGTACGAAGATCTGGTAGCGCTTGGAGCAGCATTGAGGTTGGTGTATTTTTTTTCGAAATTCGCCCATTTTTCATTGGCGCGAGGGATTAGGTGCTGATTGCCCATCCAAAGCAAAAGCGCCAAACTAAAACCGCCAATAAAAAAGGGTTGAAGGTATCTTCTAAAACTTACGCCACTGCTCAAAATGGCAATCACTTCGGATCTTCCAGCCATTTTTGAGGTAAAAAAGATGACGGATATAAAAACGAAGAGTGGGAAAAGCATCGCGTCGATGTGAGGTATGAATCCCAAATAATAATCATAAAATATCTGCGACGCAGTAAGTCCGGATCTTGAAAAGTCTTCTGTTTTCTCACTCATGTCTACCACCACCACTACCAATGTGAATAAGAGTAGGCAAAAAAAGAATGTACTGTAAAATTTTTGCAGGATATACCTGTCTATTTTTTTCATACGAACACAAAAATACTCAATTTGAAGGGGAACTCGCTTCTTGTTGAATTTCCTTTTCGGAAATGGCTTTTGCAGCCAACCATCCTGTAGTCCATGCGTTCTGAAAATTGAAGCCTCCGGTAACACCGTCGATGTTTAATACTTCTCCGGCGAAAAAAAGTCCGTTTGCCAATTTACTTTCCATGGTTGCTGGGTTTACTTGATCTAGTTTAACACCGCCAGCAGTAACAAATTCTTCTTTGAATGTGGTTTTTCCTTGTACCTGAAATTCTTGGTTGCAAAGTGTTTTTGCGAGCAGGTTTTGTTCTTTCGCGGGGAGATCGGCCCATCGAAGCTCGGAATGTACCCCAGACTGGGCGAGAAGATATTCCCAGAGACGTGTTGGCAAGTCGAATGGATTTTTACCGTTCATTTTTTGAGACGCTTTTTCAAATCGAACCACACGTAATACATCAAGCGCCGTTTGTTCGTTGTACTCCGGAATCCAATTTACACTAATTTTAAAATCATATTTTAAAGCGGCCAAGTCTAACGCGCCCCATGCAGATAATTTCAAAACAACAGGTCCACTTAGTCCCCAATGCGTTATGAGAATGGGACCTTGAAGCTTGTGTTTTGTTCCTATTATTTTAACTGCTGCTGTCTCTAAGCTCACTCCCATCAGCTCTTGTACTCCGGATCCTTTTATGTTGAATGTAAAAAGAGAAGGAACTGTGGGATCAATGGTATGTCCGAATTGATGAAGCCATTTTAGTTTATCATGATTGAGTATTCCACCTGAGGCAAGACAGACATAATTCGTAATGATTTTCCTGTCACGATTCAAGTAAAGTGTAAAGACATTGTGTTGGTTGGAATCGGAACCGTGGTTCTTGTATTCTACATTTTCGAGCTCCGAATTTAACATGATTTCCACTCCGTAGCGAGCTGCTTCATCCAATAAACAACGCATGATGGTTTCAGAATTGTCTGTAGTCGGAAACATCCTTCCATCTCTTTCCACCTTAAGTGTTACACCTCTTTCTTCGAACCAGGCAATTGTATTTTTGACCGCAAAATGTGGAAAGGCTTTTTTTAAAAACGAGGCCCCTCTTGGATAATGGGCGATCAATTCAGAATTTGATTCACATGCATGAGT
>JBDLUO010000195.1:0-7967 GCA_039805285.1 Bacteroidota bacterium
TGTAATTACAGCCGAAGAGTGTAAAGTAGGTATCATGCCAGGCTTTATCTTCAAAAAAGGTAGAATTGGTATCGTATCAAAATCTGGAACCCTAACCTACGAAGCAGCAGATCAGGTTGCAAAAGCCGGTTTAGGTATTTCTACTGCGATTGGTATTGGTGGAGATCCTATCATTGGAACTACAACCAAAGAAGCCGTTGAATTGCTTATGCACGACGATGAAACCGATGCGATTGTAATGATTGGTGAAATTGGCGGTGGTATGGAAGCTGAAGCTGCAAAATATATCGCATCAACCGGAAATAAAAAACCAGTTGTTGGATTCATCGCCGGCCAAACTGCTCCTCCAGGAAGACGTATGGGTCATGCCGGAGCGATTGTTGGTGGTGCAGACGATACTGCAGAAGCCAAAATGAAAATCATGGCAGAATGCGGAATCCACGTAGTTGCGAGTCCTGCTGATATTGGAAAAACAATGTCTGAGGCATTGAAAAAATAAATCTACAAAAGATTATACGCTTAAAACCTGTTCCAAAAGAACAGGTTTTTTCATAAGTCGGCATAATATTAATACATTCGCAAGTATGAGTTTCGAAGAAAAATACGTAATCCCCCTCAATTATCGGAGGATGGAAAATATGCACATTGTATTCTGGTTATTTAAAGATGTTGCGTGGTGTATGATATGGAAACCGCTGGGGATCATCATGATTGCTCCCACGCTTTTGATCTCGATTATGATCGCTTGGAGAACCAGAAGATTCGTAAGTGAATTATGTCACAACCTGGCCATCACAGCTTGGATCAGCGCCAATAGCTACTGGATGATTAGTGAATTCGCCGAATTTGACTCAAAGATTCTTTTCAACACCTATACTTACAAACACCTAGCGCTGATTCCATTTTCTATAGGAATACTGATGCTGGCTTATTATTACATCATTTGGAAACCAAATCATAAAGATCAACCCGAAACGATGTAAGAGCGGTAAAAAGGTGATGACTTATCTTTGCAAAGCTTTAATAAACACAATTTCACATCAATCATTTTAGAATAACATGTTCAGGACACATACTTGCGGTGAGCTACGAATCGAGCACAAAGGAGAAAAAGTAACCCTTTCAGGATGGGTACAAACCATCAGAAAATTCGGAAGTATCACTTTCGTCGACTTGAGAGACAGATATGGCATGACGCAATTGCTTTTTTCTGAAAACCTCAATGCCATCTTGGAAGAAAGTCCTTTAGGAAGAGAATTTGTAATTCAAGCCACAGGTACTGTCGGAGAAAGAAGCAATAAAAACCCACAATTGCCTACTGGAGACATTGAAATTCTCATTTCAGAATTTAAAATCCTGAATAAATCCATCACACCTCCTTTTACCATTCAAGATGATACAGATGGAGGGGATGATCTAAGAATGAAATACAGATTTTTAGATTTGCGCAGACAGGCGGTTAGACAGAATCTCGAACTTCGATATGCAGTGGGAAGAGCCACGAGAAACTACCTTCACGATAAACAGTTTTTAGACATAGAAACCCCATTTCTAATCAAATCAACACCCGAAGGAGCAAGAGATTTTGTGGTGCCAAGCAGAATGAACCCGGGTCAATTTTATGCACTACCACAATCTCCGCAAACTTTCAAGCAATTGCTGATGGTTAGCGGATATGATAGATATTATCAGATTGTAAAATGCTTTAGAGATGAAGATCTTCGCGCAGACAGACAGCCTGAGTTTACCCAAATCGATTGTGAAATGGCTTTCGTTGAACAAGATGATATCTTACAGATGTTCGAAGGACTTATCCGCCATATTTTCTCAGAGGTTAAGAAAATAGATTATACAGAAAGAATCGAAAGAATCACCTGGTCGGAAGCCATGTGGCAATATGGTAACGACAAACCAGATGCGAGATTTGAAATGAAATTGTGCAACCTTAAATTTCCTGCGCATGTCTTTACAGACAAGAAAGACATCAGCAGTCTAATCTCGAATTGTGGATTCAATGTTTTTGATGACGCAGAAACAGTGCTTGCCATCGCCTTCCCCAATTGTTCTGAATTTACCAGAAAACAGATAGACGAACTAACAGAATGGGTTAAACGTCCACAAATTGGAATGAAGGGACTTGTCAATATAAAATGTAATGCAGACGGAACTTTCAAAAGCAGTGTCGATAAATTTTATTCAGAAGATAAGTTAAAAGCCATTGCAGAAGCTGCAAATGCAAAAGTCGGAGATCTCATTCTCATCCTTGCCGGAAACGAAGAAAAAACAAGAAAAGCAGCAAGTGAACTACGATTGCATCTCGCTCAACAATTGGGTTATAGAAAACCGGATGAGTTCAAATTGCTTTGGGTTTTGGATTTTCCGCTTTTTGAATATGCAGAAGAGGATAACAGATGGGTTGCCCGTCATCATCCTTTCACCTCGCCCAAGCCATCAGATATTCAAACCATGATTGACAACAATCCAGTTATTGAAAATGCGGCTGATTATCTTAAACATCCTTATGCCAACATCAAAGCCAATGCTTACGATATGGTATTGAATGGACACGAAATTGGTGGCGGTAGCATAAGAATATTTCAGAAAGAACTGCAGCAAAAAATGTTTGCCGCATTGGGTATGGACGAACAGGAACAAAAACATAAGTTCGGATTCCTATTGGGCGCTTTTGAATATGGAGCCCCACCCCATGGTGGAATCGCCTTCGGCTTCGACAGACTTTGTGCACTTTTAGGTGGCAGCGAAACCATCAGGGATTTTATCGCTTTCCCAAAAAACAACAGTGGCAGAGACGTTATGATTGATGCTCCTTCTACGATCGACGAAAAACAATTTACAGAGTTGCAAATAAAGCTTAACCTTAACGATTAAACGAAGATGGCACTTCCTCCATTGGCAGAAAGAATGCGACCGACATCTTTACAAGAGCTGGTTGGACAATCGCATTTAACGGGCAATGAAAGTGTGCTACAGAAAGCCATTGCGGCTCAACGGATTCCATCCATGATTTTATGGGGACCGCCGGGAGTAGGTAAAACCTCTATCGCTGGAATCATCGCCAATACGTTGAATCTTCCTTTTCACACCTTGAGCGCCATTTCATCCGGTGTTAAAGACATTAGAGAAGTGATTGAAACTGCAAAAAATGATACCGGCAGTATTCTTTTCATTGATGAAATTCATCGTTTCAACAAATCTCAACAAGATGCACTATTGGGTGCAGTTGAAAAGGGTGTGATTACCCTGATTGGTGCCACAACCGAAAATCCGTCTTTCGAAGTTAACAGCGCCTTATTGAGCCGTTGCCAGGTTTTCGTGCTAAAACCCCTCGAAAAAGAACACCTCATTCAACTGATTGATGAAGCCATTGAAAAAGATGAAATCATATCAGCCAAAAAAATAGTCCTAAAAGAAAAAGAGGCCCTGATTCGATTGGCTGGTGGTGATGCCCGAAAAACACTCAATTTACTAGAACTGGTTGTGGATCAAGCAGCAATCGGACAAGAAATTACAGACGAATGGGTGATGAAGATTGCACAACAACGAACTGCGTTGTACGACAAAAGTGGAGAACAACATTACGACATCATTTCAGCATTCATTAAAAGCATGAGGGGCAGCGATCCTAACGGAGCTGTATATTGGTTGGCTCGAATGATTGAAGGCGGAGAATCGGTAACATTCATTGCACGACGCATGCTTATTTTTGCCAGCGAAGACATCGGAAATGCCAATCCGAATGCCATTCTTATGGCAAATACGACATTTCAAGCCGTTGACGCAATAGGTTATCCCGAAAGCAGAATCATCTTGTCTCAATGCGCCATCTATCTGGCCACTTCCATAAAAAGCAACGCTTCTTACATGGCTATCGAAGATGCATTGGCCGACGTGAGGAAATTAGGCGATTTGCCCGTGCCTTTACATCTTAGAAACGCACCTACGAAAATGATGAAGAATATGGATTATGGGAAGGATTATAAATACGCGCACCAATTTGAAAACAATTTTACCCTTCAGGACCATCTGCCAGAAAAATTAAATGGAAAAACATATTACTCACCTCAAAGAAATCCCAGAGAAGAAGAAATCAGAAAGTTTCTGAAAGAACGCTGGAAAGAAAAATATGGCTATTGAAAATAACGAACTAAAACTCATTTGGAGTTGTAAGCCTTTCTCCGAATTGTCGGCATCAGAATTATACAACATACTCGAAGTGAGAAGCGAAGTTTTTGTTGTGGAACAAAATTGTGTTTATCAAGACGTCGATAAAAAAGACCTTAGCAGTTGGCATCTTGCTGGTTTTCATGAAAATGTTCTTGTTGCCTACGCCAGATTGGTTCCACCTGGACTGTCATATACAGAGCCGAGTATCGGAAGAGTACTAACGTTAAAAGACAAACGAAGATTTGGATTCGGAATGGAATTGATGCAAGAATCCATAAAACAAATCAAACTTCTATTTGGCGAAAAGCCTGTAAGAATCAGCGCTCAATGCTATTTGATTTCTTTTTACGAAAAATGGGGATTCCGTTGTGTAGATGAACCTTATTTGGAGGATGGTATTCCGCACCAAGAAATGCTTTTGACTTAATCTATTTTTTCAACTCTTGTTTCAAATAAAAACCGGTATGACTCTCTTTTACTTTAATGAGTTGCTCGGGTTCGCCTTCAAATAAAATTTTACCTCCTCCTTTTCCGCCCTCCGGACCAATATCAATGATATGGTCCGCAGCTTTAATCATGTCCATATTGTGTTCAATCACCAAAACCGTATTGCCCCGATCTACCAGTCTATTCAATACATCCAACAACAAATGAATATCCTGAAAATGGAGTCCGGTTGTTGGCTCATCCAAAATGTAAAATGTTTTTCCTGTATCTCTTTTCCCCAACTCCGTAGCAAGCTTCACGCGCTGTGCTTCTCCTCCACTCAAAGTAACCGCACTTTGTCCAAGTGTGATATAGCCCAAGCCAACATCCTGCAACACTTTAATCTTTCTATAGATAAATGGAACCGCATGAAAAAAGGCAACCGCTTCTTCTACGGTCATGTTCAATACATCACTTATCGATTTCCCTTTGTATCTGATGTCGAGCGTTTCACGGTTATATCTTTTACCGTTGCAGCGCTCACAATGAACTTGAACATCAGGCAAAAAATTCATTTCAATCACCCTCATTCCTCCCCCTTCACAGGTTTCGCATCTGCCTCCCTTTACATTGAACGAAAATCGTCCAGCATTATATCCTCTTATTTTCGCCTCAGGCACAGCTGCAAACAAGGTTCTAATCTCTGTAAAGAATCCACAATAGGTCGCAGGATTGCTTCGAGGAGTTCTTCCAATCGGACTTTGGTCTATCTCAATAACCTTATCGATATGTTCCAATCCAGATATTCCTTCGTAAGGTAAAGGAACGGCTTTGGCATCATAACAATGCTTATTGAGTATCGGATATAAAGTATCGTTGATTAAGGTAGACTTACCACTGCCGCTAACGCCAGTAACTAAAATGAGTTTACCCAACGGAAAATCAACAACTGCTTTTTTTAGGTTATTTCCACTCGCTCCGGAAAGTGTCATGTTTAAGCCATTGCCTTTTCTTCGCTCAGCTGGAATAGGAATTGATTTTTTCCCACTGAGATACAAAGCCGTATCGGAGCCAGATGACAATACCTCTTGTGGTGTTCCTGAAGCAACAATTTCTCCGCCATGAATACCTGCCTTAGGGCCGATATCCACAAGATGATCCGCAGCAAGCATGATGTCTTTATCGTGTTCTACGACCAATACACTGTTCCCTATATCCCTTAACCGCTGTAAAGATGTAATCAGTCTTTGGTTGTCGCGTTGATGAAGCCCTATGCTTGGCTCATCCAACACGTAGGTGATACCTTGAAGCAGAGATCCAATCTGTGTTGCTAAACGAATTCGCTGATATTCTCCGCCACTTAAGGAGCGAGAAGCACGGTTTAAGGTTAGATAATTCAATCCTACTTCAAGTAAAAAATTCAATCGCTCACGAATTTGTTTGAGTATATCTCTTGCGATCAGGTTTTGTTTTTGACTTAATTTTTTCTCCAACTGCTCAAACCATCCCATCAGTAAATCCAAATCCATTTCTGCCAGCTCAAAGATATTTTTATCATTTACTTTATACCAAAGACTTTCTTTTTTTAGCCGCTGTCCTTCGCACGCTCCGCATGTTTCTTCTTTCATGAATTTAGACACCCATTCCCTTACAGACTCTGTGGTATTCATTCCATTGAACCATCTTTTCAACAGATTTACGGCTCCCTCATATTCCTGACTATATATTCCACCTTCAGATTCAACATCATCCCCTAATTCGGATGAAAAATCGATTGCCGGATCGCATTCTTTTTTCCCAAACAAGAGCAGGTTAACCGCCTCTTCACTCAAGGTGTGAATGGGTTTGTCTAATGCAATCTTATGCTTTTTCGCCAACTGTTGTACCTGCTTAAATGAATGTACTTCTCTTACTTCACCAATGGGCGGAATCCCTCCTTCATTCACCGATTTAGTCTTATCTGGAATGAGCAAACCAAGATCGAATGCCGATTTTACACCTAGTCCTTTACACGAAGGACAAGCCCCATAGGGAGAGTTAAAAGAAAACGTATTGGGTGAAGGTTCTTCGTAACTGATCCCCGTTTCTATGCACATCAATTGCTTGCTGAATTGAACAGGTTTAAGACTCTCATTCACCAACATGAATAAAAGATCCTTACCCATGGCCAGCGTTTTTTGAACACTCTGGCTTACTCGGAGTCTCATCTCTTCATTCACGGGTAAACGATCAATAACCACTTCAATTTCGTGAATTTTATACCGATCCACTTGCATCTTTGGTACAAGATCTAATATTTCGCCATCCACACGAACTTTGAGAAACCCTTTTTTTCGAATGTCTTCAAACAATTCACGATAGTGTCCTTTTCTACCACGAACCAAAGGTGCAAGAAGCGTGATTTTTTTTCCGCTGTATTGATCCATGATGGTATGAACAATTTCCTCCTCGCTAAACTTAGCCATCTTCTTGCCGGTGTTGTAGCTGTATGCTTCTCCAACTCTGGCGTAAAACAACCTCAGAAAATCATAAATTTCTGTAATGGTGCCAACGGTACTTCTTGGGTTTTTATTTGTGGTTTTTTGTTCGATGGAAATCACGGGAGACAGTCCGGTGATTTTGTCTACATCA
Source organism: Bacteroidota bacterium (assembly GCA_039805285.1). Lineage (GTDB taxonomy): Bacteria > Bacteroidota > Bacteroidia > Chitinophagales > Chitinophagaceae > Ferruginibacter. The sequence continues at coordinate 7,243 of JBDLUO010000195.1, forward strand.
GGTCTCTCCATATCTCCAACAAACTGACGGGCATAGGCAGAAAAGCTTTCCATATACCTGCGTTGTCCTTCGTTGTAAATGGTGTCAAATGCCAGTGAAGATTTCCCACTTCCACTCACTCCTGTAAATACAACGAGTTTGTTTTTGGGTATGTTGATGTCGATGTTCTTTAAATTATGCTCACGTGCTCCGACAACCCTGATTTGATCGAGACTCGCCTCTGTTTCCCTATTCCCTTTTTTTTGAATTGCCATATGCTGATTTTCGAACACAAATTTACGCTTAGTACATGAGCGGACAATATAAAAAAAGCCCGCTCTGGTTGAGCGGGCCAAATAACCTATATCGGGTTTTATTAATTACCCTGAATGAATGAATTCAATTCTTCTTTGCTAGAAGAAAATGAAAACACATTGTTGATTTTGAAATAATTTCTAGGGTCTGTTGCGTATCGGTAAGCGAATTTGGCGAAAGCCAATTTGTTTTCTTCGAAGCTAAACAAGTTGCAAATCTGAGAGATCTGATCGGTTGAAAGGCAATTCGAAGTAACGATGCTCTTTGCTGTAGAAAGTTTGGTATCATCAAAACTTCCTTCTTCAATGGTATTTTTTGCTTCTGCAAAATTGGCTGAATTCATAGCCCAATTTCCTGAACAACCTCTGGTCTGTGTTTGTGGTTGGGTTCTCGGTCTTGGTTGTTGGTTGATTCCGCCGCCAGACTGATGA
>JBDLUO010000196.1:0-2921 GCA_039805285.1 Bacteroidota bacterium
GGAGCCGTCTTTCAAATCAATATTTTCACTTGCTCGACCTTCTATGTTTAAAATTTCTGGTCGGATTATATTCTTGATTAAATCCTGGTCTCTTACTTGAATGGTATCGTTTACCTTGTACCGTATCAGCGGAAAGTGATGGTTGATGAGTCCGGTTGTGATCACATGATCTTTTTTAAATTCGGAAATTCCGTATAATCTTAAAGGTTGATAATGGCCCGCATCATCGTTTGCAAGAAGAATGCTTCTTTCGGCAACGCCATACCAATCGTAAACTTTTGTATTTAAAAATTGTTCCGCCTTAATTCTTTGCCAAGAATAAAGTGTTTCGGAAGAGGTAAAACTCAATGGAATTTTAAGATCTAGATTTTTCTTTTCCAATTCAACACATAATTTATGTAAGTAGCTTGGATATGCCTCTATGGCTTTTGGCGCGAAATTCTTGATTATTCGATAATACATTTCAATCGTTGAGGCATTGATGTTTGGACTTGGAATGTATAAAATGTTAGACGATTTGTTATACTCAAAATCAGCAGACTTACCAAGCATGCCTCTAATGGATAGCAATGGTTGACCCAACTTCCAGCCTTTTTGCGAACGATAATGTCTTACATATGCTTGTTCTTTGGCAATGTCATGATAGGTTCTGTATAAGGTAAGTGGCGTCCCTGTTGTTCCACTTGTGTATCCCTTTACTTTCAACTTGCTCCATCCAATGAAATTATCGTCAATATGATCCTTGAGCATTTCACGGTCAAATACAGGAAGTTTAATTATGTCTTCCAAGTGTCGGATATCATTGATACCGATTCCATTTTTATGATAAAGTTTTTTGTAGAATCGCGAATTTTTAATGGCATGACGAAACAACTCCAAAAAGCGCTTTTCGTATGCGCTTATGAGTTCATCATCACTCAAGTTATACAACTTGTTGATGTGTCTGATTTCCAAGGACGTAATCAGATTGTTTTTTCCTAAATGTGCAAGCCAATGTTTCATATGGGGTTACGAAAGACTCGAAAGACCTTGATTGTTAATAAGTTAATGATTAATTATGTTCTCTTTTTATTCAATTTTTTTAATAAAAGTTTTATTTGAATGAACGGATTAAAAGATTTTTTTAGACAATCCACAACGATAACGCTACCTGTTTGGTTTATCGTATGTATACCATATTTATTTTTTTTATGTATATCTGCTTTTATTTCAAGGGTTGGCACTTCTTCGAATGAAACTTTATTTAATTTGGTAATCTTGAATAGGGTGATTGATTTCCCATAAGATTCTTTGCAATTTTGTGCGGGTCGAAGCAAATGATTCCCTTGTTTCAATATATTACCTGCAGGTCGAGAACCATCCGCGCCAGTTTTTACCGGATTTAATTTATGTGGTTCATAAGGCCCTTTCCAATGTTCGGCATGATAAATGTGTAACGCACTGTTGCTACTCACACCTCTTTTGGTTGCAAATAACCACCACCTGTCTTCGTAGTATACAAAAGTTGAATCCAGCAACGGTTCGTCTTCAATCAGCGTTATCGGTTTTCCTAGACTCATGTGAATCGGATCATACGGATATGCGAAAACCCCGTTGGCCATCGCCGATTCAGGAATGATAAATATTTCTCCGTTGTCTTCTAAAATAAATGGATAAGACAGATGACTTCCACTATCAAAAATGATTTTTTGTTCCAATAATTCCAATGTTTTGCTAAATCGATAACAGGCTAGTTTGCCATAACTCGATTGGTAAATGAGCTCAGCAATAACGTGAAATTCCCCACTCGGCAGTTCAATAACGAAAGGGTCTGCAACAAAAACTTCCGGATTTGAAAGGGTAATCCAAGAGAAGTCTAGGCTTTTCAAGCGGTTTTGCAGAATGTCCTCTTTATTGCCTTTTGCAATTCCAATGGTCCACTGTTTGACAAAAAATTTGTCTATTATCTTCATTTCATTATCACTTTTAACGGTATCTCCGGTCTAATTTTTCAGAAATTTTTCGAAGGAAATAATAGGGGAGCGAATCTAAATTGAGGTCTTTCTTTTTTTGTCCTCCGAACGAGGCCTTAAATTCATTGATTCCTTGAAGTCCTTTGTCTGTTGTTCCCTCAGCTATTCCTCCAAAATCATAAGTTGTAAATCCTTTTTCTTTGAAGAAATACATCGATTTCGCCATTAGGAACTTGCCTGCTATGCCAACCTTTCTTTTGATTGCAGAATCATCGCTTCTCTTGTTGGCACTTAGGAAACTTCTAACGATTCCTAATTCACGATCATAAAGGTATAGCTTAGCATTTAATATTTCTCCATTGTATTTTGCCAGCGTAATCCAATACTGATCAGGTGTAAGTGCATTTTTCATAGAGTCTTTAACCTGGTAAAGACTTTTCATGCCAGCAAATTGATTGTAAAAATCTATAAAATAGCCCAGGTCTTGGTTCGCGATAAACTCAACTTCCTCCGATTCGGCTTTACGCACCTCTTTCTTTACAGAACTACTGAATTTCTCTTCCAGCTCGGTTTCAGATTGGGTTAGGTCCGAAATCAAGGTATAGGTTTCACGGCTTATGCAGAATAAGGGTTTAGATGATTTTGAATCTTGAACAAAACTATAGGTTCTCAAATTCACGAGATTCTCGATACCGGGTTTACTTCGAAACCAAGTGTCTTTCAACGTAAATAAATAAAATTTCTTTTTGAAGGATACCATGAATTATTGTTCGGTTAAAATGGTTTGATAAAAAGAAAGGGTCGATTTTGCGACATGCAAACAATGATAGTTTTGAATGGCATGTGATCTTGCTGCTGATGAAATTTGATGCACGAGTTTATGGTTTGAATGTAGTTTTTTCAGACATTCTACAAGATGTGGTGCATCATTCAAGTTGAAAAGAAATCCGGATTTTTCGTTTTCGAACA
>JBDLUO010000197.1:0-10082 GCA_039805285.1 Bacteroidota bacterium
GATTGGAGCGTTGTAAATGTCGTAAGAGTATGACAAACGTAAGCGCTGTAATAGCTTCGCTCCTGCTTGCAAACTCCACAATTGATTTACCCTCCAATTCAAAGCCCACCATAGTTTATCTTGATAATCTAGCTTTGCACCCAGATCGAATTCCATTGGTGAATTCTCTATCACTCTTGCCATTACAAAAGGAATTAAATAAATGTCTTCCCCAGTCTGGAATTTATAGTTTGCGTTAATGTTGTAGTGACGATAAAGCTTTCCACCTAACTTGGTATTAGGAACATCTGAAAGTTGGAGTTTAGACTGCATCAGCTGACTTACTGAAGCGCCTGCTGTTAACTTGTCATTCGTCCAGTATACTCCGAATCCGGCATCAAAGGCAAACTTATTTTGTGCGCCACTGATCGCAGGATCTCCACTCACGGTAGATGAAATCTTTGATTTGTCTATGGCATACTGAAGTCCTCTTAGTTCTAATCCGATTCCGAATTTACTTTTCTCATCTTTAGAAACAATGTGGTAAGAATAAGCCAACTGAATACCGGTTCTGCTGGTTGGTCCGGTTTCATCACGATAGAGGTACGTTGCAATTCCAGAATTGAATTTTTTCAAATCGAAATCACCGTACACCATTGTGGTTTTCGGATTTCCAGGAAAGGAAGCCCACATGCTCCGATAAGCCATACCTACCCTATTGGCAGATGACATACCAGCAGCAGCCGGGTTGTACATTGTGTTGTGCTGCATCAATTGGCTCATGAAATGCAATTGTTGAGCTTTCACCGTAATCGCTCCGAATAAAATCAAAGCGACCAATAAAATTTTTCTCATAATCGTTTTGGTTAGTAAAACATTAACTTGTTGTTATCTAAAAATAGGGAAAATTGTCATACCTACGTCAAAAATCATTAAATACTACCCCTGTTTTTTACAAACAACTCCCCTCAACTCGCTGATTCTGAATTCGAATTCTTGCGATTTGGTTCTGGGTACGGCAACTTTCATTTCGCAAAATAAATTTACTTCTTGCTTTTCTGGGTGTGCGCCAAACTGTCGGAGGAAAACCATCACATCATTCATACTCAAATAATCAAACTCGAGCGTGAAATAAGCAAGCAATGGTTTTTGCACGATTGGTACCGTTTGTAAAGCAAGACTGCTTGCTGTTTTGTATGCATGGATCAATCCAGGTACACCCAGTAAAGTACCTCCAAAATAACGCACCACAACAATAGCCACATCGGTAAGCTGCTTACTGTCTATCTGACCCAGTATGGGTTTACCCGCACTTCCTGATGGCTCTCCGTCGTCAAATGACCTAAACTCATCCCCCGAAACACCCAGTCTGTAAGCAAAACAATGATGTACTGCTTTGGGATGTTCTTTTTTTAAATCCTGCAACCGAGTTTTAAAAGAAGTGGTGTTTGTTATGGGAAAAGCATACGCGAGAAATTTTGATCCTCTGTCTTTGAATTCAGCCATCGATTCTTTCTCTATGGTTTGATAATATTCAGTCATTTATATTGGAAATTCCATTTTATGGTAATAGTTGATGAGATCCGTGCCCAATCTTAGGCTCTTGAAAAGCATTCCATTCTTAAGCATTGGCGCCAATGTGCAATTTTGAGATTCTGTATGATACGCAAAATCCGAAACAATTATCCTTGCTTCGTCCCACATTCCTGTTTCAATGAAATGTTTATGGGTTATCGCACCTCCTTCCACCAGCAAAGAACCGACTCCTTTATCCAATAATATCTTTAATGCCTGTTTCATCCAAAGCTCGTTGCGCTCCAAAGGAACGAATTCTACATGCCCACGAGTTTCTTGTTTGACATGTGTAAAAACAATGGTTTTTTGCACCCCTTGCAATACTTTGCTGGTATCAGGCAATCTACCTTCGGGATCAAAGATTATCCTAATTGGATCTTTTCCACTCCAGCGTCTGTTGTTTAGTTGTGGATCATCTTTACGAACGGTATTCAGCCCCACGCAAATTCCATCTTCTTCGCTCCTCCATTTATGAACCAACCTATTGGTAAGGTCACAGCTTATTTTTAAGGGCATGCCATTCTCTGCAGACAAAAGTCCATTTTTGGTCTGCGCCCATTTTAACACGATATAAGGTCTGCGCTCTTTTTGATTGCATAAAAAGCGCTCATTCATTTTTTTTGCTTCATCTTCCAATACTCCGACTACCACTTCTACTCCCGCATTTTTTAGCTTCGTATACCCGGTACCGTTTACTTTAACAAAAGGATCCAATGTGGCAATAACAACTTTTCGTATTCCCATTTTTAATACCAAATCAGAACAAGGTGGCGTTTTACCATGATGATTACAGGGCTCTAAGGAAACATAAAGTGTGGCCTCCGAAATTAGCTTTTGATCGGCTGGAGCAACCGATGAGATGGCATTCACTTCTGCATGTGCCCCTCCAATTTGTTGATGATACCCTTCTCCGATAATTCTTCCTTCATAAACCAAAACTGCACCTACCATCGGATTGGGAGAAACAAATCCCCTGCCCAATTCTGCCAACTGCAAACAACGTCTCATAAATTCACTGTGAATCTCCATATTGGCAAAAATAAGCAAGAAAATGTCCTAAGTTTGTTTCATGAGGATTAGGGCTTTACATCAAAGTATAAAAAAGAATCTCGAATCTTGTTATCCGAAAGAAGAAGCTGCTGCAATAACGGATCTGCTTTTCGCTGATTTACTTGGCTTTTCACGGTCTTACATCATAACCCATGCAGATGAAAACCTTTCTGAATCGAGTTTAGCATTGATGGAAGAAAAAACAAGATTATTGCTCGCATTCACTCCCATCCAACACATTATCGGACAAGCGCCTTTTTTGAATTTGCATTTTTATGTGAATGAGGATGTGTTAATACCCAGGCCAGAAACGGAACAAATGATTCATATTGCCGAAGACTTATTGGCAAAACATTCCTTTTCCAAAATACTAGACATCGGAACAGGATCTGGATGCATTCCGATTGCTTTGCAAAAAAGAAATCCAACGTTAGCCGTTACAAGCATCGACGTAAGTGCGAAAGCGCTTGAGGTGGCTGAGAAAAACAATGCCTTGAACAAAACGAATGTCGTGTTGAAACAAATGGATTTCTTGGATGAAGTCCAGTGGAACGATCTTCCCATTTTCGACTTGATTTTGTCTAATCCTCCCTATATTCCGATTGCCGAAAAAGAGTTGCTCGATAAAAATGTGAGTCTGCACGAACCTCATTTAGCACTGTTCGTGCCAAACGAAAATCCACTTTTGTTTTACAAAAAAATTGCCGCGTTCTCCGAATCACACCTCAATAAAGATGGCTTCATCGTTCTTGAAACACATGAAAAATTGGCGCATCAAACAGCAGAAATGATACGTTTACACACAAATTTGTGTACAGAGGTACAAAAGGATATTTTTGGAAAAGACAGATTCGTTATTGCTACTCGGTGCCGCTAACGGAGGCAGATGTTGTCGCTCCCAGCTTACGTGCTATTCGCATTACTTTTACAATCTCACCCCATTGTGAAGTAGAATCTGCATTGATTACCACCGCAGGCTTGATGCTATCCCCCTCAGAAATATATCTTCCCAATGCGGCTTCCAGAGAATCTGGATTTATTTTTTTAGAACCAATATAAAATTGTTTGTCTTTATCGACACTCACCACAACGGTTTGCTTTAGCTTGGTGTCGCTTTTAGACCTTGGTACACTTAGCTTGATCACATTCGGATTCGCCAGTGTAGAGATCATCAAAAAAAACATCAGCAATATAAAAAGAATGTCGTTGAGCGGACCAGTGTCTACTTCTGAATGATCATCCCTTAGTCTTTTTTTTCTGAGGCTCATGATGGTTGTAGATATTATTGTTTGGTTGGCTCTTGTAAAATATCAATAAAATCGCTGCTTGCAGATTCCATACGGTTCGCCAATCGATTGATCTGTGTGTCAAGGTAACTGTGTCCCATAAACGCCAACATCCCGATGATGAGTCCGGTTGCAGAGGTGATTAATTTGATGTACATCGCGTCTGCAATTTGACTGATGGATGGGTTGCTTATGGTTGCGAATTCTTTAAGCAAGATTACCAGACCGATAATCGTACCCACAAATCCAAACAATGGTGCGATTCTTGCCACAACAGAAATGATACCTAAGTTTTTTTCTAATTTATAGAGCTCTAGTTTACCCACATTATCCATGCTTTTCTCAATGGCATCTATAGGTTTACCTATTCTTTGAATCCCTTTTTCAATCATTTTTGCGATTGGGTCTGTATTGTTCTTTGCCAAACTTCTGGCAGAAGCAACATTCCCATTCACAATAAAATCTCTGATGTTATTGATGAAATTCTCATCAGACTTTGATGCCTTATTGATTACAAGCAGTCTTTCTGTGAAAAAATAAACCACCATTACAAACAAAATACCCAATGGAATCATGATTGGTCCTCCTTTGCTTAAGAGTCCCCATATAGATTCAGTCTGAACGGCGATTTGTCCGGATGCAGCGGCTGCAGTATCTGTCTGAAGAAAAATATCGAACATGGATAAGATTTTTTTGATGTAGTAAGATGCAAATAAAATGCAACAATTTCGAAACAGTGCTCAACAAACTGTTAAACTTCTTTTCCGCCCATCTGTTGCATGGCCATAATTTGTCGCATGGTTTTTTCCATACCGTCGCTGCTGCCATCTAAGAAGATGACATTCCCCTTGCCGTATTCAGCAAAATTCTTGATGGCTTCCGTCCACATACTAAACAAAATCACATTGGTATCTAAATTGGCTTGCTTCATTTGTTCTGCAGCTTGGCTCATACCCTTAGCTACTTCTTCTCTAAACAAGGCCACCCCTTGTCCACGCAATTGAGCAGCGAGTCTTTCTGCTTCTGCTGCGATTTTGATTGCATTACCATCGGCTTCAGCAGCTTTTGTTTTGGTAATCAAAAGAGCTTGTCCTTCGTTTTCTGCGGCTGCTTTCAAGTTGTTACTGGCAACAACTTTGCTCATACTTTCAATAACCGCCTGGTCGAAAGTTATATCGTTAATTTGTAAATCTTGTAAATGATATCCCCATTCTTCCAGATTAGCATCCACATTCTCTTTCACAAATTCTACGATGTCTCTTCGTTGTCCGAGAATTTCGGATTGCTTTTTGGTAGCCACGAAAGCGCGAATATTTCCTTCAATGGTTCTCACCAGCGCCTGCATCAAATCTCTATCACTGATAAATTTGAAGGCTACTTTTTGAATGGTTTCCTCTTGCTCATTTTGAACTGAGTATAACAACATTGATTTAAAATAAACATTTGCCTGGTCTACGGTTACCGCCTGAAATTCAAGTTCTACAGAGCGGTTTTGTATGCTCACTCTTTTGTACACTTGGTCTATAAATGGAATTTTCAATCTCAATCCTGGACGTCTTATGCCAACATACCTTCCAAATCGGGTAATTACGGCAATGGTTCCTTGGTTGACCGTAAATAATCCGGTCAATATTGCCAGACCGATAAGGACAACCGGCCATAAACTGATTAAACTACTCATAATGATGATTTTTATATGTTTGTTTTATATCCTACTTTATTTCCCTTCTTTCTCTTCCCATATCTGGCAAAGATGAACCACCGTCTCCGTAGCTTTCACCATATCCTTTACGCCTACCCACTCCAATTTACTGTGTATGTTCTGCATACCGGTAAATATATTCGGACAAGGCAATCCCATATGACTCAATCTACTGCCGTCTGTACCGCCCCGAATACTCGACTTGGTAACGGTAAGCCCTGAACGAACTATCGCTTCTTCGGCATAGTCTGCCACTTGCGGACAATCAACCAAAACTTCCTTCATGTTTCGATATTGTTCCGAAACGATGTATTCCATTGCAGCTCCTGGATATTTTAAAACTACCTGCTCTGCAATCGACTTCAATCTTACATGATGTGCCTCAAGTCCTTCACGTGTAAAATCTCTTACAATGAACTGTATGGATGTTTTTTCTGCAATCCCGTTTACCGACATCGGATGAACAAAGCCTTCTCGAAGCTCCGTGGTTTCGGGACTCCATTCTGTTTTAGGCAGTTCATCTAAAATCTCTCCGGCAATCTTGATGGCATTCACCAACAATCCTTTTGCATATCCGGGGTGAACGATTACGCCGTGCACGATAATGGTTGCACCGTCTGCACTAAAGGTTTCATCCTCTAGGCATCCAGCTTCTCCACCATCCAAGGTATAACCGAATTTTGCCCCCAATTTTTGAAGATCAATTTTTGCGGTTCCTTGTCCTACTTCCTCGTCGGGTGTAAAAATAATTTTGATATCACCATGCTTGATTTCCGGGTGATCCAACAATGTTTTAGCCGCTTGCATAATAATTGCGACTCCGCTTTTATCATCCGAACCAAGCAAGGTTTTTCCACTTGCCGTTATGACGTCGTTTCCGATATGCTCTTTTAAATAAGGGAAAGCATTCGGACTCAGCACCAATTGACTGTCGTCTACGAAATGAATGTCTTTGCCCTCGTAGTTTTTATGAAGTACCGGAATCACATTTGTTCCGCTGCAATCTGGCGCAGTATCTACGTGCGAACAAAATGCAACTACTGGAATGTCCTTTTTTTCCGAGTTAGAAGGAACAGTTGCATACACATATCCAAACTCATCCGTAGATGCATCTGAAAGCCCCATTGACAGAAGCTCCTGTTGCAGCAAACGACTCAAGTCTTTTTGCTTCTCAGTAGTTGGATGGCAATGACTTTCTGGATCGCTTTGCGTATCGATTTGCACATACCTCATAAACCGATCTGTCAACTCATTTTTATTCACTTCAAACATCATCTGTCTCTTTATTTATTAAACGCCGATTTTGATATAGACTCAATTTTCTAGTTCGTAATGATTAATCCTCCGCCGATTTGAACCAATTCAATATCAAAGATTAGTGTTTGTCCGGCCAAGAAATGATTGGCATCCAAAACAATCACATCTTCTTTCACTTCAACCACTATTACTGGAACGGGTTGTCCCATTTGATTGGTAAGCGTAAGTGACATTCCTGCTTCTACTTTCATTTCTGCAGGAATATGCTCTTTAGGGAAAGATATGATGGCTTCCTCTGTTCTTGGTCCGTATGCCTCTTCGGGAGCGATATGTATTGTTTTCTTTTCTCCTATGGTCATTCCTGGCATTGCTGCATCAAAACCTTTGATCATCATGCCTGCACCAACGGTAAACTCGAGTGGCTCTCTACCTACTGAAGAATCAAATTGTTCACCAGAAGTTAGTGTTCCAGTGTAATGAACTTTAACCACATCGCCCGCTTTAACTTGTTGCATTTTTATGTTTTTATTTGATGAAATAATCCGAAATGTTTGGTTTGATTTTCGAAAACACTTTACCAGATCTCGATGTAAAAACGTTATGAAATTCCCAAAACCCCTTTTCGGTTGTCAAAATTAATTAAAATTGCGCTGTGGCTAATTAAATAACTTTGCACAAATTTGACCCATGTTACGATTCTTCTTCTTATTTGCTTTTTTTCTCGCTTCCTGCTCCATGTCTATTACTGCCCAGCCTGTGCCAACGGAGACAAAAAAGATCATAACGGGTGCCGAAAGGACCCAAGTTTATCTCAATTTCATTAAAAACAAGAAAGTCGCTGTTTTTGCCAATCAAACCGCGGTGATTGGAGGAAAACACCTGGTTGACTCCCTACTTGGATTAAAAATAAACATCGTTAAAATTTTCGGTCCAGAACACGGATTCAGAGGAAAAGCCGATGCTGGAGAACATGTTTCCAACGGAATCGATGCCAAAACTGGGATTCCGGTGATTAGTTTGTATGGAGATCATAAGAAACCGACGGCTTCTGATTTGGCAGGGGTAGACATTCTCATTTTTGATGTTCAAGATGTGGGTGTTCGGTTTTACACTTTCATTTCTTCTTTGCAATATGTACTCGAAGCAGCACTGGAAAACGATGTCCCTCTTCTCATTCTGGATCGACCGAACCCAAATGGATTTTATGTTGACGGACCCGTGTTGGACCCCGCATTTAAAAGCTTTGTTGGAATGCAGCCCATTCCCGTTGTTCATGGAATGACCGTTTGCGAATATGCCAGCATGTTGATGGGCGAACGATGGCTCAGTGAAAAAGCCATTAAAAAATTAGATTCGATATCCCTTAACAACGAATCTTTTGTTAACCCACCGAAAAATGTAAACACCTATTTCCAAACTTTACCTGTTGACAAACCTGGAAATAAAATGTATTTAACCGGTTACTTCATTCCATGTTTGCAATACACACACGAAGATAAATATGTATTGCCCGTAAACCCTTCTCCTAACCTCAAAGAGATGCAATCCATTTATTGGTATCCATCTACCTGTTTTTTTGAAGGTACAGTAATGAGTGAAGGAAGAGGAACAGAAAAGCCCTTTCAGATTTTCGGTCACCCGAGTTTACCGAATCATCTATTTGCTTTCACCCCGAAACCCAATGAAGGCGCTAAAAGCAGCAAGTGTTTCAACCAGCTCTGTTACGGCTGGAATTTATCTGGAACCGTAGGTGAAGTACTTAAAAAAACAGATCATAAAATACAGTTGAAGTATCTTTTGGATGCATATCGATTGTTCCCAAATAAGGATGCGTTTTTCTTGGACAATCTGTTTTTCAATAAACTTGCCGGAAACAACACCTTGATGCAACAGATCAAAGCAGGTAAATCAGAAGAAGAAATCAGAAAAAGCTGGGAACCAAAATTGGAAGAATTTAAGACCATCAGAAAAAAATATTTGTTGTACCCCGATTTTAAATAATACGAACGTATGAACTACAAAACATTGAGAGTGGTATTTATGGGTACGCCAGAATTCGCGGTTGCTTCATTACAATTGCTCCATGAATCGGGTTGCCAAATTGTGGGCGTGGTAACAGCGCCTGATAAACCTGCAGGACGAGGAATGCAAATGCAACAAAGTGCCGTAAAACAATATGCCATCAGCAAGGGATTGCATGTTATGCAACCCGAAAAACTGAAGTCGGAAGAATTCATTTCTGAATTGAAATCATTGCAGGCAGATCTTCAAATTGTGGTAGCTTTTCGAATGTTGCCCGAAGTGGTTTGGAACATGCCTCCGTTAGGTACCATCAATGTTCATGGGTCTTTGCTTCCACAATATCGTGGAGCCGCTCCCATAAATTGGGCAGTAATCAATGGAGAAGCTTATACTGGTGTTACAACCTTTAAACTTCAACATGCAATTGATACTGGGAATATTTTACTGTCAGAAATAATACCGATTGGAGCGGATGAAAATGCAGGATCTGTTCACGATAAAATGATGCATATCGGAGCAGCGCTTTTACTCAAAACCATTAAGGGAATTTGTGGCCATACAATCGAAGAGAAACCACAGCAAGGCTTAGCCGAAGAGGATTCTGAGGACATGAAACATGCACCGAAAATCTTTACTGAAACTTGCGCAATATCCTGGAGCAAAACAGGAAATGAGATCCACAATCTGATTAGAGGCCTGTCTCCTTTTCCGGGTGCATTCACACAACTCGATGGAAAAAGACTGAAAATATTTGCAGGCGCATTCGAAAAGTCAGATCAAAATCAAGATTCAAAAGGAACGGTAATATCCGACGGAAAAACAGAATTGAAATTCATCTGTAGCGATGGGTTTTACAACATTCACGAACTACAACTGGAAGGTAAAAAAAGAATGTCTGTCGGTGAATTTTTGAGGGGTTACAAAATCAATTGATTCTATTTTGATTTGGGAGCACAAAAAAGTTATTTGAGCTTATCCATCAATACAGGATTCAACGCAGCTTTTGGTAAAACGATGGTAATGGTATTTATTGCGATGTATGCTTCAGACACATGAATAAACCCACCGAATGGCCCTGCATCTCCCCATGAATTTTTAACGATAAAAAAAGTTTTACCCTCTTTTGTTTTTTCGATTCCAACAATATGCATCAAATGATCGTCTTGTGTGATCAGGCTCTCGAAGCGTTCTTGCCTGATTGTTGCGCTCCA
>JBDLUO010000198.1:0-12082 GCA_039805285.1 Bacteroidota bacterium
TAAACGTAGAGCAAACGAATAAAAGCATCGTTCGGTTTATACAACAGCACAAGAACAAAAGCGGAATTATTTATACGCTCAATCGTAAAACCACAGAAGATTTGGCCAATATGCTGATGGCAAACGGAATCAAAGCCGTTGCCTATCATGCAGGGTTAGACGCTAAATTGAGAGCAACCCGACAAGACCAATTTCTGAATGAAGATGTAAGTGTGATTGTTGCCACAATCGCTTTTGGTATGGGAATAGACAAGCCAGATGTTCGATTTGTGATTCATTACAACATACCGAAATCCATCGAGAACTACTACCAGGAAACCGGAAGAGCAGGAAGAGACGGACTAGAAGGAAAATGCATCCTGTATTATTCCCACAAAGACGTAGCGAAGTTGGAACACCTGATGAAAGATAAACCATTGAGTGAGCGAGAAGTTGGAGCACAGCTGATCAATGAGACACTTGCATTTGCGGAAAGCAGTGTATGCAGAAGAAAAACACTATTGTTTTATTTTGGAGAATCATACGACGATTCTAAAAGCTGCGGACATTGCGACAATTGTTTGAATCCGAAAGAGAAGACAGAAGCGGGGAATGAAGCAAAAAAAATATTAAAGCTAATCTCTGCATTGGGAGAGAATTTTACCATTGAATACCTCATAAACGTTCTAACCGGAAAGGCCAATACGCAAGTACAGATGTATCGCCACGACCAGATAGAACTCTTTGGAAGTGGGTCAGACAAAGAACCCCATTTTTGGAACAGCTTATTTAGACAGATGTTGCTGAATGGGTTGCTGGAAAAAGACATTGTAGAATATGGTGTTTTGAAAATCACCAAAATTGGAACGGCGTTCTTAAAGAAATCTACTTCATTTCCGATTGTACTCAACAACTTGTTCGAAGAGGCGAATGCAGACGATGAAGAAACTGCCGCAGCATCATCTCAATCGGGCGCTACCGATGAGAAGCTTTTTGAACAACTGAAAGAACTGCGAAAGAAAGTAGCAAAAGAAAAAAATCTACCACCCTTTGTCATTTTCCTTGAATCTTCGCTCGAAGATATGGCCACCATGTATCCGGAAAGCATGACTGAACTGGAAAAAATAAGTGGCGTGAGTAAGGGTAAAGCCATGAGATATGGTAAACCATTCATCGATCTTATTTCTGCCTATGTAGAAGAAAACGATGTGGTAAAACCCGATGATTTTGTGATGAAAAGCGTGTTGAACAAAAACAACAACAAGATCTTCATCATCCAAAACGTAGATAAAAAAATTCCATTAGAGACGATTGCCAAAAACAAAGATTTGCGCATTGATGAATTGCTGGAACAAATGGAAACGATAGTAGCCAGCGGAACCAAGCTCAACCTCAATTACGCCATAGATGAAATGGTGGATGAATACGAGCAAGATGAAATCATAGATTATTTCAAAAACTGCGAAACATCATCACTTCAATTGGCACAGGAAGAATTGGCAGACAGCAATTTCAACTGGGAGCAATTGAAAATCATGCGCATCAAATTCCTCTGCGAATACGGTAATTGATGGGAATAAGAGAGAAGATGCTCAGAGTTTCAGCTTTTCAAAAAAATAAGTTTCACTCACTTCTTTCACACCGCCAGGTGGGATGTCATTTACATGGATATCTTCTATTGAAATTCGGATGAGTCTGATGCATTTGTGCTTAACTGCAGCCATCATTTTACGGACCTGATGAAATCGACCTTCGGTTAATGTGAGCGTGAGCCAAGAGTTGAGCACATTTTCATGTATTTCTGTTTCCAGATCTTGGATGTAATCCGGCTTTTCTGTCAGACAGACCTCACAAGCTGTGGTGATGAAACTTCCCCCATTGGGAGCGGATATGGAAATGCCTTGCGCCAGTTTCGATACCGTTTCTTGACTGACCTTATTTTTCACCATCACCAAATAGGTTCTGGCATGCGGTTGTTTTCCTTGAAACAAAAGACGAGTCACTTTTTTATTGGTGGTCAGCAACAGCAAACCCTCCGAATCTTTATCTAAACGTCCTATGGCATGCGTCCCTTCCGGAAAATCGAAAGGCAAAGACCCCAATAAGCCAACGTCGTGACTGCTTACAAACTGAGAAACCATGTTTACCGGTTTGTTCACCAAAAAATAGCGATGTTGCTCCATAGGGGCAAATTAGCACATTGATTCGATTCAGTCCACAAGAAAAATTTCGGTCAACTCAAATGATAAAAAGAAAAGAAACATTAACTTGTACCTATATATAAGATTTCATCGATTGTCAACCGAAAAGCAAAGGTCAAATACATGAGTCATCCATCCCCATCAAACGGAAAATCAATTTGCTATTATTCCAATCAAGTTGTACTTGCTTCAAATCATGTGGAACATTACATGAATCTGTTGAAAATAGATAACATAAACAAGAGCAGCGAAATGTTTATAGAGTTTGCCGCACAAAAGAAAAAGATACGGTTGAGTTTTGGTTCTGATGGAAACAGCGCTGAAACAGAAACCCAAGCCATTGAAATGGCAAGAATGTATCTGATGCATAGGATCATGTACTGGAAATCGTTGAATTGAATTAGTAGAAAAACACATCAGCAAACAAAGTAATTGTCTGCTGATGTATGATTTTAACAAAAGAGTACTTCATACAAATTCATGATAAAAGAATTGAAATACTCGATTTTTGTTTGAAACAATGTCATTCATTTTTTCATTGTTTGTAGAATATGTGATTTCGATAAATGGAGCTGCAAGAGTTGGAATGACTGTATGTGGTGGTTCCATTGACATAAATAAAACCTTGTTCACATCCGAAAATATCAAACAATACAGCACAGCCACCCATAATGTAAGAATAAGTTCGGTAGGTAGATTCAGTAAACAACCTATATTTCATCACTCCATCCGGCAACAAAATCATTTCTGCAGTTTCATAACTGCCCGGATTTGCAATAAAAAAATTCTTTACATGATATGTCCCCAAAGCACCAGGACAAGAAGAACCATTTGTTACAGAAGCGTTTACTGTCTTCTTTAAGTTGGTGGTGAAATCAGCATTCAAATAAGTAATATCATAAGAGAACGATTGCGTTCCAGTGAGAGCAGTTGTGGCTTTCAATTTGATGGAACCATCTGCCTGATCAATTTGAGAAAGCGTGACATCCGGATTGCTACAATTTGAAATCTCTATGTAATTGTTGAATACATTTCTTTGCTGTGAAGAAGAATTTGCAGGGAGAGGAGCAATCATATAAGTTGGACGAAGAAAGGAAGGCAATAGTCCAATAAACATTTCGTAAGAAGATTTGAAGGATTTGTAGTAGTTGGAAATACGTTGAATTACTGGACCATTTTCGTTGTTTTGGATACGATTATCCGGATCTGTTGTGTTGATGCTTCTGTAGTCGGCCTTTATATCTACTTGCGTCTCTTGATTATTCAGGAAACTGTTGGTAGCAGGAAGTAGTAACAAGAAAGGTTTAATTCTTTTTTTCACCAATCTTTTTCCCATGGTGGCTGTTTTATCAACGTCTAAAATAAAATCTGTGGTTAATATAACTGCAGCAATAGTTGCGCCTGCTGAAAATATAGGATTAGGAACAGCAACCAATTGAAAACAAATTTGCAATAAAGGAATGTGAGCAACTGTGCGAATCACTTTTTTAACGAACTGTTTTTCTGCAAAATTTACATTGGATTCATGGTCTTCTACCTGTTGAGCAATACGGAGTGCATTTACACTTACGGCAAGAGGTGCATTCAAAACACGTAATGAATCAATCAAATACTGATTAGCAGCCATAAATGCAGCAAAATCTGCTTTTTCAGACAAAGTCAATTGATTATACGCGGTAACCTGATCCTGAAGAACCTGGTTGTAATGAGCTAGGTCTTGAGAAAGCGCAGCCAATTCTCCGGCTGGATCCCCTGAGGCCAATAGCGAATCTATTTGTTGTTCAACGAATGAGATATTGGATAAAATCTCTTGATTCGCTGATTGTAAATAGGTATCTGGAGCAGGAAGATTGATCTTATTTTCGATTTGGAATTTGACAACATAACCTTTTGTATTGAGTTGAAAGCGAAGTTCATAGGCCCCATTGGATAAACGAGGAAGCATAACGTAGGCCTTGTTGTTTTCACTTGACATTGTCAATTGCACATCTCCGATAGTTGCTGGTATAGATCCGGAAGTAAAAAGATTTGAGGATGAAGCAATCTCCATTATTTCGAAAGAGACATATTTGCTTTTTGAGGCAGTGAGCTCTATCGAAGCAGCGGCTGTGTCGGGATCCGATTTACTACAGCCAATTAGACCGAATAGGGACACAAATAATAGAAAACAAAGGGTTTTTGTAGATGCAAACATGATATGACAGTTTTGGGTGAAAAATAAAAACTGTTTGTAGAAGTGGGGAAATAAGCGTCAGTAAGATAGTACAAAGTTTTTCTTTATGCAAATAAATTAAAATATTAAATGGTATCATAGATAAAACAAAATGAGATACAGTATTTGTAAAATCTTATTTTGTCTTAATAGCATCATCCTAAAAAATAAATACCGATTGGCCAGTAGACTTGCTTCTAATATTTAGGCTTAGAAAAAATCACAAATCCAATGTTGCTAAGCGACTCAAAACAAAACTAGCCAGTATTGTCTTTTAGCCTACCCTTTAAACGGCGGGCTAACTCGTTGGAATAATGCTTTCTCATTTTATATGATAAGGGATTAGGATTGGGGAATGGAGATTGAAATTCAACAAGGGTCTGTAAATTAAACTGAATCAAAATCACAAATCATTATTCCTTAGATACAGATCACATTGGTTCTATTATTTGCAGTTTGATTGATCACCAAAAATCATAAATCAATAATCACAAATCACATTGGTTCTATTATTTGCAGTTTGATTAATCGCCAAAAATCATAAATCAATAATCACAAATCATTAATCCTTAATTATAAATCGGGTTGGTGTATTTTTGTGGTATGATTAGAATTTGGTTGATGTTAATTTGTTTTTTATCTGTGCAAACCTTTGCCCAGCGCACGCTGCAAACACAACGCATAACCACTGCCCCAAAAATAGATGGATTCATCAACGAACCAGAATGGAATTTGATGACACCCGCAGACAGTTTCATCAACAATTCCCCCGACTTTGGAAAACCCGCTAGCAAGAAAACACTCGTATGGGTGATATACGATGATGAAGCCATTTACGTGGCTGCAAGGTTGTTTGAAAACCCGAATGAAATCAGAAAACAATTGACTGGCAGAGACAATGAGCAAAGACAGGATGTTGATTTTTTCTCTGTGCTTTTTGATACCTACAACGACAATCAAAATGCATTTCAGTTTACCGTTACCAGCAGAAACGTTCAATCTGATGTACGCATATCGTTGGCATCACAACGCGATTACAGCTGGGATGCCGTATGGGAAAGTAGGGTGAAATTTGTGGAAGACGGATGGCAGCTCGAAATGAAAATTCCCTACATCTCGCTTCGTTTTTCCAAAGCAGACAATCAAAAATGGGGCGTGAATTTCAATCGCTTTTCACGAAAAAACAATGAGAGTACCTATTGGAATCCAATCAATCCCAATGTGGACGGATTTGTAAATCAGTTCGGAGATCTGGAAGGAATCAGTCAGATCAAACCCCCACTCCGTTTGTCTTTTCTTCCTTATATCAGTACCGGTTATAGAAGTTCTCCCGCTGGAGATCAGAGAAACAACGATTGGTTAAGGAGCGGAGGAATGGATGTAAAATGGGGTGTGAATGAGAGCTTCACATTGGATGCCACGCTGGTTCCAGATTTCGGGCAGGTTGTGTCTGACAATACCATTTTGAATTTATCTCCCTATGAAGTTCGCTTTCAGGAAAACAGACCTTTTTTTACGGAAGGGACTGAATTGTTTAATAAAGCAGGATTGTTTTACAGCAGAAGAATTGGATTAACCCCATCCGGATTTTATGGCGTCAAGCAAAGCGCAGCAGCAGATAGCAACATTCAAGTAATCAGAAATCCGAGTGTATCACAGCTAATAAATACCATCAAGTTTTCTGGGCGCAATAAAAAGAATCTGGGCATCGGCGTATTCAATGCTGTAAGCGCGCCTATGTATGCGACGATTAATAACAAACAAACAAATGTGACTGAAAAAATACAGACTGCACCACTTACAAACTATAATGTTATTGTGCTGGATCAGGCATTGAGAGGAAGATCTTCGGTTACATTTACCAATACCAGTGTGATTAGAGACGGGATGGCTCCTGATGCCAATGTATCGGCACTTGATTTTGCGCTTTTCGATAAAAAGAATGTTTATGCGATTGCTGGTACTATGCGATACAGTCATATCAGCGGGAACGACAATAAAGATGGATATAACAGTGCGCTGAGCGTTAAGAAAGTCAGCGGAAAATTTCAGTTTGATGTAAGTCAGAACATCGAATCTGAGTACTATAATCCAAATGATCTGGGTTATCTGCAAGCACCGAATGAGTTCACCAGCAGAGCCAACTTTGCCTACAAACAACTAACTCCTACCAAGCATTTTCTGACCTATGTTTACAATATTGGCATGAGTAACAGTTACCTGTATACGCCGTTCAAATGGAGCGAGCTAAAACTGAGTGCCAGTGCATTTTATTTTTTCAAGAATTTCTGGGACGTTACGTTTGTTTATGAATCAAAGCCACTATGGCAGAATGATTATTTTGAATTGCGAACACCCGGAAAAAAAGTCCGCATGATGCCCTGGCATTATTATGGCGCAGAAGGCAGCTCTGACAGTCGTAAACGATTCTTTGCCGGATTTGATGTGGGCTATGCCAACACACCGGCCTTCAACAATGCAGAATACTACCGTGGACAAGGCAATTTACGCTATCGATTCAGTGATAGGTTGAGTCTGTCGTTGGAAGTAGCCGGCAGCTTCGATCGCGGCAATGTGGGATATTCATTCCAGAGAGAACCCAATGGCGATCCCATCATTGGTTGGAGAAATGTGAGAGAGAGAACGACCGTATTGTCGGGCAATATCAATTTCACTTCACGGATGTTCATGACGCTCAGGGCACGTCATTATTGGAGCAAAGTGAATTATGAAAAATTCTTTCTGGTGGATGAGAATGGGTATTGGGTTGACCGAGCGTTCATAGAAGGAAACGACAATAACTATAATGCGTATAATCTGGATGTGTTTTTCACCTGGGATTTCATGTATGGCAGTCGATTCATATTAGGGTGGAAGAACTGGCTTCCACAGGAAGCAAACATAGATGGCAACCGATACCGGGGCTATGCAAAAAACGTACAACAAACCTTGGGTCAGCTACAGGGCCGGGAGCTAACCGCCAGGTTGATTTATTTTTTAGATCATAGAAAAATGAGGAGGAAGAAGTAAGGAAATTAAGGCGAGTGTAATGGCCCAGTAAACATTTGAAAAGTCTTGAATTGGAAGGGTTTGTGTTGTAAAACCAAAATGAAAAATTACTCGTATAATTATCATTAGAACTTCTAAAAAAAATTACCGATTTCCATCAGGCTGATTATCTTTATTGTGGTTGACACAACTTATTATACAAATCTTTCATTCATTAAAAAATGAAAAAAAAGCAAATCCTGTTACTTGTTTTTGTTTTTACATTTTCAATCCTCAAGGCGCAGAGCCCGGGCGGTGTTTCTACTAACCTAACACTTTGGTTGAAGGCCAACACACAACCTGCTAATCTTGTGCAAAATGCTTCCAATCAAGTATCGCAATGGAACAGCGAAACAGGAACATTCAGTGTAAGCCAGGCTACAGCCAGTCAGCAGCCTATTTTTGGAAGTATGAGTGCAGCCAATGCCGATTTCAATTTCAATCCTTTTATACAATTCACGGCAGCAAATTCTACGTCTTTGTTCAATGCCTCCACCACACCGAATCTTTTAGGCACAGCAGGAACCGTGATTTTAGCCACCAACAAGAACGCACCTGCAGGCCAGGGATCCATGTTTACCTATCGCTCTAACCTTAACTACAGATATCAGATTAAACCAAGTTTTCGCGCACAAAACGGCGCCAATAATCTTGGATATAAATTTGAATTGAATGTGGCGGCAAATCCTAATTTGACAGGGACCGTTTTTAATTATACAGAATCCGATGCTTTTCTATTGACTATGTCTGGTACCGGTCTGAATTCCAAGGCGCGTCGCAACGCCACGGATTGTGGACCTTCTACAGGGAACTCCGGAACCTTTTTTCCTTCTGTGGGAGCAGGACTTTCCTTAGGTGCCAATGGCGGTAATTCAGAATACAATAACCATGCACTTGGAGAGGTGATTATTTATGATCGTACATTAACCGCATCAGAACTCAATCGCGTTGAATCTTATCTGGCCATCAAATATGGCGTCAGCTTTGATGAAATTCCAACTTCTCCAATCAAAAACAACTACTTGGCATCTAATGGTACGGTTATATGGGATAAAACCATGAATAACGGATATAACGAAAATATCACTGGTGTTGGAAGAGATGATGCCTCAGCACTTTTACAAAAACAGTCGCATAGTGTGAATATCAACTCTCCTGTTTTTATTTTTAATGGGTCTACCGCAGGTTCTTTTCCTGTGATGAATGATTCCAACAATACTTCATTTAATACAGACCTATCTTTTCTGGTAACAGGAGAAAATAAATTGACCACCACGCTTGATCTATGTATCAATAACGGCCATATTTCACGGATGGCGAGAACTTGGAAAGTGCAGAAAACGGGGAGTGTGGATACTGTAACCATAGCCTTCCTGAAAGACTCACTACCTGCTTGTACTCAATCTATTTTGCTATCCGCAGATCCTAATTTTCCTGCTACTTCAACACAGGTTATTCAATTGATAACTGGAATGAAATATAAGTATGCCACTGTTTATCTGAACAATGCAGATTATTTCAGTTTCGGATCGGATTCCATCCGCAATATTATTTTTGATACAGTGAAGACTTGTTCCGGAACTCCTGTCACTTTTTCTGTAAATCCAACACAATCATGCATGAGCTATGCCTGGTATGATGCACCTAGTGGAGGTAATCTGTTGGGTACAGGTGCAAGCTTTACAATGACCAGCATTCAAAGCAATGACAGCAGCTTTTATCTTGAAACCAGTGGTCCAGGTAATTGCATAGCTGGTACTCGCTCTACTGCTACAATCATCAGAAATATTGTAACCACACCAACTGCGGAAGGTGATAGTATTTGTGCGGGACAATCCGCCTTATTGACTGTAGTCAATCCACAAACCGGTTTCGTGTATAACTGGTATCTTTCGCCGAGCGGAGGAAGCATAGTGGCAACAGGTATCAGTATTAACACTACCAATATCAGCAACAACAGCATTTATTATCTTTCAGCTGATAGTTCAGGTTGTAATAGTATTTCAGTTTCAGTACCTGTTATCATTTATGATACAGAAACACCCAATGTAAACAATCCCATATTTACTTGTGTGAATAATACAGCCAACTTACAAGTGCAAAACCCTGTAATAGGCTCCACTTACAATTGGTATAATGCACCCAATGCCGGAACTTTATTAGGCAGTGCTGTTAGCTATACAACAGGTTCTATTACCGCTCCCACTACCTATTATTTGGAAGCCACAAACAGCAATGGTTGTGTGGGGGTGCGTGTTCCAGTTAATGTTGATTTGTTTCCTTCCCCTACTGCACCCGCTGTCATTACACCCGTGGTTATTTGTGCAAATAGCAGTACACAAGTACAGGTACAGAATCCTACGGCAGGATATAGTTATAACTGGTACAATGCTTCATCCGGAGGCAATATATTGGGAACTGGTATAACATATAGCACCGGAAACATCAGCACTAATACTATATTCTATGTAGAAGCAGTAAGTGCAGATGGTTGTAAAAGTTTAATACGCGCGGCAGTGAATGTGCAAATAAATCCAGTACCCGTAGCACCCACCACCAATTCACCTGTGTATGTATGTATTAATGAAACAGCAAACCTTAGCGTAACCAATGCTAACGCATCTTATGTTTATAATTGGTATGATGCGTCGAGTGGTGGTACCTTGCTCGCAACAGGAACCACTTACACTACGAATGCGATTTCCGGGAATACCAATTTCTATGTTACTGCTACCAATGCAACAGGATGTAAAGGAGCACCCGCAACCGTATCCGTTCAACTCTGGCCCCTGCTTGCTACACCTGTAGTACAAGTAACCGATAGTTCCATCAACTCACTCCGTTTTTCATGGGCCTCAGTAGCTGGAGCCACCGGATATATAGTATCTACAGACGGTATCAATTATGGACCACCCAGTTCAGGTTCCTCTGGCACAACCCATGAAGTAACTGGACTTTCACCAGACACCTATGTTACCTTGTCCGTGATTGCCTTACATCCATTGAATTGCAGAACATCCTTACCCGGGAGCGCTACAGGCCATAGCTGGCCGGAGCAGACAGATGTATATGTACCAGGAGCGTTTACACCTAATGGTGATGGACTGAACGATGTGTTGCATGTGTTAGGAACGAATATTCGCAGTGTTCATTTTATCGTTTACAACCGTTGGGGACAGAAAATATTTGAGAGTCGTGATCAGCGTAAGGGCTGGAATGGAAAATTCAAGTATAAGGATCAGCAGGCCATGGCTTATGTATATTATGTACGTGCTGTGATGTTAGATGGAAAGGTGATTGTAAAGAAGGGGAATACGTTATTGTTGAGGTAGTGAAGAGAGAAAATTGTCTGTATTCGGCATTTTCTTTTTGATAGACATTTTTGAAGAAATTTAAGCATTTGAAAAATATTAACTAACGGAAACGAGTAGTTGAAATTATCTAGTGGTGAAAATTTTAATCTTTTCGGAAGAATTTATTTAAACCAATTGATAAATAAACAACATCATTTTCAACCTTTTCTATTTCTCGATTTAATTGAATTGGTCCTAAATCGTGACTAAAAATTAACATCTCAAAAAGTCATTCTCTAAATTAAAAAAAAGAGAACTTAAATTATTTATAAATTTATTTACTAATGTTTAATTAAATCTGATTTGTATTTTTATGGAATCTGATTCCATATTTTTCCATTACCAGAATATGTAGAATATTCTCTACCTGTTCAAAAAACCATAAAAAATAGAGTCAATTCCAATAAAGTTGCGATATTATTGGAATTGATTCCAATATAGTTGTATTTTAGCGAACACATTACTTTTTATGATTCAAAGAATCCTTGAAAAAATCATACAGTCCAAATTAGGAACAGGTAAAGCCATCATATTAATGGGCGCACGTCAGGTTGGAAAAACCACCCTGTTGAATAATTTATTTAAACAAAACCCCGGAGTGTTATGGCTGAATGGTGATGAAAAGGATGTGCAGGAATTATTTCAGATCAGTTCGTCCAGTAGGCTCAAAACTTTTTTTGCAAAGAAAACCATTGTAATTATTGATGAAGCGCAACGAATCCGTGACATTGGGTTAAGAATGAAATTAATTACGGATCAAATTCCTGAAGTGCAACTGATAGCAACAGGAAGCTCGGCATTTGAACTCGCCAATAAAGTTAATGAACCACTTACCGGTCGAAAATGGGAATACAAAATGTATCCGCTGTCATTTCAGGAAATGGTTGAACATCACGGATTGCTTGAAGAACAAAGAATGCTACCCCATCGTTTGGTATTTGGTTATTATCCCGATGTGGTGAATCATGTTGGCGATGAAAAAGAAATCCTGAAGCAACTGACAGAAAGTTATCTGTATAAAGATGTCTTGTGGCTGGAACAAATAAAAAAACCGGAAGGCATGATTAAGCTGCTGCAGGCCCTGGCTTATCAAATAGGTTCACAGGTTTCTTATAATGAATTATCTACAACAACCGGTATTGATATTAAAACCATTGAAAAATACATCACCATCCTGGAACAAACCTATGTGATATTTAGATTGAGTTCATTTAGCAGAAATCTAAGATCAGAGTTGAAAAAAAGTCGAAAAATATATTTTTATGACAATGGAATTAGAAATTCGTTGA
>JBDLUO010000199.1:0-15507 GCA_039805285.1 Bacteroidota bacterium
ACAAGTCTTTTCCAATACCCGAAGCCAATCTAGGCATAGCTGTTGGCACATCGTCGTTGCTGAACAAAATGTTTCTCTTGTAATTTCCAGTCGTAAGATCCAAATCTACAGAGAAGCACTCCGACTTACGGAAATAACTCATTTTCTTAACCTTTTGTCCAAGTTCCAATGTATTCACATTCTTTTTGTGATCGTTGAAAATGATGGATGCATTGTTGTTTCCAGAAAGAACACCAAAACCTGCATAAAATGGCATGTTGAACTCAGAAGGATTAAAGAAATTTGATCCTGAGGTAAACCCAAGACCACCGCCAAATCCACTAGCGCTTCCGCTTTGTATCACCTCACGTTGCTCTTTTGGTAAAACATGGAACCAAGTAATGTTTCCGCCAACATCCATTTTGGTCATCATCAAATCACCACACTCATACACATGATATGTAGTAGTTGTTGTTCTTCCCATTCCACCAGCACCAGATGAATAACTGGTTGTAGTATACGTATAGTGATGATACTTTTCAGCAAGAATAACCAGTCCGTTATCAGGTGTGTAAATGAAGTTTCTGAAAATCATGAATTTAGAAAACCCGTCTTCTTCATTCTGAATTTTTTCCAGTCTCTCTCTTTCTTTACGCTCAGACCTGCTCTCGTCGTCATTCGCTTCGTCTGGCGTTTCATCCAGTTTGGTGATCAACTTGGTATTGATTTCTTTAGAGCTTGTACTTACCACTTCTCCACTTACTGGATTGATGCGCTGTACGAGAATTCCATTGATTTCTTTCCCTTTCTTTTCGTTGCTGTAAAATGCAGCAATAACAAGTTCTTTGTTTGGAATCTGTACCACCTTGGTGCTGATCAACCATCTTCCAGAAATCTCTGTGTTGATTTCTTTTACCAATTCTCCTTTTTCGTTGTGTATACGGATATTGTATTTCAAGAAGTCGAGGTATTTTGATTTTTTCTTTTTCCCTTCTTGATACTCATACACACGACCTACAAGTACCACATTGCCGTTGCTGGTATACAACACATCTTCGAGCTGAAAAGTCTTAGGCTCGAATTCATTGGTCATGGCAATTGGTTTTGCCACTTGCTTCAAAGTATTATCGAACTGTCTCACTTCATAATTGTTTTTTTCTTTTCCTTCAATGCTGCTCACAATCACCATCTTGGTGCTGTCTGAGTTATAGGTTACATTAAAGTTGATGTCGTCTCTTTTATCGTCTTTTTGCCAGCTGGTGAATTCTTTCCATTCGCCAGAAAGTTCTCCATTCTTCTTATCGACAGGCGCTGCGAATAAAGTCAGTTTTTTCTCTTTTTTATTATACTCTGTAGCAAGCAAGAACAGCTTGTCTTTCAAAAAGAAAAATCTTTCGAAATCTTTGCCCTTCAGTTCTTTGTTGAAATCTTGGCGATATTCTTCGCTAAGGTCTTTGTTTAATTTAATTAAAGCGGCAGACTCTCTCATTGTAGCTCCTACTACAAAATAAGACTTCAGTGCCATGTGCGATTCTTTCACATAAACACCAGAAGCATCAGCATAAATAACCGAAAGATCTGTGCTTCCTTTTTGCATTTTAAATTCCTCGCCCCATTTTACGGAAGCATTTTGTGCGAAACCTGCTGCCAGTGCAAGAAAGGCGACAATCGTCAAAAAGACTTTTTTCATTTTTTATTGTGTTTAGATTTTTCAAATTGGATGCACCAAGCAAATTGTGTGGAATGGGGCATCCAAAAAAGGTGAATTTATTTTTTATTATTGGATAGAAGTGAACTGATTGAGGAATCGCACATCATTTTCGCTAAACAACCTAAGGTCTTTGACCTGGTACGTTAGCATGGTAATACGCTCTACGCCCATTCCGAATGCGAATCCGGTATATTTATTACTATCTATGCCACAGTTTTCCAATACCTTGGGATGAACCATTCCGCAGCCTAAAATCTCTACCCAGCCAGAATGTTTACATACGTTGCAACCCGAACCTTTGCAGATCAAACAACTGATGTCCATTTCGGCACTCGGCTCCGTAAAGGGAAAATAAGATGGTCTGAGACGAACGCCCACCGAATCACCAAACATCTCTTTTACAAAATAGTGCAGGGTCTGTTTCAGGTCGGCAAACGATACATTTTCGGCGATATACAAGCCTTCAACTTGATGAAAAAAGCAGTGCGCTCTCGCAGAAATTGTTTCATTTCTATAAACCCTACCCGGACAAATAATGCGAAGTGGAAGTTTCCCTTTTTGCATTTCGCGAATCTGTACACTGCTGGTATGGGTTCTGAGCAACCAATCCGGATTTTTTGAGATGTAAAAAGTGTCTTGCATGTCTCTGGCAGGATGGTCCTCGGGCAGATTCAATGCCGAAAAATTATGCCAGTCATCTTCTACCTCAGGACCTTCAGCTACAGAAAAACCTATTTTTTCGAAAATGCGAATGATTTTTTGTTGAATTAAACTGATGGGATGACGGGTACCCAATGGGAGGTTTTCTCCGGGTAAACTTAGATCTAGCATTTCAGATGCAGTTCCGGAATCACTTCCCAAGCCCTGACCAATTTTTTCAAAATAGGAGTCAGCGAAGATTTTCAACTCATTCAACAACATGCCCGCTTCTTTTTTCTGATCTGCAGGTACATTTTTCATTTCTCCCATCACCGCTTTAACCAGACCCTTTGTGCCCAGGTATTTAATCCTGAAAGCTTCCAAAGAGGCGGTATCGGTTACCTTTTCCGATTCCATAGCCGACTTAATTTCGGCAATGCGTTCCAACAATTGATTCATGGGGCCAAAGGTAACATGCATTTGCTAAAATTTGTCCGGTCTGAGCCCATCCTTCAAAAAAATCAATAACTTTAAAAAAATAATTCAACTATGTCGATATTTAAATCAGGAAACCCTACCCTTTCCGAGGGAAAATTCAGAGATACCGTGATCCACATCGGGTCATCCGATACGGTTATGACTGTACGTGGTACATTAAACAAGTTCGGCTTCATGCTTATTATGCTGATGGGAACTGCCTTTTACGCTTGGAAAGAGGTGGCTAATTTCGGTTCTAACACCATGGGATTGGTTTTAGGTGGTGCAATTGGTGGATTTGTTGTGGCGCTGGTAATGATGTTTAAGAAAGAATGGGCGAAATTCCTTGCTCCTTTATATGCTTTATTAGAAGGACTTTTCATAGGAGCAATTTCTGCAATGTATGAGGCAAGATTCCCAGGCCTGGTTGCCAATGCGGTTGGACTCACCTTCGGCGTGGGTGTGAGCATGTATTTCCTCTATAGCTTCCGCATCATCAAAGCCACTGAGCGATTTAAGTCTGTATTGATGACAGCAACTATGGGAATCGCTGTTTTTTACCTTTTGGTTTGGATTCTCAGCATGTTTGGAATCAATAACATGAGCTTTTTACATGAAGGTTCTACATTTGGAATCCTTTTTTCATTGGGTGTTGTGGTGATTGCAGCATTGAACTTGATTTTGGATTTTGATATGATTGAGCAAGGTGCTGCCGCAGGAGCTCCGAAATACATGGAGTGGTATGGTGCATTCGGACTAATGGTTACTTTCGTTTGGTTGTATCTTGAAATGCTTCGTTTGCTTTCTAAAATCAGCAGCAGAGATTAAACATTCACATATTTACTTTATTCCTGGCCCCGACTTGTTCGGGGCTTTTTTTGTTGAAATTTTTTTGGATAAGATACACAAGGAAAGGTTCTTTAGCAGAATTCGACTTTGTCATTACTTAACGAATCATAAATAATTAATTGATTAACGTAAAATAGAGAAATAATCTTTGAGATAATTTTTAAAACCCATGTTATAATTTAAGCTATCCTTAATTGTTTTCATTGATGCTACAGCGTTTTAAAAAAGATATAAATTGATGGGCTATATTTTAAATTTCTCATCTAGTCATTAACATAAAATGATACCACAACATCAATTTTCGGAGGTAGTACACCTCATTCAGAAAGCAAGAAAGCAGGCCTATAAGACAGTAAATACAGTATTGATTAATCTATATTGGGAGATTGGGAAATTTATCACATCCCGAACAAAAAGAGAAGGATGGGGGAAATCAACAGTAAGCCAATTGGCCTCATTTATTCAACAACATCATCCGGAGTTGAAAGGATTCAGTGATAAGAATCTTTGGCGAATGAAACAATTTTATGAGACATATTGTGATTTACCAAAACTTGCATCATTATGTAGAGATTTAAGCTGGACTCACAACAGCATTATATTTTCGCGGTGCAAATCAAATGAAGAAAGGGCCTTTTATTTACATATTTGCAAAAAAGAAAACTATACGAAAAGAGAGCTCGAAAGACAAATAAATGCATCATATTAGGAACGCACAGTGCTAAGTGATACAAAACTCTCACCGCTGGTGAGAGTTTTACCAAAAGGCTTTGAAGATGTTTTTAAAGAACGTTATGTACTTGACTTTTTAAACCTACCTGAGCATCACAATGAAGCTGATTTATTAAAAGGCTTGATTAAACAAATGAAAATATTTTTACTGGAATTGGGTAAAGATTTTTTGTTTGTAGGTGAGGAATATCGTTTGCAGGTAGGCAATAAAGATTTTTTTTTTGATTTGTTATTTTATCACCGAACCTTGCAATGCTTGGTTGCTTTTGAATTGAAAACTACCGACTTTATGCCAGAACACCTGGGGCAGTTAGATTTTTATTTAGAGGCATTGGATAGGGATGTAAAAAACGAAAAGGAAAACCCAAGTATTGGTATTTTATTATGCAAAGGCAAGGACGATGAAGTTGTGGAATATGCCTTAAACCGAAATCTTTCGCCAGCAATGGTAAGTCAATACGAACGACTACTACCCAATAAAAAAACACTACAATCCAAACTTGACGAATTCGTTGAAATTTGGGATGATAAACAAGAAGATTTGTAAAAACGGACCTGGCAATATGTTAAACTCCAAAAATGGATGATTTTTGAAGAATTTTATCACGTTCATAAAATCAGCAGCAGAGATTAAACATTCACATATTTACTTTATTCCTGGCCCCGACTTGTTCAGGGCTTTTTTTACCAAAAAATTGACCCTCAACACCCTCAGTAGGAGTCACATTTGCTTACTTTTGTTCTTCATTCAACCAAACATCAAACAATGAGAAAAGTATTGTCGGCAGTTGTCGCCACTTGTCTTTTGTCGCCTGTCGCATTTGGACAAACCAAAATGATCGAAAAGGTGACTAAAAAAAGCGATGAGATCATCATCCCTTACGAAAAATACGTTTTGCCTAATGGCATGACTGTAGTGTTACATGAAGATCACAGTGATCCTATTGTTCACGTAGATGTTACTTACCACGTAGGTAGCGCACGCGAAGAAATCGGGAAAAGCGGATTTGCGCACTTCTTCGAACACATGCAGTTTCAAGGAAGTGACCACGTTGGCGATGAGCAACATTTTAAAATCATCACCGCAGCCGGCGGTACGCTCAACGGTAGCACCAACCAAGATAGAACCAATTACTATGAAACCGTTCCCAGCAACCAGCTCGAAAAAATGATCTGGCTGGAAGCAGACAGAATGGGCTTTTTCCTGGATGCGGTAACCCAAAAGAAATTCGAAGTTCAACGCAGTACCGTTAAAAACGAACGCGGACAGAATTACGATAATCGTCCATATGGATTGGTGAACGAATTCAGCAGCAAAAACATGTACCCATACGGACATCCATACAGCTGGTTGACCATCGGTTATGTAGAAGACCTAAATCGCGTAAACGTAGAAGATCTTAAAAACTTCTTTTTGCGTTGGTACGGACCAAACAATGCAACTATTACCATCGGTGGAGATATCACTCCTGCTGAAACTTTAAAATGGGTAGAAAAATATTTTGGATCAATTCCAAGAGGACCGGAAGTGAGCAGAACCATCCTTCCACAAGTAACTTTAGAAAAAGACAGATATGTTTCTTATGTCGACAATTACGCACGCGTTCCCTTGTTGATGAAAACCTATCCAACTGTTCCCAATTATCACCCCGACATGGGTGCGCTTTCTTGTCTTGCACAAATTCTTGGACAAGGAAAAACCTCTGTTTTGTATCAGCAATTGGTGAAAACACAAAAAGCATTACAAGCCAGTGCAAGCAGTCGTTTGTCGGAGCTTGCAGGTGAATTCTCTATTCAAATGGTTCCCCTTCCTGGCAAATCACTTACTGCGATGGACAGTCTATATCAAGAGTCTTTGCTCACTTTCGAAAAAAGAGGCGTAACTGATGAAGACATCGAAAAATTCAAAGGTGCGATTGAAGCCCAATACATCAACGGATTGCAAAGCGTTTCAGGAAAAGTGTCTCAACTTGCGGCATTCCAAACATTTGCTGGTAATCCAAATATGATTGGTCCGATGATCAATATGTACTTATCTGTTACCAAAGCCGATGTGTTGCGCGTATATAACGAATACATCAAAAACAAACCAAGCGTTACCGTAAGTGTACTGACCAAAACAGATAAAAACGGACCTGCTTTGGCAAACAATTATACTGTTGATACCACGCAATATGTAAGACCAAATTATGGTTATGATGGACTATCCTACAACAAAGGCAAAGACAATTTCGACAGAAGCGTAATGCCTGCGCCAGGTAAGAATCCAGTAGTAAAAGTTCCAAAATATTGGAAGAAAAAATTGTCAAACGGAATCAATGCAATTGGTGCTTCGTACGACGAACTTCCATTGGTAAACATCTCGATCACCATACCCGGCGGACACCTTGCGCAATCATCAGATACGGCTAAAATCGGACTTGCCGGAATGGTGGGCAGCATGCTGAACGAAGACACCAAAAATTACACAGCAGAAAAAATGGCTGTGGAATTGCAAAAGTTGGGAAGCAGCATCAGCGTTGGCAACACATTCGATGGAATGAGATTCAGTGTTCAATCTTTGAAAAAGAATTTAGATAAAACATTGGCATTGCTCGAAGAACGCATGTTAAATCCGAACTTCTCTCAAGATGCCTTCAATAGATTGCAAAAACAAGCCATGGAGAGCTTCAAGCAATCTAAATCTCAGCCATCTACCATTGCAAGCAATGTGTATGATAAAATCAGTTTCGGTAACGATAACATCCTTGGTATGAGCGATAACGGTACCGAATACACGATGAAGAATCTTACCCTTGCTGATATACAAAATTACTACGACAACTACATGACCACACAGAACGCAAAGCTGGTTATCGTAGGTGATGTTACTGAAGCCGACATCATGCCGAAGTTGAATTTCTTGAACAAATTGCCGAATAAGAAAATCGCATTAAAGAAGCCAAAAGCAGAACCTACTAAAGGCAGTACAACCATTTATTTGGTAGACATTCCCAAAGCGGCACAAACCGAATTCAGAATCGGAAAAGTATTGGATTTGGCATACGATCCTACTGGAGAGTTCTATAAGAGCGACTTGATGAATTATGTGCTTGGCGCAAACTTCAACAGCCGTTTAAACTTGAATTTGAGAGAAGATAAAGGATGGACCTATGGTGCCAGATCGAACTTCTCTGGAAATAAATATTATGTAGAATATACATTCAGCTCTGGAATTCGCGCAGATGCTACAGATAGCGCACTTACCGAAGTGATGAAAGAGATCAACACCTATGCAGCAAGCGGAATCACTGCAGAAGAATTGGAGTTTACCAAATCTGCACTCGGACAACGTGATGCATTGTTGTATGAGACTCCATCTCAAAAATCAGGATTCGTAGCTCGCCTTTTGGAATACAACCTAGAAGGAACTTACGTTGATGTTCAAAACAAAATCTTGAGCGAGATGAACAAGAGTCAGTCTGATGCCTTAGCTAAAAAATGGTTACAGACCAATAACCTCAACATTCTTCTTGTAGGAGACAAAGCCAAAATCATGGAAGGATTGAAGAAATTCGGATATCCTATCATTGAATTGGATGTAGACGGAAACAGGAAATAAAAAATCAATTCAGAATCTCGTTAAGGGCAGCGTCCCAAAGCGAGATTCTGCTTTTCAAAGCCGCAACGGAAGCCTCTGTTGCGGCTTTCCATTTAGCGTCATCCTCACCACAAAGCTGCTCCGTCATAGCAATTGCCAAATGACTGTGATGGTCGCCATCCACTTCAATGTGACGCTCTAGATAATATTTGAAAATGGAAATGGTATTTGGATTATGATCGTGTAAATCATTCACCATCGACATAAACATGCCTGGAATCAAATCTTCACGTCCGAATGTAAACGCAGCAGCCATAGAATGTACCTCTCCGCTGTTTATGATGGAAAATGTTTGATCTACAAATTGTCTTGCCGCATCGGGCACATTAGACGAAGCATAAGCTGTTGTAAAATCAGATCCTTTTTTTAGTTGATCTATGAATTGAAGTATGCCATTGTGGTCGGCATCCACTTGATTCATTGCATCGATATAAATTTCAAAATGACTTTTACGAACATTGTTCATGTCCACATCCGATTCCTCTCCCACAACAATTTCGTTGATGAGAAAGCGGGTGTCGGGCGAACCTACAGGATACCAAGGAATGGTTGTGCAGGTAAGATTATTTTGGAGAGATTTCAAGAGCGACATGAAGTCCCATACCGCATACACATGGTATTTCATAAAAACCCGAAGATCTTCTATGGTCTTTATAGACGCATATAAATTATGATTGAGAATTTGATCACAAAGAGGTTGAATTTCTTTTTTAATCGCTTCTATTCGGATATTCATGGTTATTTTTTTGCAAAATTAGCTTTCTTCAAAACATATTTAGTCAGAAATCGGTCAATAAAACTTATTTTGATTCACGATATTTTGTTTTGTTTAAAATTTCAGTCTGTTTACCCATAATTTCATCCTCATGAGAAAGAAAATCCTGATGCTGTTCATTTGTGCCGGATCTATTTTTATGCTTCATTCCTGTAAAAAATCAGAACAGGCAAATATTCCAAAACTGATCATCAAAATAAAAGTGGATTCTACTTTGGGTCGTTTGGGCAATAACGGACAACCTGTAGGCATGCCTTCGGGACATTCGGGACAACATCCGCTGTTCAACAAAATTTCTGCTCATTATCTGGAGTTGACAACCAGCGGAACGACACGATTGGGAGAAGGCGCTGTGTTGTATCATGCACCCGAAACTACCTTGGGTGGAAGTACCGCCATTGATTTTGATCAATCGAAACTCGTTACCCCCGGTGATGTGTTTTTGGAATTGCCTTTAAGCAGTCTCAATCCCGGTTCATATCAATGGGCTCGACTTTCACTCAGCTATCAGAATTATGATGTGAAGTTTTACTATAACGGACAAGCATACACGGGAACGCTTGCCAGTTTTGTTGGATACAATACCTATCTGAGACAATTCAAGATTAAAAATGAAACAGTTGCCGTTAACGCCAATAAACTTCAGGGCTATTGGGGATTTGAAACCATCAATGGGGTGAATGTCGGACAGGCGCCTCCCGGAGCAACCACGGTTCCCAATCCATTGTTCAACACCTCTCCGATTCCGGCCGGTTCTTGTTTGGTCACCGGAGGCTTTTCTACTCCACTTGTGATTACTGGAAATGAAACAAGCAATGTGGTGATAGACATGAATTTATCTGTCAACAACAGTTTTGAGTGGGTCGACGCGAATGGAAATGGAAGATGGGATGTGGATGCTGGTAATGAACAGGTGGTAGACATGGGATTGCGTGGATTGTTCCCTTCTCACAACCGTTGATCGATCTATTTTTACTCAACACATTTTATTTTACCTTACAAAGTTCGTCCCAACGTGTGGTGAACCTCTGGCTTCTCATTTCCTGGCGCATTTTCCAGTTTCTTGTTGTTCCGGCTACGGCGAATTTGACCATATCGTCGCGGATGCCAAAATTGATGTTGTCCATGATGTGCATGAGTTTTTGTACTTCTGCAGATTCGGGTTCTGTAAAAAGATTGAACTGAACACTGCCACAAGGAACGATTTCGCTGAGAATAACACCGGCCTTGATGTATTTATCTCCCTCGCGGTAAAGTCCTTCTACTAACGCCATAGCGTATCCGATAATTTGATGGGTAAGGTATGTTGCTTCCGGCATGCAGAAAGAAAGAGAACGTGAGGAAGGTTCATATTCCTGGTTGATTTTTCGGTTGTTGAATACGATAAATACAGAGATGGCACGGGCAGCACATTGTTGACGGCGGAGTTTTTCTGTGGCTCGGGATACATAGGTGGCAACGGCCTCTTTGAGTTCTCTGAGTTCATATACCGGCTTCCCAAACATTCGGGTGGTGGCGATTACTTTCTTTTTTAACAGCGGGTCTTTCATATCGATACAGGGCAATCCTTTCAATTCTTTGAGGAGTCTTACGCCTACTACTCCACCGAGATTGTTTCTGACCCAGTCTTCGTTCATGTTTCTCAGATCCCAAGCGGTGTTGATGTTGAACATCCTTAATTTTCGGGATCCAGCGGCACCGACGCCCCAAACATCTTCTATTTCGGTGCGCATAAGTGCTTCCATTTGTTGTTCGGGGGTTTGTAGTACCATTACGCCACGGGTGCCGATTTTGTCTTTTTTAGCGAGTTTATTGGCGAGTTTGGAAAGGACTTTTGTTGGTGCGACGCCGACGGATACGGGGATGCCGGTCCAAAGTTCTGTGGTGTGTTTGAGGTAAAGAGAATAATCATGGAGTTTTGAAGGTTCGATGCCACTGAGATCCAGAAAGCATTCGTCTACCGAGTAGACTTCTACGGAGGGGGATAGCAAACGCAGGGTATCCATCACGCGATTGCTGAGGTCGCCATATAAGTGGTAGTTGCTCGAAAAGACGGCGACCTTGTTTTCTTCAATTTCTTTTCTGTTTTGGTAAAAGGGTCCAGCCATGCGAATGCCCAGCGCTTTTGCCTCATCGGTTCGGGATACGATACAGCCATCATTGTTGCTTAGGACGACAACCGGTTTGCCGTGGAGTACCGGTTTAAAAAGTCGCTCACAAGCGGCATAGAAACTGTTACAATCTACGATGGCTTTCATGGGGAACGTTTGTTGTTTGTTGTTTGTTGTTTGTTGTTTGTTGTTTCCGCTGCGCGGATTTAAGATTTATGATTTAGTATTTTTGATTGAAGACAACGTAGTATACCGTATTCATACATTTATTCATTTCGGATGTGCGCGTGAGCCAGGCAAAACGCGCGGAGCGATCGGGTTTGCTGCTGTCGCTGGTGTACCGAAAGGTCACCTGCGACATTTCAAAATCAAAAAAGCTGGGTACTGATTTTTCTTTGAGTTTTTAGGCGCGGTCAGAGACCAACGCCAACAGACAAAGAAATGAAGAGAAAAGACCAATGCTTCACGTATGCGATTTAGTTGTTTGGCGTTTGAATGTTCGAACTACATCGCTTTAATCACATACGTCACCACGCCCCAAATGCTGAAATCGCTGTATTCACTGATTTCCATGGGAGAAAGCTTGGGTGTTTCCGGAATGAGCCGCACTTTATTTATGGTCCGTTCGTACCGACGAATAAGCATCTCGCCATCTACGACTGCGATGATGATTTTTCCGCTAATGGGTTTGACGCTTCGATCGACAATAACGATATCACCATCATGAATGCAGGCGTTGACCATGCTATGTCCCTGAACCCGCATGAAAAAAGTGGCGGGTTTGTTCCGCACCAACTGTTGGTTTAAGTCGATGCCGCGGTCCATATAATCATCCGTAGGAGATCCAAATCCGGTGGCGTCCGCATTGGGCACATCCAGTTGCTTGAATTGCTTGCTACCCTGATATCCGGCAGCATAAAATTGTTCTATTTCCATATGTTTTTGATTTTATTTTGCTCATTTATTTAGTAAATGTATGCTAATTAATTTAGTAATTAAGCTTGGAATAGATATTTTTAAAAACGTAGTTTTTCTATGGCTTTTACCTCCCAAACCATCACTGAAAAAGAATCAGTGTAAGAAATGAAACTCAAGTTTATATTTCTTGCTATCTAACCTATTTGGCTGAATTTTCCGAAGGAAAATAGGTATTTCAAAATAATAGAACTTGGAAAGACAAACTTTAATGTTCTCATTTTGAGAACTTTTTATTAGTTTTATAACACCATAAAATGAGGGTTCACTTGATTAAGAGACAATCATTGGAAGACTTTGCTTCAGTTCATGTAAGGAGTAGAAATTCGATAGAAAATTGGCTGGAAAAAATAATTTGATTTAATCAGTGCGAGAATCAGAACGAAAGCGAAGAAAAAAGTCAGAACTTCATGATTGCTCTCGCTTTCATTCTCGTTCTGACTTTTAGTACAGTTAACCGATATTCAATCAACAAAAGACAATGACGATGAAATATACCATCATCAAAAGTAAAGCACAATACAAGCAATATTGTATTCAGCTTGAAACACTTTTGGAAAAAAGCATGAAAATCAAAAGTAAACCAATTCAAGATGAAATTGAATTGCTCACCTTATTGATTGAAAAATGGGATGAAGAGCATAACACATTTGATGAGGTAGATCCAGTTCGTATTTTGGATGCGCTAATGAAAGACCACTCCATTAAAGCAAAGGATTTGTGTGAATTATTGGGAATAAGTAAAGGCCTTGTTTCGGAAATTCTTCACTACAAAAAGGGTTTGTCGAAAGAAGTAATTCGAAAACTATCTGAATATTTTAAAGTTTCTCAGGAAGCTTTTAACAGGGAATACAAATTGGAAATAAATAAAACAACCATTTCCAAAAAGACACATACAAAAACTACCGGAAAAACAGGGGTTTTGGTTTAACAGAAAACAAAGGAAACGGAAAGATATTTATGAGAAGGCTGTAAAGTAAAACGGAAATCACAAACCCGTTATGAGTAATATTTCACAAAATTCGGTCAGCATAACAAATGTAAGCGCCAATTCGAAAGAGATAAAGATGTTATAATGTCCGTTATGCGTTTCATTTTGTAAAATGTAGTCTTACCTTTGAGTGTCATACTTTTATTGTATCAATTCATCATCCCGTTTTATGAAACAAACACTTAGTATCCTTTTCATTGCTGTAGCAATTATATTGACTGCCTGTGGCAATAAAAACGAAAATGGACAATTTACCATCAATGGTAAAATCAAGAATGTCGAAAACCAGCAGATATATCTGGAGATGCTTCCCTTTTCCGAGAATCCGCCGCAAGTGATGGATACCGCCATGATTACGAATGGCAGTTTTACGCTACAGGGGAAATCCATGGAAGAAGGATTATTTCGGATAAGGTTGGAAAAAAACAAGAACATGTATCTGATTTTGAATGATCAAGATGAGGTTTCATTTACAGCAGATGGCAGTGACAGTGGATTAAAGTCTATCGAAATAAGTTCACCTTCGAATCAGATTTTTCTAGCCTTTATTCGTTCACTTGAAACGAAGCAGTTGCTTGTTCGAGAAAAAGAAAAAGCAGCGGAAGCGGGGATGGTTTCTGGAAACGACAGTTTGCGATTGGTTTCTACATCGGCTTTTGAAAAAGAGAAAGCCGCTTATAAATCTTTCATGATTCAATTTATCGATACATGTTCGGATCCGATAGTGAGTTTGTTTGCTTTGGGATTTGCAAACGAATTCAGTACGCCGGAATTGAAAAAAGCGACGTCGGGGTTGAGCAAGCGCTTTTCGAAGCATGGGGGATTAAACGAAGTGATGAAAAAATATGAAAGTTATTTAACTGGATTGGAAAAGCCCAAGCCACAGGCAGCGGCAAAACCTGGGGTTGGCAGCATGGCACCAGATTTCACGCTCCCTAACCGCGAAGGAAAAGCGGTTTCACTTAGCAGCTATAAAGGCAAATATGTTTTGGTTGATTTTTGGGCGAGCTGGTGCGGACCTTGTCGTGGTGAAAATCCTTATGTAGTGGCTGCATATCAAAAATACAAATCCAAAAACTTTACCATATTGGGCGTGTCTCTGGATGAAGACAAGGATGATTGGCTAGAAGCCATAAAGAAAGATAAATTGGAATGGGATCATATAAGCGACCTTAAAGGATGGAGTTCTCTTGTGGTTCCTATGTATGGATTTGATGGCATCCCTTACAATGTGTTGCTGGATCCAACAGGTAAAATCATCGCTACAGAGCTTCGCGAGGAAGCGCTGGATCTGTTTCTTTCAAAAGCGATAAAGTAAGGAAGAAAAAATGTAAAATTCCTTTACAATCTGGCTGGTTAAAGCAGTTGAAGGAAATGTAATGTTCAACTTGAAAACATGTGATCTTAAAACTCCGAAAACGTATTAATACATATGTTCGTTAGCCTTGATTCTGTGTGTTAAACCATGTAAAGCATACTTTTGTTCAGAAAAAAAGATGTCAACATTTCTCTTTCATGGAACAAGGTTTATCCTTTTTTACAGCAACAATCAGGCAGATATAGACATAATAAAACGATGACGTTCTAAATTGTATACGGTGCTAAAAATGCGTCTCCCCTGAAAAATATTTTTGTATTTGAATTTTATCTTTAGCTTTGCATCTCGTTCTTAACATATTTTCTTATCCAGAAAGACAGAGGGAATTGACCCGATGAAGTCTTGACAACCTCCACGAAAGTGGGAAGGTGCCAAATTCAACTCCGAGAAATCGGAGAAAGATAAGTTAGAAAAAGATTTTAATTTCCCGATTCAAGGGGATAAATAAATTAAAAGCTCTTCTGACTTGTCGGAAGAGCTTTTTTGTTTTAAAGCCATTCCGATAAGTTGATTTCTTCTAGCGTTTTTGGATAAGTTGATTTGAACAGAATAAAAAATGTTTAACAATTTAAATCAAAAACAAAAATGAAAGAAACTACAAAAATCCTGCACAGCATTCCGGTTGACGAATTAACAGGAGCAATTTCTACCCCTATTTACCAAACATCCACCTATGTACAAGAGAGACCCGGTGTGAACAAGGGGTATGACTATGCTCGAAGTAATAATCCAACTCGAAAAGTTCTTGAAGATTTGATGGCTAAGTTAGAAAATGGGGAAAATGGCTACGCGTTTTCCAGTGGACTTGCCGCAATAGATGCGGTTATTAAATTACTAAAATCAGGGGATGAAATAATAGCCGTTGATGATATCTATGGAGGTGCGTTTAGATTGTTTACCCATATTTACGAAAAATTTGGAATTAAGGTAAATTATGTTGATTCCACGGATGTAGCAAATGTTGCTGCTGCCATTACTTCAAAAACCAGGTTAATCTGGATTGAAAGCCCAACCAATCCTACATTGAAAATATCAGATATAGCTTTGATCTCAAAGATTGCAAAGTCAAATCATGTTTTGTTGTGTGTAGACAACACTTTTGCTTCTCCCGCTGCGCAAAAACCAATAGATTTAGGTGCAGACATTGTAATACATTCCGCCACAAAATACCTAGCCGGACACAGCGATTTAATTGCAGGATTGGTAGTGACTAACAGCATTGAATTGGGAGAAAAAATTAAATTCATTCA
>JBDLUO010000200.1:0-7498 GCA_039805285.1 Bacteroidota bacterium
TGCGGCTGTTTCGTTTACGGCCTCTGGAAATAATTTTGAACTGGCAATTGCTGTTGCTATTGGCGTTTTTGGGGTCAATTCAGGACAAGCTTTTGCCGGTGTAATTGGTCCTTTGGTGGAAGTTCCAGCATTGATATTGATGGTGAAATGGAGTTTGTATTTAAAGAAAAAATGGTATGGAAAGTAAAAAGAATATATTGGTCCTTTGCACTGGAAACAGTTGCCGCAGTCAGATTGCCGAAGGATATCTGAGACATTTTTTTGGTAATGTAGCCAATGTATACAGCGCTGGTGTAGAAACCCACGGGGTGAATCCTCGTGCTGTTGCGATTATGGCAGAAGATGGAATTGACATCTCCCATCATACATCCAACCATGTCGATGAGTATGCTGAAATTCCATTTGATTTGATATTAACAGTGTGTGATCATGCGAAGGAGCG
Source organism: Bacteroidota bacterium (assembly GCA_039805285.1). Classification (GTDB taxonomy): domain Bacteria; phylum Bacteroidota; class Bacteroidia; order Chitinophagales; family Chitinophagaceae; genus Ferruginibacter. The sequence continues at coordinate 443 of JBDLUO010000200.1, forward strand.
ATGCCCTTATTTCCCCTCTCAAGCTGTGCGACTGCATTGTAATTTTCCGGACCCAGCAAAAGCCACAGGTTCAGAAGAAGAAGTGATGAAGTCTTTTAGAACAACGAGAGATTTGATTAAATCCTATTGCCATAATTTAACATCGGTAATCTTAGTTTAGATAATTAAATTTGGCTTTCAAAAACATGAGCCATGGCAAAAAAGATTTCTCCATCCTTTAATAGATTCCTTTATTTCGGATTTGTAGTTTTTGGTTTCTATTCAATCCTTTTCAAGCAACATTGGGGTGATGCCGCGATGTATTTAGGGATTGCACTGGCATTCGATCCTTTTGATCAGGACGTTACTTGGAAAGAAAGACCATTGTGGCAACGTGCTTGGATGGTTATCCATTTGGCAATTGTTGCGGCTTGTTTTGGAATGGAGGTAGGAACCAATGATGCTGTAGCTGCAGGCGTTCGCGATGGATGGAACGGTAAATAATTGATATGAATCAATCAACCTATCGCCCCGGATAGTAGCGGAAATCCTCACGAAGTGAGATTGAAGCGGATAGCCGGAAAAGGCGCATAAAATTTGAAATGAAAAAGGAGGAAGTATACCGAGCGTTGTTGGCGCAATTGCACGAGCGGGTTGGAGAGTTGCAGCAGGCCTGGAATGAGCTTTTGGAGAGCAACCAGCAAGAAGGCAAAAGTTCGGCTGGAGATAAGCATGAAACGGCGGGAGCGATGGTTCATTTGGAAATGGAGAAATTGGCCAAGCAATTGGAAGAGGGGAGAAGACAGTTGTCAGAAGTTGAAAAGTACAATCCGGAACGTATGTCTGAATCGAGTCAGGTGCAATTGGGCTCGTTGGTTCAAACGACAACAGGTTGGTATTATTTAATCACATCTTTGGGTAAGATAGCTGTGAACGGTGAGACTTGTTTTGTTTTGAGTGGTGCTTCGCCATTGGGGAGTTTGATGATGGGGAAAGGGCTGGGAGAAACAATTGTGCGAGACAATATGCGAATGCAGATATTATCGATAGAGTAAGAAATAGCCGCAACTCGGCTATTTCAGTTTACTAATCTCCAATCGTTTTTTTGCAATTTGGCCTTTCTTGTCTGCAACTTGTTTTTTGATGGCATCCATCTCTTTCTTTAAGTGATCAAGTTCTCTCGTTTTCGAAATTCGGAGTGTTGCTTTTTGTTTGCTGTCTGCTCTAGACATAGAAGATTTGTACCTTTCTTTGACCCGAACTGTGTCTTTTTTCTTGGCATCTAGAGAGTTTTTGTTCATCAATATCGCTTTCTTGATGTAGTCAATTTCTCTTTTTAAACCTTCGATTCGAATTTTGTTTGCTGACATGGTAGTTTACTTATTTCCACTCCCCTTTCTTCCAACCCTGAGATTGGCCGTATTCGTTGAGTTCTCTCAAGGTCATATTATCCGTTTTTTCAGTGGCTGTATAGAATGCTTTTCCTGCAGCGTCACGATATCCAACTTGACAATAAAGACCAAAATGATCATCCATCATTTTTTCAAGATTTTTCACTTTTTGCCCTCCACGGATTAGTGCGTCGTCAGAAGATTTTTTTTCGCGAACTTCAGCAATGGTTTTTTCAGGATCCAAAATTTGTTTTGTGCTTTTCTCACGCTCACTGGAAGCATGCAAAAACAGAATTAAAAATGGAAAACGATCGTTGAATTCTTGCATGATGGATTTTAATTTGGTGTTTCCATTCATTGAAAGTTCTCTTGCCATAATTTATTTTTTTAAGAAAATGATTGTTGTGATGATGATGAGAATGAAAAGACTTATCCAAATCCAGGCTGGTTTTTTGGCCTTACACTCTGGAGCGATTAGCTTCCAGAATGAAAGCCACTTCAGCTCCCCTTGCTCATCTTTCCAGCTCTTGCCTGCGGCACCGGACATGTTAGGCATCATCCACATTTCAATGCCGTTCCATACCCCGATGTTGCCATAGTTGAGTCCCTTTTGATTGATATGCTTCGCGTTTACCTCGAGTATTTCTTTCTTATCTATGAATTGAAGGAAAAGGGATGCTGCTGTTTTGCCGTTGAATACAATTCTTTTGGGTTTCACTTTGTCCAAGTGATTCATTAATAGAGGTATTCCAGCCGTTAATACATCAATCTCATTTTTCAATTGTTGATCGTTGGAGAAGGCTCTTGATTCATTATCACCAAAATGAGATTGTTCAAAGGCGAGCTCGCTAAATCCTATACCATGAAGATCTGATAGAAGCCTAAATTCTGAAGGTTCATATAACCGTGGAGTGGCTCCTCCTTTGAAAAGTAACCCCCAGAATTTATCTTTAGCTTCGATGTAATAACCATTTTGGTTTTTGGATTTGGATGTGCCAATAACAATCGTATGCAAGGCCATGTGATTATTTTTTATTGGCTTTTCTCTCTCTTCTTTTCTCATTTCTTTCTTCACGTAGCTTAGCTACTTCCTTGCCTTCTTTGGTTCTTAAATCAACTTTACCATCTTTTGTTTTTTGAGCTGATTCTCTTAGTTTTTTTAGGGCCATTGTCAAGATTTTTTATTGTTCACACGAATGTAGATTTTCGAATTCAAATCTTTTATCCCATTAATTACCATTAATTTTTTTCAAATTTAAATTTATCTGTAATGTATAGTTTTGTGTATGGCCCGGAAAAGAAATAAGGTGAGTGTCGAGGAGTTGAAATCTTTGAGAAAGGAGATTGAGGAAAGAATAGATTTTAAAATTCAATTTTCTAAAGACTGTTTCAGGCTGGCCGAGTTGATTTACCGTGTTACAAAATCTTACATCAGTGCAAGCACAGTTCGGAGAATTTGGGGTTTTGAAAAATCTGACTTCTCATTTTCATATAGCACAATGGATATTCTTCGATCCTTCTTGGAAACTTATCGTTCTTTAACGGCATCCAATCATACAATGGCGGATTTTGTTTTGGAATTTTTTCAGCCTTTACATTTTGAGAATATTTCACCGGATGATAAAACATTTCAAGCAAGTTGTAGACGAATTGCTTTGCTGCTCAGAAATGACCAGTCACTATTTGATGCCGTTTATGAGCGACTCGCCCAAACGGATGAGGGAAGGCAGTTTTATTTTGAGCTCTTCCCTGATTACGAATTTCTCTTGCGCGGTCAAAGTAAAGGATATGAAGCTTATTTGAATTATTCCACAACTAAATCAGATAAAATATTTGCGCATTGTATTTTGTTTTTCGCGGCTTATTTAAATGGGGATAATGTGAAGATGATTTACCATGCAGAACTTGCGGCTGATTTGTTTGATGATTCGGTGAATCTGCATCCTTTTGTGTTAGGAAGGTTTTACTTCACGCAAATTGTCGCGAATTTGAATAATGCTCGAGGATATTGGGTATTGGATGCCAAGAAGGTCGAGATCGAGGTATGCCGCAATGTTCAAGGATTTTTTAGAGAGTTTCCTGGATTTCATTATTTTGTTTGTGATGCTCTGCGAATTGCTGAGTTATGGGAGGATTTATTGTTCTTCTCTTCGGTTGCATTGACTGAATTTCCTCGCTTCTCCGAATTTGAATGGAAAGGATATTATCAACAGTTGGAAATGTTTAATTCAATTGCTTTGTATAACAAAAACGAACAAGCGATAGCGTTAAGAATGATGAAGAATATTGCGCCAAATAGTTTTTATTTTATTTCATCGGGTTATTTTGAGGGAATATTTAATTTTTGGAAGTCCAAGATTCATTCATCTAATAAGTTCTTGGATATCTAGGCTTTTTAAAAAGAGGGCAAAATGTATTGCCGTATTTACTAAACAAAACCATGGACAACTATTTTCTCAAATTTTAGATTCATTTGTGGTGGCTGTTTAAATTTTGATGTTTTCATTTCGGAATTATTTCAGATATAGAAAATGAATGATTTGATTTTTCAAACAGTAAATGGATTTGTCGAAATCGACTTCAATGAGTGGGAAGCGTTTTCAAAGCATTTCGAATTCCGCAAATACAAAAAACACGATTGGCTGCTCAAATCAGGTGATATGTCCAATGATATTTATTTTATCAATGATGGCATTGTGCGTGTTACAATCGCGGACAGTGAGGGTGTAGAGGATACCATTGATTTTGCCTCAGAAGGTCAGTTCATTGCAGACTACGCGAGTTACTTGCGTCAAACGAAATCAAATTATGGTATTCAAGCGCTTTCTGATGTGGAGATAATCGTTTGGTCTAGAAGTGCGGTAGATTGGGGCTACCTCAATTTGTCTATGGGTGAGCAATTGGGCAGACGATTGGCAGAATGCTATTTTCTGAACCACGATGATCGCATCAAGGCGATGTATACACTGACATCGGCTGAGCGATTTGCGCAAATTGAAACTTCTTTTCCGGGCATTTTGACCCGCGTTCCTCAACACATGATCGCTTCTTTTTTAGGCGTGAGCCCGGTTCACTTAAGTCGCATAAAGAAAAATAAATAGTTTCGTAAACATATGTTATCGTTTAATTACGAGTTTAGGTCGCATCATTGCATTGGGCTTACTATTGCCTGTCAATGAATAAAACCAAAGCGTTTATACACATCTGCAATGAGGAATGGGACGATTTCACTGCTGAGATAACAGTCAACGCCAACGATGCACGTTGTGCTTGTGGCTCATCCAAAGTGGCTCTTCAAGATTTGTCGAGTATCCTAAATCATGTTCAAGATAAAATCGTCAAGAGAAATGATTATGATTTGCCTGAGAAAAGCAAAACTAAAGCTGTAGATTTCAGTTTGTTTCAAGATCTTCATTTCCCACTCAATTTAAATGTGGATGTGCTTTTTAAATTGAATCAGACATTGTATGCGGAAATTTATGTTTATGACCTAACAGGAAACCTTTGTCACAAGCGTTGTATTCAAGTTTCTTAATGCATACTATTAAAATGTTTTTTTACTATTTTCGTTTTGTTTTCTGAGACAAATTGAAGATAAGCCTTGGCTACAGGGTTAATTTTTTTTTCTTCTAACCAAACCAGTTGCCAAGTAGTTTTGATAGGCAGTCCAGGGATTGTGATGATTTCTAATTCTTTATTCTTTAGTTCATTTCTCAATCCTATCAATGGCATTATGGAATAGCCCATGCCAGCAAGTATGGCTTGTTTCACCGCCTCATTGGATGTAAGCTCGATGGCTTTGATGGGTTGAATTTTTTTGCGTTCGATGAATTTTTCCATGGTCTGCCTTGTACCTGATCCGGGCTCTCGGTAAATCAATGGATGACAATCGCTCAACTTCATTGTCTTGAATTTATTCTTTTTTTGTGCTTGATGACGTCCAATCATGTAAAGCTTGTTTTCAACCAAATCCAATTTGGTCAGGTTTAATTTCTCTGGTAAAATGGAAACCAAAGCAAAATCAACTTCGTTGTTTTTTAACCGTTCAATGACCTGCTGTTTGTTAGATACCTCCATTTGCAATTCAATTCCTGAATGCTCGCCAAGAAAGTCACTCAAGAAGTAGGGCATGACATATTTGCCTGTAGATACAACGGCAATCTTCAATTGGCCCTGAAGTTCTCCAGTCGTGGTTTGTGTCATCATTTGTACATCCTCCAATTCTTTGATAATGGATTCTATTTTGCTACTAAGCAATGATCCAAATGAAGTGATGTGAATCTTTTTCCCTATCGTTTCAAAAATGGGTTGATCAAATTGACTTTGTAGATTTTTCAATTGTATCGAAATAGCGGGCTGCGTTAGATGCAATTTTTCGGAGGTTTTTGTTACACTCTTTGCAGCGCACAACTCACGAAATATGATTAGTTGTTGTATCGTAAAATTCATAACTTATTTTAATGAATGTTATTTCAAATATAAATATATGTAATTAATTGATATTGCTCAACTTTGCAGCCGGAAATACTGAAATGCGATTTCAGGATACAATTTAAATTCTTTGAATGATGCAATGGAGTGAAGTTTGTTTGAATCTTACCAACCCGACAATATTGTTCTTCTTGTTGGGTGTGCTTGCTGTTTCAGTAAAAAGTGATTTAGAAATCCCTCCATCTTCTAGTAAATTCATAGCGCTTTATCTTCTCTTTTCAATAGGATTCAAGGGAGGACAGGAGTTGTCGCATGCGCATATTTCCATGGAGGTGTTGTCGTCCTTGGTTTTTGGAATTCTGATTTCAGCCCTCATTCCGCTGTATACTTTCTTTGTTTTGCGATGGAAGCTGGATGTGCAGAATGCGGCTGCCGTTGCGGCTTCTTATGGATCGGTCAGTGCTGTGACTTTTGTGTCGGCTATGGCGGTAATGGAAATGCACAGTATCGCTTGCGGTGGGCACATGGTTGCGGTTATGGCAATGATGGAGGCTCCCGCTATCGTGGTAGCGGTTATTCTAATGATGCGTTTTGATAAAGAGAATGTTGGCACGCACAGTTTAGCCCAGACAATTAAACATTCTCTCACCAACGGAAGTGTGTTATTGATTTTAGGTAGTTTACTAATCGGTTATTTTGCAGATGCAAAACAAGCGGAAGGCATTCGACCTTTTACAACAGATATTTTCAAAGGGTTTCTTGCCTTATTCTTATTGGAAATGGGGATGGTAACAGCCAGGAGATTTTCAGCTTTCAAACAATATGGATGGTCAATGACATTATTCGGAATCGTTATCCCATTGGTCAATGGTGTAACTGTCGCTTATTTGAGCCAGTTCGTTACCGCTGATTTGGGAAATCGTTTTGTATTTGCAGTCTTAGCAGCTAGCGCCTCTTACATCGCGGTGCCAGCGGCTATGAAGATGGCTGCGCCCAAAGCCGATCCGGGTTTGTTTGTTCCCATGGCCTTGGGTATCACTTTTCCTTTGAATCTAACCTTAGGAATACCTATTTATTTGGAAATAGTTTCAGGTTGATTACGCGCCCCGGATAGTAGCGGAAATCCTCACGCAGTGAGATTGAAGCGGATAGCCGGAAATGGCGCCCTAAACAATCTATTGTTTATTGTAATATTGTAGTATGATTTATAATACTCAGTTTGAGACCCCGCGGTTGATATTACGCGGTTTTAATC
>JBDLUO010000201.1:0-3027 GCA_039805285.1 Bacteroidota bacterium
AAAAGCCTTGTTTACCTCTGCTGCATGATTCGAAACTACCTCGATCGTACTGATGCTTGTCGTATAATGATGGGCAATTCTGTCTGTTAGCGAAAGCGTATCCTCTTTCACCAGAATTGAAAGTCCACCCGGAGAATGACCCGCTTGCTCGTAGGTCATACCAACAGCACCACTAAAAATGGGATATGTGTCGCCGTATGCGGGATAGAATAAATCGAAGATTTCTTTGGTGAAGTAAAGCCAACCATTTTGATCGAAATAACGAGAATGGTTTTTTCCTACTTTCTGTTGAAAGTCCCTTTGCCATTCGGAGATGGCTTTATGATAGGGCTCTGCAGCAGGTGCGAAATAGTAAGGATTTTCTGGATATTGTTCATGAAAATCGACGTGAATGGATGGCATCCACTGATGATATATTTCCATCCTTTGTTTGCTTTCTACTTGAGACTGCCAAGCCCAATCGCGGTTTAGATCGAAGTAATAGTGATTGGATCTTCCGCCTGGCCAAGGTTCGTCGTGTTCGCTGCTCCAAGGTGTAGGGTCTGCCGTTTTTCCGACTTGTCCGTTAAACCAGTTTACATATCTATCTCTACCATCGGGATTGAGACAAGGATCGATAAGGACGACCGTATTTTTTAAATAGGCTGATAATTTGGGATCGGTTCCGAGCAAAAGATTATAAGCCAGTTTCATTGCCACTTCGGAAGAGCTGGGTTCGTTTCCGTGAACGTTGTAACTGAGCCAAACGATGGCAGGCATTTTTTCGTCTGCGGGTTTGTCTTTCAGGAAACCGGTTAGACGAAGACTGTTTTTTCTGATTTCTTCGAGATTCGTGAGGTTGGATTCGGAGGAAATGGCCATGAGCTGCAGGGGTTTTCCCTCGTTGGTTTTTCCATATTCATATAATTTACATCGGCTGAAGTTGTACTCGGAAAGCGTTCTGAAATATTCCACAATCTTATGATGTGGCGTATAATTAGTACCCAAAGGATAACCTAGAAACTCATCCGGACTCACCGGAAGTTGAGCAGATACGGAAAGTCCGAAACACAAAAAGACACCCAAAAGCAGGTTTTTCATTCTGTTTTTATTTAGAGTGTGAAATTAAACAAAATGAAGCAAAGCAAAACTGATTCTAAAATGACGAAAAGGCACGCTTTTTGCTTTAAAATCAATACTATGGCAAAGGTTCTTACCCATTTTATGGCTATTTTTGTTTATAATCTCCTACGCTGAAGAAAGCGCTCAAAATATCATCCCGTGTATTGATCGTATTGATCATATTATGCCTATCCCTTTATGGGTTGATACAGCTACCTAAAGTACAAACTTGGCTCGTAGGAAAAGCCGCTCATTCCCTAAGTAAAAAACTAGGTACAGAAGTAAGCATCGGACATGTCAATCTCTCCTTTTTCCATAGCCTACAATTCGAAAAATTACTAATCCGAGATAAAACAGGAGACACTCTTTTATATGCAGGTAAAGCATCAGCAGATGCTACAAATTGGTTTTTCCTAAAAGATCATTTTACGATTAAGGACGTTCGTATGGAAAACGGCGTGCTTAAAATGAAGCGAAATTCAAAAATCTGGAATTATCAATTTCTATTGGATGAATTTACTTCCGACAATCCAAAAAAAACAAAGTCATCGGTAAGTTTCGATATTAATCGCGTGCGATTAAAGCATTTTCGAATTTCAACTGTGGATGATTGGATTGGAGAAGTATGAAAATGGGGTTTGATGATTTGTCATTAAAAATAAAAAAAACAGACTTTAATAAAGGATCCATTGAAATCGAAAGAATTGATTCAAAAAATCCATATTTCTCCCTTTGGAATTACGATGGTAAACGAACTGCAGCAGAGGAAAAAATAGCACATCAGAATACAAAAGAAAAAGAATCCTCAGATTCCTTAAAAATTAAAATCGGTTCGTTTCATATCACCAACGGATCCTTTTTTACCGATGAGCCTACAGATCGCGCTATTTACGCAGATAAATTTGATGAACTGCACATCCGATTTACAAACATAAATGCAATTCTAACCGGAATTTACATCACACCAGATGCGCTCAAAGCACACCTTAAAATGGATGCGAAAGAACGTTGCGGATTTAAATTGAACAAACTAGAGTCCGACGTTTCCATAGACAGCAGCATGATGGAATTCAGTAACCTCACTTTGCTTACAGACAAAAGTAAAGTTGGTGACTACTACGCCATGAAGTATCGGAATTTCAAAGATGACATGAATGATTTCCTGAATCGGGTTGATGTAGTGGGCAGACTTACCAAAAGCAAAGTACACTCAGATGACATCGCCTTTTTTGCGCCAGAACTTAAAGATTGGAACAGAACCTTCGATCTTATCGGAAAAACTTCCGGCACGCTAAATCGCTTCGAAATCAGAGACATGATTGCGAAATCAAACAACACACTTATACAAGGTGACCTTTCTTTAAGAGATATCGATGATCTCGACAACATGTTTCTGATCTTTAACTCAACCGGAACTTTAACCAACTTTAAAGAAATTTCATCATTCGCCCCTACGGTATCCGCATTAAAAAAAGAAGAGCTACAAAGACTCGGAGATTTATATTACGAAGGGAATTTTACTGGATATTTAACCGACTTTGTTGCAAAAGGAATCATTCGTACAAACCTGGGATCGATCAATACTGATATAAAGTTTAATCTGAAAGACAACGACATACCGACCTATGAAGGCGAAATCACAACAGAAAATTTTGAACTCGGAACACTGATTGCAGAAAAATCACTTGGCAATTTGAGCTTGAAAGGCAAAGTGAAAGGACAAGGTTTTTCATTAAAAACAATTAAGACAAACTTCAACGGCCAGATCGCAAAAATTGGATTCAATGGATACGATTACAGGAACATAGACATTGACGGTAGTTTTGAAAAAAACAATTTCAACGGGAATCTCAATATTGCAGATTCTAATTTGACAATTAAAGGCTTAAAAGGAAAAGTACTTTTTGAAGATGAAAAAGTTACGGT
>JBDLUO010000202.1:0-3576 GCA_039805285.1 Bacteroidota bacterium
ATAAAATTCTGATTTCAGGTGCGCATTCGGGGACGCAAAAAAGTGCAGATTATAGAAGAATGTATCGACAGTTCGGGGTAAGGTGAAAAGGGCCAAAAAAGCCCAAAACCATTACACCTAAATTACACCTACATAAGTGCTTGATAATGCATAAATATGCATTTATTGTAAAATAAAAAGGGTGGAAAATCAGCGTAATTCATTGATTTTCAACCCTTTACAGTGGTGTGGGCCGGGGTTGAACCGGCGACACATGGATTTTCAGTCCATTGCTCTACCAACTGAGCTACCGCACCTTTTTCTAAAACATGAACCGTTACGTTCATCCATCAAAACAAATCATATGAAATGATTTTCTCTAACGGATTGCGAAAATAGGAATTTTTTTGTAATTCTGATAGTCATCTCCTGTTTTTTTCTTGTTCTCTTTTACGTCAGCCTCCAGAATGAATTCTTTTCCAATGTTTTTTGACTCGCCATTAAACCTCGCTCTCCGAAAAAAGTCGTAGTTTCAATTTTAACAACTAACCATTTCGAAATGAGGAAATTTTTGATCACCGCCGCCATCGTTACCGTAATCGCTGCCATCAGCTGTAAAAAAACAGATACCAACGGTCCAGGCAACACAACCCAATCCTACCCTGCCATTCTAACCGCATTTGGATCCAACATCGACCCAAACAACCTGTCCAACTACTCCAATCAATCGCGTCCCGCTTACATCAATAAAGACAATACCGCCGGAAATGTAATCACCAATTCAAAAGCCACGCTGGGAAGGGTTCTTTTTTATGACAAAAACCTCAGCTACAACAATACTGTCGCTTGCGCAAACTGTCACAAGCAAGAATTCGCTTTTGGAGATACCGCCGTTCAAAGTATCGGCGTCGATGGCGGAATTACCACGCGTCATTCCATGCGTCTCGTAAATGCTCGCTTTGCCAATGAAGCTAAATTCTTCTGGAACGAAAGAGCGGCTTCTCTCGAAGTTCAAACTTCCATGCCAATACAAGACCATGCAGAAATGGGTTTCAGTGGTACAAATGGTCAACCCGGTTTGTCGGTATTGCTCACCAAACTTCAACAAATTCCGTATTACAACGAACTGTTCCAATTCGTTTACGGCGATAAAAATGTTTCAGAATCTCGCCTTCAAGAATGTCTGGCTCAGTTCATTCGCAGCATCCAGTCTTTTGATTCCAAATACGATGCTGGTCGCGCTGCGGTCGCCAACGACAATCAAAATTTTCCCAACTTCACCGCACAGGAAAATACCGGAAAAAATCTTTACCTCGCTCCTCCACAATTCAATGGTCAAGGTATTCGCGTAGCTGGCGGATTGGGTTGTCAGGGTTGTCATGCCGCTCCCGAATTCGACATTGATCCAAATACAAGAAACAACGGCATCATAGGCATCATCAATGCACCAGGAATCGATGTCGCAAATACAAGAGCCCCTTCTCTCAGAGATCTAATGCAGACATCCGGAACCATAAATGGACCAATGATGCATACGGGCGCATTCAACTCTATCCAACAAGTAATCGGTCACTATGGCAACATTACCATCGCGCCAGGAAATAACAATCTAGATCCTCGTTTGAGACCCAACGGCGTTGGACAAAGTCTTCAACTCACCGCACCAGAAGTAAATGCGGTAGTTGCGTTTATCAGAACTTTATCCGGACAAAACGTTTACACCGACAAAAAATGGAGCAACCCGTTTCTGTAAATACAATCTGATTCTACGCTTTTATTCATCTCACATCTAATCGCATATTCCAAAGTCCTCTTGAAATTCAAGAGGACTTTTTTCTTTTCATGATCTCTGCTTTTCTTATGCCTCTTGTTAATCCAATATATTAAATTGCATAAATAATGAATGTTTATTATGGATGATTTGTTGATATTGATTCTTGTTTTAGGTTCAATCAAACTTTGCCTCGGATGGAGGATCGGTAGAAAATATGTAAAATCGGAGCCCATTTGCCTCAAAAATTTACACCGCACCGTAGTCCCCTATTATTCGAATGGAAAGTTGATTCATGAGCCGCATTGGCTGCATTATGCCAAAACATTGAGTCTATTGCATCTTGATGATATTGATCAAGAGGATATTCTTAAAGCCTCCTCTTCCATACTCGCCGAACGGGTGAAATCAGATCCATATTTTAGGTTAACAGAGCGCAGGGAGATTTCAGCAGCTACTTTTTTCTTGCTAGACAAATGGAATTATATAGCCCATTTGAATTGATTCATTTACAAATAGCATTTCAGCCAAACGCTTTTTTGATTTTTATGCCCAGAACAATCCTGATGTTTTTTGTTTCTCCGTTTTTCCTTTTTACTTGATATTCTTTTTTGGAAAATTAAACAGTACGCAGGTAAGGATAGGAATAAAAAATATGGAAACAGTTAAGATGCTGATTGCAGAGTCTGCCGCATGGCTGCCTAAAAATATACTAAATGCATGTGTTGGATAAAAATGTTCGAACACAGATAAAATTAATTTTAATCCGAGTATGGCGATCACCAAAAATGCACTGGTCTCTAAAAAACGATAGGTATCCATCAACTGTACAAACCACTGAGCGATATATCTCATGGCCAATATGCCAATAAATACGCCTATACAAACCAAAACGATATTGGGTGTAAATGCAACGGCAGCAAAAACATTGTCAATCGAAAATGCCATATCCATCATTTCCACCAACATAACCGTTGCCCAAAAATGACCAAAATAACCAACGGTGTTTCTATAGAGCCAGCTTGACTTTTTATCTATCAAATCATCTTCTTTTTTGGGTGTATTTTTTCCTTTCGCCCAGTCGATAACAAGAAAAAGCAGATAGAGTCCGCCCAACGGTTTTAACCACCAAATGCGAATTAAAACGGAAGCAAATAGCATCGCCAATCCCCTAAAAAAATAGGCGCCCCAAATTCCGTATTTCAACGCCTTCTTTCTTTCGTGCTCTGGTAAGTCCATAACCATGGTCGCCAAAACTGCCGCATTGTCTACCGATAAAAGACTTTCGATGATGATTAGGTTACCAATGATGGTTAAAGATGTGATGGGGTCTTGTAATATCGATTGTATATTTTCGTACATGAAAATGTTGAATTTTGTCTGTAAAATTAGCTGATTTTAGGGCTTGGTTGAATCCAATCTTAAATTGATTTCAATCGTTATAAAAATATTCTGATTGCAATCAAGCATTCGAATGATTATTCGTTGATGAAGTATCTCCTGCTTTAGTTTTTGTGAACCCTTGCTTTTATTGTGGTCTCGAAATATATAGAAATCTATCTCCGTTGTTTTCCATGTATTGAAGATCTAGTAAATCCGTTGCACCATCTCCGTTACAATCTGTTTGGTAATATCCGAACTGGAATTCAGCCGCTTTATTTTCTGATTCAATCAGATCCATGATGTCTATCGTTCCATCCTGATTCACATCTCCACTAAATAAAGCGAATCTATTGTTTCCGATGCGTTGAACAGATGCTTGAATGCCGTCGTTATAGGCAGAAAGTGAATCTGTTGTAAAATCGTAGCTCGTTTGGGCTGTAATC
>JBDLUO010000203.1:0-3119 GCA_039805285.1 Bacteroidota bacterium
CCCTTGCAAAGCGGACATAATAGGATTCTTGGTTTGATGAAAAGACGCTATCAATGTGAACTCTATCAGGATAGAGTAAAATTGATTAAGTCACTCATGCCGCATTGTTGCATCGGTGTGGATGTGATTGTTGGGTTTCCTGGGGAAACAGATGAAGAGTTTAAAGAGTCCGCGAAATTCATTGAAGATATGGACGTATCTTATCTACATGTATTCACTTATTCGGAGCGGGATAACACACTGGCTGCAACTATGTCTGGCGTTGTTCCTGTTAACATACGGAATGAGCGTAACGCAATATTGCGAAATCTCAGTTATCAAAAAATGCAGTATTTCACTTCACAACACGTAGGGCAAAAAAGACCTGTGTTATTTGAGTCGGCTAATAAAAATGGGATGATGGAAGGATATACAGACAACTACATCAAAATAAGTTCGCTGTACAAGAAAGAGTGGGAAAATCAAATCGTAGACTGGACGATCTAAAAACAAATCAAAAACTAAAGAAGAAAATCATTCCAGGATTGATGGGAGAGATTTTTGTGTAGTAGCTCACGGGTTCTATTGTCTTGGAAAATGGCTAAATGTCTTTCGTGATGAAGATCTGTGCCGACATAAGAAATCAATCCGTGTTTAATCATATATTCTGCGGCTTTTACCGCCCCTTTTCCATAATAACCTGTAAGTGAGAGTGCGTTCAATTGGAGCATAAATCCCAAATCAACCAAACGGTGATAAATCGAATAGTTTCCATGATAATAGGCATATCTCTCCGGATGAGCCAAGATGGGAGAATAGCCTGCTGTTTGAATGGCGAATGAAAACTTTTCAGGTTCGTTGGGTTTGGCTGCATATGAAAATTCTGTCAGAATCACTTTATCCTGAATGGTCATTAAGGATTCTGGGCCCGCAAGTAATTCAAGAAAATAACTATCCATCATGTATTCTGCTGCTGCTGAAATTTGAACAGGGATATTGTTTTCTGTCAATGCATTTCGAAGCAACGCGAGTGCTGCATTTATTTTCTGAGGATTGTTCCGATATAGATCACTGATTATGTGAGGTGTAGCAATCAGTTTTTTAATTCCCAATTCACTCATGCCACGAATCAACCGAACTGAAGTTTCAACATCTGGCGAACCATCATCCAAACCCGGAAGCACATGCGAATGCATATCCACAGCGATTGGAAAATAAGTTGAATTGACTTCTGTTTTTTTTCTAAAGAATGAGAACATGACTGAATCTGCTTTATTCGTATCCTATTTAAAGATATACTGATGCAATTTACTCAAAGGTTTTAACAAAGAGACCAAAAAAGGAAAAGGTATACCATTTGCTTCCATAGCCAACCGATCATTTCTGTTGGCAGCAAGTCTATTTTTAAAGCTGACATTGCTCATACCCCCTATTCTCATCTTAACCAACATTTTTGGCAAGTACTGAGAAGATGCTTGGTTTCTATACATATACCTTAACATGAATTCGTAATCAGAAGCTGTTTTGAAAAAAAGGTCATACATCCCAAACCTTTGAATCAATTCTTTTCTGAAATAGAATGTAGTATGAGCAGGCATCCACCCCATTTTGAAGCGTTTTCTATCATAAGGCTTCCCTATCCATTTGCGAAAAACCTTGTTGGTATCGGTTTGATCTACATATTCCAAGTCGCCATAAACCACATCCGTTCCTGATTGTTCAAAAGTTCGGGATACTTCAGCGAGTACGTTATTGTCTGGATAAAAATCATCTGCATGAAGCATACCAATGATTTCGCCGGTTGCCATAGAAATCCCTTTATTCAAAGCATCAAACATCCCCTTATCTGGCTCAGAAACCCATTTACTGATTTTACTTTCGTATTTCTTGATGATGTTAACTGTGTTATCAGAAGAATTTCCATCGATAATGATATACTCAACATCTGGATGATTTTGAGCAAGAACAGATTCTATGGTCGATTCAAGATATTTTTCGGCATTAAAAGAGACGGTTATGACAGATATTTTCAAAACTTAGTTTTTATGCTTCTTCAATTGTTGTTCCTGGTTATTACAATATTCTCCATAACAAGCATATCCATATTGGTTCTATGGAAACAATTGTATGCATGTTCGGGCGAATTTACAATGGGTTCATTTTCGTTAAACGAGGTATTTAGTAAAATGGGAACACCCGTTTTTTTATAAAAAGTGGATATGAGTTGATGGTATCTTGGTGTAATTTCTTTGTCGACGGTTTGCAATCTTCCGCTTCCATCTACGTGTGTAACGGCAGGAATCAAATCTCTTTTTTCTGGCTTAATGGAAAGTACTTTTTCCATGAATGGAGTTTCTGTTGCGTCTTCAAAATACTCATCTGCAAATTCCTTTAAGATAGAAGGTGCGAAAGGCCTGAAGCTTTCTCGTCTCTTAATTTTGAGATTCAAAATTTCTTTTGCATCATTTCTTCTCGGATCAGCGATAATGGATCTGCCTCCCAAAGCCCTTGGTCCAAATTCTGATCGACCTTGCATCCATCCAATTACGCCCCCATTAATGATACATTCTGTAACCGTTTCGTACAAATCTGCATCATCGAGTACTTTATATGAAATCCCTTTTTCATCAAGCCAAGATGTGATTTCATAGTTGGTATAACGGCTCCCCGTGTAGGCTGAAAATATGGCGTTTCTCTTGATTTTATGCAGCTCGTGTTGTACATAAAGTCCTGCACCAAATGATATGCCAGCGTCATGTCCTGCGGATGGAATATACATTTGTTCGAATCCTGTTTCTTTTAAAATCTTACCATTCGCTACACTGTTTTGTGCTACTCCACCTGCTATGCAAATGGCTTTAGCATTTGTTTTTTGATGAAGGTGATTTAAAATGTGAAACAGCGTTTGTTCTGTTACCCGTTGAACGGAAGATGCAAGATCCTTATGAAAGGTTGTAAGTTCTTCTGATTGTGTTCTTGCATTGCCAAATAGAGTCGTGAACTTTTCGTTGTACATTTTAGACACAACGGGCTTATTGTCTATGTATTGAATAATCCCACTCGCAGGGTTGGTAAAATAAGGTAGATTTAAAGTAAATAATCCATCAGAAGTGAGATTGATTAGAGATGAAACCTTGTCG
>JBDLUO010000204.1:0-2516 GCA_039805285.1 Bacteroidota bacterium
GGTGTATTTCTTGTTGTCATAAACGGAACGGTGGAAATAAATGGGACAACACTCAATAAAAGAGATGCATTGGGAATCAGCGAAACAGATGTTTTTACCATCAATGCTGCTGAAGATGCAGAGTTGCTGGCTATTGAGGTGCCGATGGGGATTTGATGAAGAATATTATTTATCCCTCATTCGATTTAATAATCCCTAAGGCAACGAACAGAAAACCCACTCGCCTTATTGATGTTGCTTCTGTAGACAACGCTGAATTCGTCATAGAGGGAGCGGTACCATGCGTTTGAGTTACTGAACTCCGTAGAACTCCACCAATAGCCAAAGTAGTCAATGTGGAAGAATGTGCCATCCAATTTACGGAAGCCACCCGGTAAACCTGCAAATCCAATGCTATTCGTTCCATTACCAGAATCAGACCAACCACTTGTTGCTTTCATTTGTGTTCCAGCATTATCACCTAATGTTTTTTTCAATCTTGCCCATTCTGCATCTTTAGGTATATGATAACCAACAGGTGCTAAACCACGAGCATCGTGTATTGCATACCAGTTATACAATTTACCATAAATTGACGCATAGCTTGCACTGTCATTGTTGTAATAACAAAAAGCTCCTGTTGTTAATGACGCCCAGGTGCTATCGTCCTCTACCTTTGGGATTGGATCTCCGTTTCGATAGTTTGATACATTGAGGTTTTGTATAGCCCATACCTGCTTTCCTATGTTTACTGTTTCTATTGTTTGTGCATCACCAATTAAATAAAAATTTAAAAGCAAAAGACCAATAATAAATTTATTCATAAAGATGATTTTAAAATTTGTGAAAGATGGATAGAGCTTGAGAGGCTAGATAAGCTGGATGCATTTAATTTAAAACAACACTACATCTATTTCCCTAAAATCATTATCAAAATACTTGTGAAACAGAATAGAATGGAGTAGACATAAAGAGATTTGATGTTTGCCTTTTTTTTGAACAACATTACGATAGAAATTGTCAGAAGCACAAATAACATCGCTAAACCTGGGAACCAAAAAATCTCAAAGATTGCGCCTACTAATGCAAATCGGTATAAATTTATAACCTCTCCAAGCAACCAACTTCCCGACACCAAAATGCTCAATAAAAAAACCAATTTACTGGTTTTCGAATTTTTATATGGGATTGATGGTTCTTTCGTGAAATCCAATTGAATAGCATTAATGCATAGTAATAACTGTGATAAGTTGTTACTCAAAACTGAATTTAAACAACCTTAAATCAGCGAAGCATTTTCTAACAATAAACCCTATTGAACCCATTGAACAGCCTATACTATTTGAACTTTCGAAACCGAGGACATCTCCCTCAACACTTCAGCAATTCCATTCGCGTCCAAACCGATTTCGTCGTATAATTGTTTTGGAGTTCCGTGTTCTACAATTCGATCTGGGATACCCATGATTTTTACATCTGCTTTGTAGCCATGTTCATTCATAAATTCTAAAATTGCCGAACCAAATCCACCCACTACCGTTCCATCTTCTATGGTGATGATCTTAGAGTATGAGGCAAATACTTCGTGAAGCATTTCTTCGTCGATTGGCTTTGCAAATCGCATATCGTAATGAGCTGGATTGATTCCTTCATTTTTTACATCTCGAATAGCCGTTGCTGCAAAATTTCCGGGGTGTCCAAATGAAAGTATCGCAATGGTTTCACCGTCTTTCAATTTTCTACCTTTCCCGATTTGAATTTCTTGAAATGGTTTTTTCCAATCTACCATTACTCCTTCTCCCCTTGGATATCGGATTACAAAAGGAAGTTCATTGCTATCCAATTGTGCCGTATACATCAGATTCCTCAGCTCTTCTTCGTTCATCGGCGCACTGATAACCAAGTTAGGTATACAACGCATGTATGCAATATCATAACAACCGTGGTGTGTTGGGCCATCATCTCCAACCAACCCTGCTCTGTCTAAACAAAATATAACAGGTAACTTTTGTATGGCTACATCATGAACCACCATATCATAAGCCCTTTGCATAAAGGATGAATAGATGTTACAGAAAACCTTGAGTCCTTGCGTGGCCATGCCTGCACTTAATGTAACGGCATGTTGTTCGCATATCCCAACGTCAAAAGCCCTGTGTGGCATTTTTTCCATCATGTATTTTAGTGAACTTCCCGAAGGCATAGCAGGCGTAATGCCCATTACTTTATCGTTTTGTTCTGCCAACTCAATCATGGTGTGTCCAAAAACGTCTTGATATTTGGGAGGCTGCGGTACATCAAATACTTTCTTGAAAATTTCTCCGGTAGTTTTGTCGAATAATCCCGGTGCATGCCATTTGGTTTGGTCTTTCTCCGCTAAATCATACCCTTTGCCCTTAACAGTTTTGATGTGTAACAATTTTGGACCAGGAATGTCTTTCAGGTCGGACAATGTATCTATTAACTTATGGATGTTATGTCCGTCTATCGGTCCAAAATAACGAAGTTGTAGTGCTTCAAATAAATTACTGCTTTTG
>JBDLUO010000205.1:0-17837 GCA_039805285.1 Bacteroidota bacterium
CAAAGGCAACAAAATAAATTTATTATGAAAGGCATCATTTTGGCAGGCGGATCAGGTACCAGACTTTATCCCATAACAATGGGAATAAGCAAGCAACTTATGCCCATTTACGATAAGCCAATGATATATTATCCTTTGAGTACGTTGATGCTTGCCGGGATAAATGAAATATTGATCATTACCACACCGGAAGATCAAACTCAGTTTATGCGATTGCTGGGTGACGGATCTCAGTGGGGATGCAAGATTGTTTACGAAAAACAAGAAAAACCAAACGGACTCGCTCAAGCATTTGTGATAGGAGCTTCATTCATTGGAGTTGATTCTGTGGCTTTGGTATTGGGAGACAATATTTTTTATGGCAGTGGGTTCAGCGGTATGTTGCAATCTGCCGTAGACCCTTCTGGTGCAGTTATTTTCGCTTATCCTGTAAGTGATCCAGAAAGATATGGTGTTGTTGAGTTTGATGAAGCCTTCAATGCATTGAGCATTGAGGAAAAACCGGTGAGTCCCAAAAGCAATTATGCAGTACCCGGACTCTATTTCTACAATAACGAAGTGGTAGATATTGCCAAAAACATCAAACCGAGTCCGAGAGGAGAATATGAAATCACAGATGTGAACCGCATATACATGGAGCAGAAAAAACTAAAAGTAGTTACGCTTAACCGTGGATTTGCATGGTTGGATACAGGCACTTTTGATTCATTGAATGATGCGAGCGAATATGTTCGTGTCATCGAAAAGAGACAAGGGCTGAAAGTGGGATGTCCGGAGGAAATCGCTTATAGAATGGGGTTCATAACCAAAAATCAGTTGTTGGATTTGGCTGAGGGTTTAAAGAAAAGTGGTTATGGGGAATACCTTAAAAAAATTGCTGGAATATAATAATCTAGAAGGCAAGGATGTGATGTAAGCTTTTTCCGTATTTTTTCTTCGTAAATTTCCCCGATTTCTTGCTGTTTCTAGCGTACTAGTACTCATTATCACTTGAAAAACAATAAGTTAGCTACGGAGGCGTTTTTTTGAAGAGACCCAATGGTCTACCCTCAAAAGAATACCCCCTATGGAAAAAATTATCGCAGTTATCGTTTCTTGCAATCGCTATCAACAATTAAAAAATTGTGTTGAAGCCATAAGAAAACAAACCGTACAGCCCCATGCCATTTTAGTAGTCAACAACGGAAGTTCCGATTATACTTCTGTTTGGTTAGACAAACAATCCGATATCATTCATGTGTATCAAGAAAATCAAGGTTCAGCTGGTGGATACCACAACGGCATTGAACGAGCGTATGCTTTGGGATACGATTGGATTTGGTGTATGGACGATGATGGTTATCCAAAAGAAGATGCCCTTGAAATTTTAATGAGTCATGCTCATTCAAGAGATACTTTATATAATTCTATTTTGGTAGATGATACAGACAAAAAAACATTCAATTGGAAATTACTTCATTACGAAACCATAGACGATGTTAAAACAGATGTTATTGAAGGCGTTTGCCATCCTTTCAATGGAGCCTTGATACATAGTAATATCGTGATGAAAGCAGGATTGCCTGAATCAAAATTATTTTATTGGGGAGAAGGTTCGGCGTATTTCTATCGACTAACCAAGCAACATCAGATTCAAGTTAAAACCATAACAAAGAGTATACATTATCATCCAACAGATAGAATCGAATTGAAAAAAGAGTGGGAGTATAAAGAGGGATGGAAGATGTATTACTATGTGAGAAATCGTTATGTTGTATTGAAGGAAAAATATACGTACACGCTTTTTGCATTGATTGCCTATTTGGCTTTCATTCCCGCTTTTTGTGCGACAGTGCTATTCTATCAGAAAAAACAAAGAACCAGAAAGCTATGGTTTGTATTGTGGCCAGTAATGGATGCGCTTACGGGCAATTATCAGTCACACTCCAACCACATTCATTCAAGAATGACGGAGCAATCTCAAAGAAAGATTTTGGCCTTCTTTTTGGAGCCCTTAAAAAGAGGATTACTTCAATTGTTTGTGCCCTCAATGTCGGAATCCAAAGAATCGTTTTCGATGTAAAAATACAGGTCTCGATTATTTGGCTTTGAAAGCATTAATCGCGTTTATGGAAAACGTGCTAAGGATGAGTTTTCCACTAATGGCAGCTCTTTCCATCAACAAAGCATCCCAGTTTTCAGTCCCTTTCCAACAGATCGATTTCAGTTCCTTCATGGCCTCCGGACTCGAGCCAGACAACGTTTTTGCTAGTTTGTCTACAGCCTGATGCATGCTGCTGATATCTTGATGAAGTTCTGCGAAAAGTCCTTTTTCCATAGCCCACTCCGAGCTTCTCCAACTTGTAGCATCTATCGAAAGTGCACTGAAAGATGCGGTTCCAATCTTACGCTCCACTGCCGGTCCAACCACAAACGGACCGATACCCACAGCCAGTTCACTTAATTTCACATCTGCTGCTTTTGTTGCAATAGAATAGTCTGCAGCAGCAGCCAAACCGACTCCGCCTCCAACACATTTACCCTGAATGGCAGCAATAACGAATTTTGGGCAAGTTCTAATTGCGTTTATCACTTTAGCAAATCCGCTGAAAAAACGCAAGCCCTCTTCCTCAGTTTTGATGGCAATCAGTTCATCAAAAGAAGCACCGGCACAAAAAGTTTTTTCGCCTCCACTTTTTAAAATGATAACAGCAGCATCTGATGCAGTTCCTGCTTGGCGAATCGCCTCTGCCAACTGATTCAGTATTGCACCTGGAAGTGAATTGCTTTGGGGATGAAAAAAAGTTATCGTACAAATATTTTCTTGTGTTTCGGTTTTAACGTATCCTTCTTGATGCATATGGTTGTATTTTTCAGATTTTATTTTTCATTTGAACCATTGTGAGGATGGTGGCGATACCTACTAGTTCGTCAGTTTCGTCGAACATCTCTACCAGCCATTTTACGATTCCCTTCGGAATGTCTGCGCCTCTGCTCATAGGTACATCTGGATTAATTTCTTTGGTTTCTTGTGCTGTTTTTTCTTTACAAGTGAATCGGATCTGAAGAGAAGCGCCTGCATACATGGGTTTTGTGAATCTTAGTTCATCGATGCCATAGTTGAGCAGAACCGGATTTTTTTCATAACTGTCAACAAAAAGACCAGCTGCTGCGCTCATGATGAAATATCCGTGAGCTACTTGTTGTTCGAACATCGTGCCTCCAAAATCGGTGTTTGTCATGTGCGCATAAAAGTGATCGCCACTGAGGTCTGCAAACTTGGTAATATCCTCGGAGGTGATGGTTCTCTTGTTCGTTAGAATTTGATCTCCGATATTCAGTTCTTCGAAGTATTTTTTGAATGGATGAATGCCATCCACATTTCCTAGTGCGTATTGTTGGTATACATTACTCACTGCAGTGATCATAGAGGGAGATCCTTGAATGGCTGTACGTTGTAGATAATGACGTATGCCACGGAGTCCGCCCATTTCCTCTCCACCTCCTGCTCTTCCTGGTCCACCATGTACCAATAACGGTAACGGTGAGCCGTGTCCTGTGCTTTCTTTTGCACATGATTCATTCAAGATTAAAATTCTACCATGATGACTTGCAGCACCAAGTACATAATTGCGTGCTTCGGTAGGATGGTTGGTGATGATGGAAGAGCAAAGACTTCCTTTTCCTTTTTTACTGAGTTCTATGGCCTCGTCTGCATTTTTATATGGCATCAATGTGCTTACAGGTCCGAATGCTTCTATTTCATGCGGCTCGTTATGGGCAAATGGATTTTGATTCATCAATAAAATCGGACTCATAAAAGCCCCGGTTGATGCATCTGCATCCATCACTTGAACGCTGTCTAAAGATCCAAATAAGATCTCTGAACTCGCAAGTAGTTTTTGCACCTGACTCTTAACATCATTGCGCTGATCGAAGCCAGCAAGAGAACCCATACGCACTTTATCATTGAGAGGATTTCCAATCACTGTTTTTTCAAGTGTATCTTTCAGGGCTTTCCAAACATCTTCCATTTTATTCTCTGGCACAAAAATTCTTCTTACTGCGGTACATTTCTGACCTGCTTTAACCGTCATTTCTTTTTTTACTTCCTTGATGAAGATATCCCATTCTGCTTGTCCGGGCGCTACGTGTTCTCCCAATACCATACAGTTAAGCGAATCTGCTTCCATATTAAAAGGCACGCTTTCGCTGATGATTCTGTGGTGACTTTTTAATGAAGATCCTGTATGTGCAGATCCGGTAAAGGTTACGACATCTTGTGATTCAACAAAATCAAGCAGGTTACCCGCACTTCCACAAATCAATTGCAGTGCGCCTTGCGGAAGAATATTAGATGATATGATTTCTTTTACAACGGCTTCGGTAAGATAAGAAGTTACCGTAGCTGGCTTTACCACAGCTGGAACGCCAGCAAGCAGGTTTACAGCAATCTTTTCCAGCATACCCCATACAGGGAAATTGTAAGCATTAATGTGTATGGCAACACCTTCTTTAGGTACAAGTATGTGGTGTCCCATGAATGTATTTTGTTTGCCTAAAGGGATAGCGTCGCCATCCATCGCGAAGGGCTCGTCAGGCAATTTTCTTCTAAGCGATGCATTAGAAAATAGATTTCCGATTCCCCCTTCAATGTCTATCCAACTGTCGATTCTGGTGGCTCCGGTTTTATAACTAATCGCATAGAATAATTCTTTTTTTTCCATGAGGTGAATGGCAAGCGCCCGGAGCATTCTTCCTCTTTCTTGAAACGTCATTTTTCGGAGCGCGGGGTTTCCCACTGTTCTTGCATAATGCAACATAGATTTAAAATCTATGCCTTTTGTGGTAGCCGAAGCGATCGCACTGCCTGTAACAGCATCCGTAAGTAACTGTCCTTCTCCATCGCCTTCAATCCATTTGCCGCATATAAAGTTTCCCAATTTGTTCATGATTCACATTTTCGCAAAGGTAGGAGTGTGTTGATGTTCTGTGAAAGAAAAACAGAATTAAATCCTTAGAAATGGCGGCTAAGTTTTGTTTTTGGAAGAGAGGAGAATCTTTTTTTTGATGGACTGCTGTGTAGAGGTTTTTGCCTTTCTGGGAATCATTTGGATCTTGCCCATGCAATGGCTTCTTTTTCCTACGAATTAGCCATTCTTTTTAAGGTTGGCTTTAAAAATTGGAAAAGTTGTCGTTTTATAGGTCCTAGCTAGATCAATTCGAATTGTTTCAAGTGATGATGGATGTGCTTGTAGTTCAGCATTGTCCAACCCGCTTTGTCGAGGAGTCCGAATACAGGATGTAGATTGGTATTGGAAGGATTTTCTTCGTAGTATACTTCAAAGTTCGAAATCGTATTTCGCAACTCTTCAATTGCTTTGGATATATCGATGTGTTTGATTGCTTTTGGTTCCTCTGGCATCACATTTTCAGGTGCTTTGGTGTTTTCTCTAAACATTTTTTCACTGAAAAGAAATGCCTGATATTTAGGAAGTTGCTCTTCTGGAACGGAGAGTGGAAAGACAATTTCGCCAATGGAAAGCATAAGAAACTCAGATAGGTGTTCTACAACCTGTTGTGCGTTCATCTTTCCCCAACACGGCAATTGATCTGAAGGAAGG
Source organism: Bacteroidota bacterium (assembly GCA_039805285.1). Lineage (GTDB taxonomy): Bacteria > Bacteroidota > Bacteroidia > Chitinophagales > Chitinophagaceae > Ferruginibacter. The sequence goes on from JBDLUO010000205.1 coordinate 5,604, forward strand.
CTAGAAAAAAGGGCCGGTGCGTTTTTGATGAATTCGATCTGAGACATTTCGGAGTGTGAGGGTTTACATTCTGGCATCAATCTCCGCGCACAAGCTGTTGAAAATCTCATCGATTTGTCCTTCGCCTTTGATGTTTACTACTTTTCCGAAAACTTTATAGTGATCTGCAACTGCGGTTGTTTTTTTATGGTATTCGGCGAGTCGGGCGCGTATGATTTCCTCATTGGTATCATCGCTTCTTCCACTGGTTTCCCCGCGTTTCACCAATCGTTTAATCAGTTCCTCTTCGCCAACTTCGAGCGACAACATAGCAACAATTGGAGCGCCTTTAAATTCTAAAAGTTTATCTAGGGCTTCAGCTTGAGCAGGTGTTCTTGGGAAACCGTCGAAAAGAAATCCTTTTGTTTGGCTGTTATTATCGATGGCTGAGCTTATCATCCCAATAACCACTTCATCCGGAACCAATTCACCTTTATCCATAAAGCTTCTAGCTTCGATACCCAGTGGGGTTTGTTGAGCAATTTCAGAACGCAACAAGTCTCCGGTACTGAGATGCTTCAGTCCGTATGCGACAATCAATTTTTCGCTTTGCGTTCCTTTCCCGCTTCCGGGTGGGCCAAAAAGAATCAGGTTGAACATAGATAAGTTTAGAGATGCAAAGTTTGCCAAATAAGAGAAAGAAAAATGACTAAAATGAGTCAATTTCTCCCTTTTTAGCAAATATAGGCCTCAAACGTTGAATTTATTCTACAAAACAGAAGATTTTAAGATAAAAAAATGAAAGAGAGTCAGCGCCTATTCGATTTGTTTGTCATATTAAAATTCACGAATTCAAAAATTGTCCATTTCTTTTTTATATGAATTACTTTTGCAGTTCAGAAAACTCCATTTTCATGCAAAGTACAAAACTCAGTCATTTGGCTGAAACGCTCATAACCTCAGAGATTGTTCGTTTGGGGGGCATCATCAAGGAAAAAATACAAGCAGGCGAAAAAATTTACAATTATACGATTGGTGATTTTGATTCAAGTATTTTTCCCATTCCTACGAAATTGGAACAAGAAATCAAACATGCGTATGATTCGGGTTTTACTACTTACCCTGCTGCGGATGGAGAAGCGGATTTGAGAAGAGCAGTTTCTGCCTTTATCAGCCGTAAACAAGGATTGAACTACGGAATAAATGAAATCTTGATTTCTAACGGAGGTAGGCCTCTAATTTACGCTTTGTACAGAAGTATAGTAGACAAATCAGATAAAGTGATTTATCCTGTTCCCAGCTGGAACAACAATCACTACACACATTTTAATGAAGGCGTTCATGTAATGGTTACTGCAGATTCGGCCAATGATTTCATGCCAACTGCAGCTCAAATTGAACCACATCTAAAGGGTGCAACATTGCTTGCCCTTTGTTCTCCATTGAATCCGACCGGCACCGTTTTCGGAAAATCTACACTCGAAGAAATTTGTGATTTGGTCATTGCCGAAAACGAACGTAGAGGGCCAGAAGAGAAAAAACTATATGTGATGTACGACCAGATTTATTGGACACTTACATACAATGATACAGTGCATCACGACCCCGTTTCTTTGCGCCCGAAAATGCGTGAATACACGGTATTTGTTGATGGTATAAGTAAGGCCTTCGCTGCAACTGGAGTTAGGGTTGGTTGGTCGATGGGTCCAGAAATCATCATGAGCAAAATGAAAGCCATAAACAGTCATGTTGGTTCTTGGGCACCTATGGCAGAACAAAAAGCAGTAGCTCGATTCTTGGAAGATTCAAACGCAGTAGATCAGTATTTAGATCAGTTTAAATCTGAAGTAAGTAAAAGATTGGTTGGATTGTACAATGGCGTTATAGCATTAAAAAACAAAGGATTTAAAGTAGATGCCATTGAGCCTAAAGCGGCTATTTATCTGACGGTAAGATTCGATTTAAAAGGACAAAAGTTGGAGAATGGATCAGTGTTGGATACACAGGAAAAGGTTACGAATTATTTATTGGATGAAGCGAAATTAGCGATGGTTCCATTCGGCTTTTTTGGAGCGGATCGTGAAAGCAGTTGGTACAGAATCAGTGTGGGATGTTGTAAAATCGAGGAGATTCCAGCGCTTATGAATCAGTTGGAATTGGCACTTGGAAAATTGTCGTAATCAGTTTAGTGTATTCAGAAAAACAAAAGGAACTTCTTTTTTGCTTCGGATGTGTTTTTTGATGAGCACTATATTGCGGTGAATCTTGTAACGATTCAAGTCTATCATTTCATGCGCAGAGGCAAAATGATCTAGTCGCTCAGTTTGAAACAACATTTCGTGTAGTCGTTCCAGTTGCTGTTCAACCGCTTGTGGACTCATCAGTTCTTCTTTAAAAAGGACCAGTAAATCTCTGTTAGACTTGTTCATTTTACAATTAATTATAACCGCCCAATCCGCGCTTTCCAGGACAACCGCAATACACTTTTCGTGATGAATTGCAACTGCTGAATACAAGCATGCTGAAGGTCAGTAAGAGGAGTAAAAGGTTAAAAATCGATTTTATTTTCATTGCGTCAATAAAAATAAATTAATTTATCGGTAAAATCACTTGTTCTGCATACAATTCTTGAAAATCTTAACATAAGCGGGGAAAAGAAAAAAATCTTGTTTACACCCCTGGATTGGGGGCTTGGTCATACCACCCGATGTATACCCTTGATCCGTCAATTCTTGGAACATGGCCACCCCGTAACTGTTGCTGTATCTGAGCCTCACGATTTACTGATTCGCGAAGCATTTCCTGATGTTGAGATCTTGAAGCTTGAGGGATATAAGGTTAAATATGCAAAAAATCCTCGATTCTTTTCCATCAAAATGGCCCTTCAATTTCCTAAACTTCTGCTCAGGCATTTTCGAGACCGATTGTGGATTAAAAACCTTCTCTCAAACAGAACTTTCGATATTATCATCAGCGACAACCGCTATGCGATGTTTCATGATCAAGCGAGAAGCGTCATCATAACCCATCAATTGGAAATCAAGACCGGCAAATCGGCATTAGACAAGCTTGTTCAGGGTTTTATTTATAAATGGATTGAACGCTTCGATGAATGTTGGATACCCGATTTTGAGGGCGCAGAAAATTTGGCGGGTGCTTTATCTCATCCCAAGACAAAGCCAGACTTGCCCTTGAAGTATTTGGGGCCTTTATCTCGTTTTGTTTTGAGTGATGAAAAAGTTGTTTACGATTTGGCCATTTTGATTTCCGGCCCAGAACCACAGCGAAGTCTTTTTGAACTTCAAATGATCACTCAATTGCAAGATTGCAAAAAAAAGGTGTTGCTGGTTCGTGGTTTACCTAAAGGAAAAGTACCGATGAAACTGAATCATCCCAATGTAGAAGTGTGCGATCATTTAGGTGAGCAAGAACTCAACCAAAAAATATTGCAAAGTCAATATGTAGTTTGCAGGTCTGGTTATTCAACCCTGATGGATTTATACATCCTCAGAAAATCAGCTACGATCATTCCAACACCAAGCCAGTCTGAACAAGAATATTTAGCAAAACACTTAGATGGAAAATATGGATTTACCTCGATTGAGCAAGAACAACTAAACCTTAAAGATCTGTTGGATCAGATTCATTGATTTTGTTTGGTATAGCAGACCAGTCATCGGAAAACGACGAGCCAATGATCGAGGGGCTGAATTCGGAGTGAATAAAATATGAGGCAATTTTGGGATTAGCCTTCATCACATCAATGATTTTATAGTAAGAAAGCTCGGGGCTTTCGCAGAACAATACTGCATTTGCATGGGTAGATTTAACCACTTCATTTAATTGATCCAGATGACCCGAACATGGGTCTGTATCTGTAATCACATTGGAAATTCGGCCAGAGATACAAATCGGATTCGGACTTGTTTTCAACAGTTGAATCATTTCGTTAAAATGGGTTTGATTGGCAACAATGAGCATGTTTATTTCTTTGTTTCCAACCAAAATACTGGTTTCGGTTTTGGCTATTTTTCTTGCTGAAAAAAAAGCTATTTTTTTGAAAAATTGGACACCCCAATGAAGGAATTTTCTCTTTATTGCAGGCCCTTCGATGTGTTTATCGATAAAAATCGACATGGCATCAAAAAAATGTTTTTTGAATTCTGGGCTGTCTCTTTTTGTACTTTCTCCTTTGAAATGGAGGATGGTGACATCAGAAAAATAATAGTTTTTAAAACCGGTTTTTTTAACCCTGTAACTAAGATCTATATCTTCTCCGTACATGAAATAATCGGGATCGAATCCGCCAATACGGGTCAGCATTTTTTCTGTAATCATAAAAAAAGCACCGGATAGAACCTCAACTGATGATGTTTTATTTTCGGGTATATGGCCCGCATAATAGCCCGAGAAAAAACTTGAGTTTGGAAAAAGATTGCTCAAGCCTGTCATTTTCCAAAAAGCATTTGAAGTTGATGGGAAACCGCGTTTGCTTTCGCGCAGAAAACTACCATGCCCATCAATCATTGGAACCCCAAGGGCGCCAGCATCAGGATGTTTTTTGAAGAAATCCAAGCAGGTAATGAGTGCGTTTTCTGGGATGATCGTATCTGGATTTAAGAAGAGGATATGTGTTCCTTTTGCCTCTCGAAGTACGCTGTTGTTGGCTTTGGAAAAACCGATATTGGTTTGGTTCCAACGAAATTGAACTTGAGGAAATTTTTGAGGGAGAACAATTTTACTGTCATCGGATGAAGCATTGTCTATCACAAAAACCTCTACATCCAAGCTGGCAGCAGCTTTATATAAAGCATTGAGGCATTGTTCTAAGAAACAACGCACGTTGTGGTTTACTATGATTACCGATAGTTTCAATGCTATAATTGTTATGCGAAAGTATCAACTTTAAAAGAACGGAACAAGTTGGATGTTTTGAGGGTAAGATTCTGGGATTATCGGAGACGCCTCATTTTTTTCTCGAAGCCGTAGATGTTCCACATGATTAAGAGCATGCCGTAGATGGTGTCTTCTATTGGAATTGTTCCGATTCGAAGATCCATGTTCTGGTTGTGGTTGTAGATGACTACGGGGATGGAGGTAAGCATTCCGTTCACTATGAGAAATGGGATAAGTGAAATTGCGAATGAGAGTAAGAAAGCGGTGGTGCGAAATCCTTTACTCCAAGAAGGAAAGAAATAAAATAGAGAAATGAAAGAGCCAGTAAAGAGAAGGGTGTAAAAAGTATAAGCTTTATCTGTAACAAAAAAGGAACAAACGATAAAAAGCAGTCCGACAAATCGGAATGCGGTGGTTGTATTTTTGTTTTCGTGCAGATTTGGAAGGTAGCACCTCACACATTCATAGATAAAGGTGCAACAATAGGGAACAACCAGAAAAAACAAAATTTCTTCAATCGGAAGATTGTATCCTTTTATTCCGGTGATGAATCTTGGATTGAAAGACCAGATGCCGATTTCGGTAAAAAGCATATCCCAAGCCAAGTAGAAAATGCCTGGTAAAATCATTGCGCCAAATACCGCTTTCCTTTTTGAAAAAAAAGCGACTTTTTTATCGAAGCTGAGCAGCAGGGGGCCACCCAAAGATGCGGCGAGAATCAAGAAATAAGTGTAATTGTCTAGCAAAATCAATTTAATTTTTCTTGTTTCTGTTTTGTATTTTTTTGTCTTCTTGCACTTTTTCCCAATATTTTTTAGCCACAAAAAGCATTCCGAAACTTTCACCATCTTCTTTACCTAAATGCTTGTGGTGCATTTTATGCGCCCAGCGAATGGTTTTGATGTAGGTATTGTTGCTTCTGGTAAACCACTTTATTCTCTGATGAATGATCACTTCATGAATCATGAAATAGGCCAAACCATAGAGTGCGATTCCGAATCCAATTCCAGCCATCCAATAGTTTTGTTGTTTCAATCCAAACATGATACAAAGCCAGCTGGGTATGGCAAAAATCAAAAAGAAAGCATCGTTTTTTTCAAAAACGCCTGGGTGAGGTTGATGATGGTCTTCGTGTAGATACCATAGAAATCCATGCATCACATATTTGTGAGTGAGCCAGGTGATGCCTTCCATTAGAAAGAAGGTGATGATGGAAAATAAAATTACAATGAGTGTATTCATAAAAAAGTTCTTAAAATTAAAAAAAACATGCCTTGTATCAATAAAAGATTCATCGCAAATGGGTTGAACTTTTCTTGATTCAGCTTTCGATAAATGAACAAAAGAAAAGCACTGACAGCGAACCAAGATAAATAATTGAATAGGGGGATATTTCCTAAGCCGCCCCATTTCCAAAAGCCTAGTTTGATGGCAACAGGCTCCATCAACCAGTCAAAAAGTACAGCTATAATGGCACCGTCTATGATTGAACCCCAAATTTTCCAAGATTTTTTATTGGCATCATTAGAGGCATTTATTTTGCTGTACATCCTACTTGTACAATTTCCGACACCATACATCACCATAAACCAATTGATGCCAATGATGAAAGGAACACCGGATATTTTAGGACCCAGAACCCATCCATATTCATAGTTTCCAAAAAGCAAACCGGTATTTACGCCTATGATTTCTACGCCTATCCCAGTGAGAAATGCGATGGTGAAAAATAGGTAAAACGACTTTCTCTTTTCTTTATGTGTGAAAAAAATCAAACCGACCATAAGAAGCAAATTCAATGCGGTAAGTTGAATAACCATTTGGCTGTTGAAAAACAAAATGCCAACCAAGCCAATAATATGAAATACTATAGCTACAACATTTGCCGTTTTTATAGGGTCATTAAGTAAAATACGTTTAATCATTCCCGTTATTTTTTCGAATAAGCTCTGCCGTAATTTTTGCGCTGTTCATGCAAAGTGGGATACCACCACCAGGATGAACGGTTCCGCCACAAAAATAAAGTCCTTTAATGCTTCTGAATTCATTTGAAGGTCTGAAAAATGCAGCGAATTTAGAATTCGAACTCGTTCCGTATAATGATCCTCTGTAGGTTTCTGTTTTTGCTTTTATTCCCGTTGGATCCATAACTTTCTCTGCAACCAAATGTGCTTCAATGTTGGTGTTTAGGTTGCGATTGATCTTATCTATTACTCTTTTCCTGGTTTCAGAAACCAAAGTCTCCCAGTCTTGTCCATAATCTGCAGGTGCATTGATCATTACGAACCAATTTTCTGTGCCCTCCGGACACATTCCCTTTTCCATCTTGGATGTGATATTGATGTAGATGGTTGGATCTTCGAACATGGACTTGCTGTTGAAAAGACAATCGAATTCCGCTTCGTAGTTGGCACTAAAAAGGATATTGTGAAGTCCGAGTTCCGAATGGTCTTTTTTGATACCCCAGTAAAATATGATGGCGCTGCTGCTCCGCTCCATTTTCTCCAACGTAGCAGCTCTTTTTTGATTGCCCAGTAATTTTTGGAACGTATGGTAAACATCTCCATTGCTAACCACCAAATCTGCATCAATGGATTGGTCATTAACTACAACTCCTGAAATCGAATCATTTTCGCAATTGATTTTTGTGACTTTTTGATTGAAATGAAATGTCACTCCTTTCTTTAACGCCAATTCATACAACGCATTCGTAATGCTGATCATTCCTCCCTTCGGATAATAGGTTCCTTGGTTTTGTTCCAGATGTGGAATAACAGAAAGCATAGCTGGTGCTTTGTATGGATTACTTCCATTATAGGTTGCAAAACGATTAAAAAGCTGTACGGTTTCTTTGTTTTTAAATGCGGATTTATTGTATTTATGTAGAGATGAGAAAAGGTATGGCCAGCGTAAGGCCTTGATGGCAGAAAGAATGGAGCTGTTTAACCAAGTCTCTTTTCTATGTAGGGGCTTGTGTAAGAACAAGTGTCCGATATTTTGATATAAATCATCTGCTTTGTTCAGATAGCTTTCAATCGACGCAGGATCTTCGTTTAAGACGTTGGCAAATTCTGCTTTTAATTTTTCTCTGTCGGCATAGGTTTTTAATCTCTTGCCACTTTCAAAAAAGTAATTGCACACTATGTCTACTTCAGAATACTTGAAATAATTTTCTATGGGTTCTCCAGCTTCTAAAAAAAGGTCTTCTACATTTTCTGGTTGAGTAAAAAGAGAAGGTCCTGCATCAAATCGAAATCCATTCAATTCAATCAGGTCTAGTTTTCCGCCTGGATGGCTATTAGCTTCGTAAACTTCCACTTCATAGCCTTGTACCGCAAGCCTTGTGGCTATCGCGAGTCCGGCTATACCACTTCCGATAACAATCGCTTTTCGGTTAGATATCATGATGAGGAGTTAAACTGCTTTGTTGAGTAAAATGTGCGATTCAAGTTTAGGGAAAGCAATTTTAAACCAAGAAGTGTATTTATTTTGATGTTGTTCAAGACTATGTCGGATTGCTTCGATAGACATGTAACAGTAATCTTTAACCTCGCTTTTATTGGGCTGAATTGACCCTTCGTAGATGCCAACAAATACATGATCAAATTCGTGTTCTGTCAATCCGTTTTCGAATGGTGTTTTGTATAGGAAAGAAAAAGCAAAGTCGATGGCTGTATCAAAACCGAGTTCTTCCTTCATTCTTCTGTGTGCAGCCTGTTCGGTTGATTCTCCAGGTTGGGGATGACTGCAACAGGCGTTGGTCCACAAATCTGGACTATGGTATTTTTCAGAGGCTCTTTGTTGCAAGAGCATTTCTCCTTTTGTGTTAAAAATAAAAACGCTGAAAGCCCTATGTAAGAGGGCTTTTCTATGGGCTTCCATTTTCTCCATGGTGCCGGTTGGTTCATCCAACTCATTCACTAATATAACTTCTGTAATCAAGGTTTTTTTATTTTATAACATGTTCAACTGACTCCTTAATCCTGCTCTCATTACAATCATCGCTTTTGAATAATTCGGAATTCTTATCCTGTCTTCCAATAAAATGGAAGGCTGAGATTGTTTGATTTTTTTGAATAGAGACAAATAATATTTAAACGCTACATATACTCCGAATCTGGATTTCATGGGGAGTTTTAAAATGCCTTTATAAGCATGAGAAAAATCATTTTGAATGTCTGCCTCTATGGATAGTTTATCTTCTTGGGTAAACTTACTGAAATCTACACCTGGAAAATAAACCCTTTTAAGGTGTTCGGAATCAGCTTTCACATCGCGAAGGAAATTTACTTTTTGAAAAGCGGCACCCAAAGATCTTGCGTATGGCTTCAGGTCGTTGTATTCTGCTTGATTCCCTTCACAAAAAACATGCAAGCACATCAGTCCAACAACTTCTGCACTGCCATAAATATAATCCTTGTAACCTTGCTCATCGTAGCTGTTCTGGTCTAAGTCCGATTCCATGCTTTTGAAGAAAGCTTCAATCAAATCGTGACCAATGTGAAAATGATTGACGGTTTCCTGAAAGCTGTTGAGAATGGGGTTTAGACTAATTTTTCTTTCTATGGATAAATAGGTTTCTTTTTTGAATTCTTGGAGAAGCGTTGCCTTATCATAATCGTGAAAAGTGTCTACGATTTCGTCTGCGAAGCGAACGAAGCCATAGATTTTGTAAATCGGCATTCTAAGATCTCGGTGAAGCAGATTAATGGCACTGCTGAATGAGGTGCTGTATCGCTCCGTAGTGATCTTGCTGCATTGCTCGCTTACCTCTTGAAAAATATTCATCATACCTATCGGTTAATTAAATTGTTTGTTGATTTCTTTGGCAACCACTTCTCCGCTGATCAGCGAAGGAGGAACGCCTGGTCCCGGAACGGTCAGTTGTCCGGTGTAAAACAAATTTGTTATTTTCTGGCTTTTCAAGGAAGGTTTTAGGATAGAGGTTTGCATTAGGGTATTGGCTAGTCCGTATGCATTGCCTTTAAATGCATTATAATCTTTTTCGAAATCAGAAACAGCAAACGATTTCTTGAAAACGATAGCATCAGATATCTTTTGTCCGATTCTGGATTCGAGACGTTCAACAATTTTATTAAAAAAAAGTTCTCTAACTTCTTCCGTATCTCCATTTAGACCCGCAGCAACTGGGATGAGGAAGAAAAGATTTTCATGACCCTCAGGCGCTACAGAAGGGTCTGTAACAGAGGTGGCACTCATGTAAAATAAAGGTTCAGAAGGCCATTGTGGGTTTTGGTAGATCTGTTTTCCGTGAATGTCGAAGTCGACGTCGAAGAACAAAGTATGGTGTTGTATCCCGGTTAATTTTTTGTTGATGCCAACATAGTACAACAAGCTGGATGGTGCCATCACTCTATTTTCCCAATAGGATTCAGTGTAGGATCTGTCGCTCGCATCTAATAATTTGGATTCAATGAAATGATAATCTGCTCCTCCCACTACTACATCCGCTTCAAAATCCTGAGATTTTCCATTTAGCAGCGCGGTAACGGAGTATGCTTTCCCATTCTTTACGTTGATTTTCGTGGCTGGACTTTCAAAATGAAATTGAACGCCCAAAGAACAAGCCAAAGCGTGCATGCTTTTTCCGATGAGATGCATACCGCCCATGGGATACCAGGTTCCTAGCTTCACGTCGGCATAGTTCATCAAACTGTAAAGTGCTGGAATTTTATCGGGCATCGCACCTAAAAAAAGAACCGGAAACTCCATGAGCATGATGAGTTTTTCATTTTTGAAAAAACGTCTGACATGGGTTTTCATTGAAGTGAAAACGTCGAGTTTGAAAAGTCCTTTGATTAGATCTGCATCTAAAAATTCGGTAACGCTTCTACCGGGCTTATGAACAAGTTTGTTGATGCCAACATTGTATTTGTATGCAGCCTCCTGCATGAATAAGTCCAGTTGTTTTCCGCTGCCCGGTTCGATGGATTCAAAAAGATTTTTAAGTTGATCGTAATCGGCAGGGATGTCTATTTTGTCATCAGCATAGTATACGGAGTAAGAAGGGTCTAACCGGTGTAAATCGTAAAATGAGGAAACTTTTTTATGGAAGAGAGAGAAAAAACGTTCGAAAACATCTGGCATCCAATACCAACTTGGACCCATATCGAAGAAAAAGCCTTTTTCGGAGAAGGATCTGCCCCTGCCTCCAGGTTGATCTAACTTTTCTAGAACCGTTACAGACCAGCCTGACTGAGCTAAAAAACATGCTGCAGACATTCCAGCAAATCCACTTCCTATTACTACTGCTTTCTTCATTTGAGCCAAGATAACAACTAAATCGGAGAATTGTTCATTTATTTTAGTTTCTAGACAACTCAGTCTTCAACAGTTTTCTAGCAAAGTGAATTCTACTTTTTACTGTTCCCAATGGTTCGTCTAAGTACTCAGAGATTTCGTTGTATTTGTAACCTTCTACATAAAGCACGAAAGGTTGTTTAAATATTTCTGGCAAAGATTCAACAGCTTGTTTGGCTTCTTTCAAAGACAAATTGGATTCTGCCATGTTGGAAACAGACGATTGGTTATGGTCTAAGAGAAAGTCGTTGGGGGTATTGTCGAATACCGTGTTTTGGCGAGATTTTTTTCTGTAATCGTTTATGAAGATGTTTCTCATAATCGTGTACAGCCAGGCTTTGATGTTGGTTCCTGGATTGTATTTTTCTTTGTTTGCTAATGCGCGAAACAAAGTTTCTTGCGTCAAATCTTTCGCAGATTCGAAATCTCTGGTTAAGGTTAAAGCAAATGGTTTTAGATAATCTGCGTTATTGGAAACGATGAAATCGAAATCTATGGCTGACATATTGTTTAACATTTAGAAGATAAAAGTAAACAAGAAAAAAGTATCAGCCAAATATTTGTTTAACTAAAATTAAAAAAAGTTCTACAAATTGGATATGAAGTTCGTCACCTCTACCAAGCTTTTCTTGAAAGTGACATTTTCTGGGATGCCTTTTTCGTAATTAGAGGTTAGAAGGCCGGAAACAATACATTTTGTATCTGTAAATTTCAATCCAACTTGGTTCATGAATTTCTCCATGTTGAAGTTATTGCCCGGTCTGGTTATGTGAGTGTAGATGTAATCTGGTTTTTTTAATCGAGCTACGTAGCTAACATCAGAAAGGGGAACACTACAGCCAAGGTAAATCACCTGAATTCCTTTGTTTTTCAGCAGATAGTAGATAAAAAGCAGCCCTAGTTCGTGATATTCTGTTTCTGGTAAGAAAAGCAGAACGGTTTTTGAAGAATGAAGGGGGGTTGAAATGCCTTCAATACCAACGATAAGTTTATGTCGAATGATATTGGTAACCAAATGCTCTTGACCGGGATTGATGT
>JBDLUO010000206.1:0-14169 GCA_039805285.1 Bacteroidota bacterium
AGCCGTTGTATCTATACCTGGAATGGCTACACTTGTTTCTTCTGGAGCAATATTTTTCATTTTATCGCTACTGATCAACAAGGGTCCAACTCCCGAACCTAGCGCACTGCCACTGTCGAGGATTACATATTTATCTAACAGTCTAGGATAAACGCCATAACTGATTTTTGTAACTGGATATTTTTCTAAGATTGCAGATTCATTTAGTCCTTGCACATCCATCAGCACCGGCTTAAATTGAATGCCTGAGGTATCAATTTTCTGATGAATCAGCGCATCAAAAATAAAAGTATCATTCGGACACGGCGAAAATGCGATTTCTATTTCCATAGTTTACCCGTTTTTAATTTCATCAATACATCTTCAACAACCGGTATGGTATTTTGAATTGCTTGATGTAGAACCCATTGATTTTTATCTCTCACTCCTACCTCATTACTAATGCCTCTTATTTGTAAAAAAGGAATATTTTCCATCATACAAACCTGATGAAATGCAGCGCCCTCCATGGTTTCTATTTCCGGATGAAATTGGTATACCAACTTTTGAGTCCTTTCTGTATCATCATGCACCAAATTAACCGTTGCCCCAGAAACCAAACGCACATCCATCGGATTCATTTTTTCAACCCAAGGATTAATCAATTGTCCATTATTAAAAGGATGACTGTTAAAGGAAATAAATCCCATTTTTTCTAAGGGGATGAAGCAACCTCTTTCTTCAATACCTAAATCTGCATATCGATCTTGAACTACGATTACTGCCTCACTTGGCTTGGGCCCATTCGTATAGGACCCAGCAATTCCCACTTGAATCACCAATTCAAATCTTCGTTTACACAATGTACTTGTTAGATGATAAGAAGTTGAGCCAGAACCTATTCCATGAACCATACATTCGAGTTCGGCACCAGCCATTGGTAAAAAAGGCGCAATTTCAAGCTCTGTTGCTGCAACTATTAGTATTGCCATGAAGCAAATTTCGGTGTAATCCACTTAATAAATAACAAATTACTCGCTACCTTTGCAAAAAATAGAGATTCGAAAAATGGTTTACATCACCAGAATAGAACATTTCAACGCTGCTCACAAATTGTACAACCCGAGTTGGACCAAGGAACAGAACGAGGAAGTATTCGGGAAATGCGCCAACGAAAATTGGCACGGACATAATTTTGAGCTACATGTAACCTTATCTGGCATTCCGGATCCGGATACAGGATTCGTATTTGATGTAAAAAAATTAAGTACCATCGTAAATACTTATGTCATCGATAAACTCGACCATAAGAATCTCAATTTAGACGTCGATTTTATGCACGGGAAATTATGTTCCATAGAAAACCTCGTAATCGGAATATGGGAACAACTCTCACCTAATCTACCTTCCAGCGTAAAACTTCACGCGTTAAAACTGTATGAAACGCCTAGGATATATGTTGAATATTTCGGCAGCTAGTCAATCTTGAAAAATAGCATACTTCGCGGCGAACTTTCTTTCAATCAACTTGTTTATTATTTACTATGAACCATGAAATAGCCGTTTTCAGAAAGGAACACTTCAATGCAGCTCACCGCTTGAACAATCCTGAGTGGTCCGAAGAGCAAAATCGTGAAATCTTTGGAAAATGTAACAACCCGAATTTTCATGGGCACAACTACATTCTCATCGTTAAAGTGGTTGGAAAGATTGATCCTGTAACAGGATATGTAATCGACATGAAAACCCTGAGCAATATCATCAAAAATGAAATCCTCAATCGTTTCGATCACAAAAACCTGAATTTAGATTGTACCGAGTTCTCATCTCTCAATCCTTCTGCCGAAAACATCGCAGTTGTTATTTACAACATCCTTTCATCCAAAATAAACCCAGACCTAAAGCTTCAAGTAAAACTCTACGAAACCGAAAATAATTTTGTAGAATACCCAGCACATATTTAAAATACAATCATGGCATACCACAGAATCGATAAATACGACCAAGAAACAACAGAAGCCCTTGCTTCATCTTATAACAACATCATACATACACTTGGCGAAGATTCAAACCGAGAAGGTCTATTGAAAACCCCTGAACGAATTGCAAAGGCAATGCAATTCATGACACAAGGCTATCAAATGAGCGCAAAAGACATATTGGATTCCGCAAAATTTCATGAAGATGTTAGTGAAATGGTGATTGTGAAAGACATCGAACTATACAGCATGTGCGAACATCACATGTTACCTTTTTACGGAAAAGCACATATTGCATACATTCCCAATGGATACATCACCGGACTTAGTAAAATAGCAAGAGTGGTGGATGTATACAGTCGAAGACTTCAAGTGCAGGAAAGACTAACTCAACAAATATTAGACTCCATTAAAGAGTCACTCAATCCACTTGGCGTTGCTGTGGTTATCGAAGCATCTCACTTGTGTATGATGATGAGAGGTGTTGCCAAACAAAACTCAGTAACCACTACATCTGCATTCTTTGGTGAATTCGAAAAACAATCCACCAGAAGTGAGTTTCTAAAACTCATTACAAAGTCTTTACATTAATAGAGTAAATGGTTGAGATTGTTTTTTTTGTTTTCTTTGTGTAAACAAAAGAAACATCATGAAAAAGGCATTCGTTTTCCCTGGACAAGGTGCACAATTTTCCGGAATGGGAAAATCATTAACCGAGAATCACCAAGCTGCAAAAAACTTGTTTGAGGAAGCCAACGAGATTTTAGGTTTCCGTATATCTGATATTATGTTTACGGGTACCGACGAGGCACTTAAGCAAACAAACATCACACAGCCAGCTGTTTTCATTCACTCCGTAGCTGCCTTCCTTACCATCGAAAACGCGAGTCCAAATATGGTTGCGGGCCATTCTCTTGGAGAATTTTCTGCGCTGGTTGCCAACAAAACATTATCATTCGATGCTGCACTTAAGCTTGTAGCTATACGAGCCAAAGCGATGCAAAAAGCATGTGAACTCAATCCATCAACAATGGCAGCAGTCCTCAACTTAGAGGATGAAAAAGTTGAACTCATCTGTGATGAAATCAGAAATTCAAGCGGAGAAATTGTAGTTGCCGCAAATTATAATTGTCCGGGCCAACTCGTTATCAGTGGCAGCATGAAAGGGATAGAATTGGCGTGCGAAGCAATGAAAGCTGCAGGGGCTAAACGCGCTTTAATACTTCCTGTTGGCGGAGCTTTTCATTCCCCATTGATGGAACCAGCAAGAACCGAATTGGCTGAAGCCATTGCTGAAACTCGTTTTTCAAATCCCATTTGTCCCGTATACCAAAACGTAAATGCGGCTGCAGTTTCTGATCCGGATACCATAAAACAAAACCTAATTGCTCAGCTCACTGGTCCAGTAAAATGGACTCAATCTGTAAGAAATATGATTGATGATGGTGCAACTGAATTCATAGAATGCGGACCGGGAAAGGTTTTACAAGGACTGATTCAGAAAGTGAATAAGGAAATGGTTGTTTCAGGAATTTCTTAATTATAAGACCAAGATATACCAAATGAAAAATCCCGCATTAGCGGGACTTTTCATTTGAACCAATCTGTAATTACTGTCTGATGATTGGGATGTGGATGTTAACACCTTCACCTTCAATCTTTAAATCATATTTTCCGACAACCATAGAACGGGTTGTTTTAATTTTAAACGTACCGTCTGTTTCATTGTACTGAACACGCTTTGTTGTTAGTAATTGACCTTGAGTTGAATACACTTTTGCTTCGTAATTTCCAGACTTAACATTGGTCATTCTCACCTGAATTTCATTTCCAGTTACTGGGTTTGGATAAACCATTGCTTCAGGTTTTTTAACCTCAATCTCTTCACTAGAAGTTGCTCTTGCAGTCATGGTTTCGAATCTTGGGTTTTGTGTAGCAACTTGTCTAGTATAAACAATACTGAAACGATCGGAAGCATATGAACGTGGGTCGGTAGTTACCGTAAAATTGATTTCGTTTATCCCATTCATGTTTAACACTCTATTGTTGTTAGACGCATCAAATTTGTCTTTCAGCATTGCAACCAAAGATGTGTTATGCATGTTCTCAACAACGATCTCGAATTTGTAGTTCATTCTGCGTAAGCGAGCAACCTGGATAAAGCAGGTATCATTGGAACGAATCGTTTTTCTGCGCTCGATAGCCAATGCCTTTCCGCCTCTGAAAAAACTTACACTTTCATATCCAGAATACATTTTCTTTACATCATAGCGATCCAATTCATTGGAAGTATTATCGCCAAAAGAAGTGAGCGCTCCATCTATCAATGAAGTTGTACCATCTGCCTGATAACCATGTATGTTTACACGAACAATTTGTGCGAGTCTATTTCTACCACGCAACACCTGGTCATGCACATCGAGTGTTTTTGCCTCTTCTTCAAATAATACAGAACCTTCGTTTACACCATCCTCTGATTCTACAAAAACTGCAGCACCACTAGGAATGAATTGATCTATAGGACTAGATGCACCTGTGGCATCATAACCACCGGAAGATGGATTGTAACTTACAGCTACATAACCTCCTAGTCCGAAAGCACCTGTTAATTCTGGATCCCAGATGTAAAATGAATTTTTTACATTGTCTCTTCTTAATGCGCTAAAATCAATTGCACTTGGATATGGGTTTGCCAAAAGTGTAAAATTAGATGCTGCGACTGTTTCAGTTCTGCTTCCTAATTTAGGATATCCTTTTATCTGGAGGATTGTAGACGTGATACCTGCATTTAATCCTTCCATCAAATTTATACTTCGATTTCCACGAATGTAAATCATGTATGCTTTATGGTCTGTAATTTGAGCGTATGTACCTAAAGTAGATGAGATCGGACTAAACGTATTGGTAGCATTGTTGTAGTATTTCATAGATGCTACGTTGGTTGGACTTTGATCGTATCCGAAATAGGTTGTGCCACCTGTGATGTGTACACCATAACCAGGCTTAGGATTTAATGCATTAAAATTGGGGTCCGGATTGATGGAACTCCAGCTTGCACCTTCCTGCCATGCATCGTTGATGCTCGGAGCATCGGTAGCTTCGATGGGAATACTTAATAATCTCCAAGCTTTTCTTGCTTTTATATAACGCTGTATGGTTACTTTACCCACCAATTGAGATTCAATAGGAACACCAGATATTGCTCTGATTGGTCCTATAGAACCCGAGCCATTGGCATCAGACTTTAATACTAAGTTATCATTCGTTACTAATGTTTGACCCGGTACAATCGTAACGAGCCCTCTTACCGTATCAGATCCCATCAATTCTACATGGGCGTTAACAATTAAATTTTTTATTGTGTTTCTATAAAACAACCGATCACCGACCACTTGATCAATGCTACCAGAAAACTTAATGGTTCCAACTTCAGCATTGAACTCACCTGCGCTCGTAGCCTCGCCATGAATATCCAGTTCAACATTGTCGACATAAAGACTCGTGCGATCATTTATAAAAATAGATCGAACAGAGGCATTGTTTCTGATGATTGGATAAATCAAATATGGATTCGCCTCGATGACAGCGTCAATGGTAGAATCTGGAACACCATTGGACCAGTTTGAAGCATCAAACCAGTTTGTACTTCCAAATTCTCCAGGTTGCCATGTTGTTACATCTGAAGTGTTACGTCTCTGAGCATGAATTTGTTGGGAAAAAAACAACACGCCAATAAGCATGATTTTAGTCCAGTTAATAGATTTGTTCATTGGATTGGATTTTTGGTTCGGAATATTAACGCTCTTTTATGATTCTTTATTATGATTTTTTAAAATAGAGTATAACTTAAATTGGAATAAAAACGAAATTTTTAGTGCTCATATAATTGATTTTCAATCTTTTATACTTACAAATAAAGCAAATAAGATTTTTTAAAAATGCGTGGTTTTACTTAGTTGGTTTCTCTAAAAATGAGCAAAATGAAACTTGTTTTATTTGCACGAGTATTTAGTTTGATGGACAAAAAATGTATGCTAGAGAAACCTTAGGCTCGATCCTTTTGATGTGAAGTGAGGCAATTATGCTTCGCATCTCGTTTTTTCTTTTCACTTCTCCTTGGGGGATTACTCGCTGCGCTCGTGATCCCTAAAATGGGGGGCTTCAAATGATTCCAAAACCACGATGCTTCGCATCTCGTTTTTTCTTTTCACTTCTCCTCGCTCAAGCAAGCTTGGCTCTGTTCGTGAAAAGAAAAAACCCACGTCAAATCGTGGGTTTTTATCACTTGGCGGAGAGTGAGGGATTCGAACCCTCGATACAGTTTCCCATATACACGCTTTCCAAGCGTGCTCCTTCAGCCACTCGGACAACTCTCCAATTTCATTTTAAATCGCTTAAATCAGTTTGATAACATATAATAATGCTCGAAATAAAATGGAGGGCAAAGGTAAGTGCATTGCTTCTTAAATAAAAATTCATTCAATAACCTTTTCCATTTTCATGCTTCTTGATCCCTTTAGTAAAATAGCAATTCCCTCGTAAGAACATGATCTATACCATTCGGCTGCTTTTTCTGAATCTTCAAAATATAAATAGCCATTGCAAAAAGACTTAAATTGCTTACCCACCAATACTACTTGCTCCCACTCATATTGACCAATTAAATCCACAAGTTTCTGATGTTCAATATCTGTTTCTTCTCCAAGTTCCATCATCCCTCCTAACATCAATATCTTTCTTACTTCGGGCATTTTTACAAAATTCTCAATGGCCAACTTCATACTGCTCGGATTCGCATTGTAGGCATCTAAAATAATTCGATTGCCATTTTTCTCTACCAGTTGAGAACGACTATTAGAAGGTTCATACGATTCGATTGCCGATACAATCAAACCGTCTCCGATACCGAAATAAGATCCGATACAATATGCAGCTAATACATTAGGAAGATTATAGTCTCCAACCAAATGAGTCGAAATCACGCCCTTTTCTTTGTCAGTTGCATATCTTATGTTCAACATTGATCGATTACCTTCTTCTGTTTCACCAATAACAGAATGGTTGTAGTCCAGATTTGATGCATTCGAACCGTAAAACACCCTGTTATTTATGGAAACACTCATATCAATAAGATAGTCATAGTCCGAAAATACAAATGCAGTTCCCTTTGTTTCTGAAATGAAATCAAAAAGTTCGCCCTTCCCTTTTCTAACCCCATCAACACCGCCGAATCCTTCTAAATGTGCTTTGCCGCAATTTGTTATTAATCCGTGTGTGGGCATAGCATATTTACAATAGCCTTCAATCTCTTTTTGATGATTGGCTCCCATTTCAATTACTGCAATTTCTGCATCCGATTTAATTTTTAGTATGGTTAATGGAATACCTATATGATTGTTTAAATTACCCTCAGTTGTATATGTTTTAAAGGTTGATGATAAAACAGCGTGGATCAATTCTTTTGTTGTTGTTTTTCCATTGCTTCCCGTAATCGCAATAAATGGTATCTGAAATTGAGATCTGTGTGTTTTTGCTAGTTGCTGAAGGGTGTCCAAAACATCTTTAACCCTTATTATTCTGTTATCTTCTATTCCGGTTTCTTCATCTACAATACAAAAAGCAGCACCTTGTTCTAGTGCCCTTGCTGCAAACAGGTTTCCATTGAATTGATCTCCTTTGAGTGCAAAAAAAAGTTGTCCGGGTTTAATCTTTCTGGTGTCGGTTTGAACATCAGGATGCGCAAGATAAATGCGGTAGAGTTCGTTTATATTCACTTTTAAATCAATTTTATTTTCGAATTTACAGCCGGTTGATTGCGTATTATTTTCCTATCTACTTTAGGAATAATTAAAAATGTTAGACGCGTTTTCTGATGTTATCTGTGCTACTTCTTCAATTGAAATTCCTTTTATTTGCGAAATTTTTTCTGCAATAAATGTAAGCATTGATGGTTCATTCCTTTTGCCTCTATTTGGAACTGGTGCAAGATAAGGCGCATCCGTTTCAAGTACGATATGTTCCAACGAAATATCCTTAATGACAGTATCTAATCCTGCATTTTTATAGGTTACTACCCCTCCTATTCCAAGGTAAAATCCCATATTTATAATATCATTGGCTTCTTCTGCACTTCCACCAAAACAATGAAAAATACCCTTGATGCCTTCGAAATGATGCTTATTTATGATATCTATGGTTTCTCTGGTTGCATTTCGCGTGTGCAAAACCAGAGGAAGCTCATACTCCTTCGACCATTGAATCTGTTGAATGAGTGCTTCTTCTTGCTGTTCATGAAATGTTTTATCCCAATATAAATCAAGTCCACACTCCCCGATGGCACAAAATTTTCTTTTTTGCAACCAATTTTTTACTTTTTCTAACTCTGCTACAAAATCTTCTTTTACATAGCAAGGATGTAACCCCATCATTGGAAAGCAGATTCCTGGATATTTTTCCTCCAGATTCATCATCCGATCATGGGTTTCACTGTTTATAGCGGGCAAATGGTGTTTTTTAACCTGTGCCAGAAGCGATCTTTTCAACATATCTTCCCTATCTACATCAAAATCTTCCAAATAAATATGGCAATGCGTATCTATAAAATGCATATTACTCGCTTGTTTTTTCAAATTATGATAAAATCGTATTGGTAAATCCAAAACAAGTCCTTATCTTGGATTCAGTTTTCATAGGGTACGGATTAAAAACGGGCCAGGGTTTCTACCCCCGCCCTTTTTTTTGTCTATCACTTTCTATATCAAAGGCAATTTATCAAAGGTCCATCCTTCTTTTCTGCCTTTTTCCAATGTATGCACAAGTGCTTTGATCATTCTTTTTTCCGCTTTTTCACTGTCATGAAAAACAATAATTGCTCCTTTACAAAGGTTCCCCATGATATTCTTAAAGCAATCATTCCAATCGAGCTTAATATCAAAATCTCCACTCAAAATTGTCCACATGATTGTTTTGTATTCCAAAGGTTTTTTTGAAATTAATTTTTCTTGAAATCGGGACATTCTTCCATAAGGAGGCCTGAATAACTTACTGTCTATCCAATGTGATGCTGATGTGATGTTTTTGAAATAGGTTTCATCATCTGTTTTCCAACCATTTAAATGGTTTTGTGTATGATTTCCAACGGCATGTCCTTCTTCTATTATTCTCGCATAGACTTCTGGATATTTTTCAACATTGTCTCCGATGCAAAAAAAACTGGCTTTTGCGTTATGGTCTTTCAAGATATCTAAAACCATAGGAGTGATGCGAGGATGCGGCCCATCATCAAAACTGAGGAATAGTTTTTTTTCTGTCGTGTGAATCCTCCAAATCCGTTTTGGATAGATCCATGTGAGCCAAAAAGGCGTTTTAACAAAATAGTACAAGAAAAATATTTTAGCCGTGATGTAACTTCCTTATCTTGTTGAAGTCTATCTACAAAATTAAACATTATGACAATGAAAAAACTTACCCCTTTCATGATCGCAGGTTTGATCATGCTTGGATTTTCCGCTTGTAAAAAAGATAAAAGTGAAATGGGTTCTGAAATTGAAACCACATTTGACCTTTCAGGAAAACAAGCCATCAGTGAAAACCTAACAGAGGATGCCAATAATATTTTAAATGAAGTTACCGAAACCGCAGGTTTAACAGGTGCTCGTGAACCCCTGGTTTGCAATAACACAACAACCTGTGCAGCCGTTTCCATATCTGGCGGCGCATTCCCAAAAACAATCACACTCGACTTCGGATCAACCGGTTGCTCATCCGGAAATAGCCCAGTCATACGCCGCGGAATAATAACAATCGTTCTTTCTGACTCTCTTAGAAAACCTGGCAGCACAGCAACCATGACCTTCAATAACTACTATGTAAACAATTACAAAAAAGAAGGCACAATCACTTGGACCAACACCAGCACTCCCGGAACTCGCTCTTGGAGAAGAGTGGTTTCAAATGGTCAAATAACGGCTCCTAACGGAAATATTTGGCTTCATACCAGCGACAAGTCTATCACACACTCATCTGGATTAAACACGCCTAGAAACTTGCTTGATGATGCATTTACCATTACTGGTTCTGCTCAAACTACAAATCCTGCAGGAAACTCAAGAACATCAACCATCATCATACCATTGCACAAACAAGTGATTTGTGACCATATCGATAAAGGTTCAATTCAATTCCAAGGCCCTAACCATACGGCTTTGCTTGATTTCGGAAACGGCGCTTGCGACAATATCGCAACCATCACCATCAACAACAATAACCCGAGAACCATTACACTACCCTAACTGATCTACATTTTTTATTGATTAAGCCGTGACTCAAACTCACGGCTTTTTTATTGAAAATCAATATCTTCACAAAAACGTTTCTCATGAGCATCCATATCAAAGCCGAACTAGGTGAAATAGCCCCATTGGTACTAATGCCCGGCGATCCCTTACGCGCAAAATTTATAGCAGAAAACTGGCTATCAAACCTTAAACTGGTGAGTGCTACCAGAAATATATACTTCTACACTGGATCCTATAATGGGAAAACAATCTCTATAGGTGCCAGCGGAATGGGTTGCCCATCTATCGGCATTTATTCCTACGAATTATTTTCATTTTATGGGGTTGAAACAATTGTTAGAATTGGTACTGCAGGTGCATACGATTCAACATTAAATTTGATGGACCTTGTTCTTGTTGATCAAGCTTGTAGCGAGTCTAGTTTTGCAAATGCAGCATTCCAATACGAAGAACCTTTCATGATGCCCTCAAAATCAGTATGTGAAACCATACAATCTGTCGCAAAAGCAAAAGAACAAAACCTGATTTTCTCCAACGTTCACTCCAGCGACGTTTTTTACAGAAAAGAAGCAGGCACGCCCGAATTTGCAACAATGCATAACTGTAAAGCGGTTGAAATGGAAGCATTTGCTCTGTTTGCTAACGCAAGATTTCTCAATAAAAAAGCAGCTTCTCTATTGACCATTTCTGATGTCATTCCCCTGAGAACCGAAATTTCTCCCGATCAAAGAGAAAAAGCGCTTGTTCCGATGATTGAACTTGCATTGGAATCCGCCATTCAATTGGTTTAAGAAGGGTTGCTTTATGTTAGTTTATCCCGAGAAATGAGTTAACCTCCTATCTTTGCAAAACCTGAAAAATCAGGCTTTAGCATGACAGAGAAAATTTCAGAAAATATCAGGGTACGCTTTGCGCCAAGTCCAACAGGTGGACTGCATCTTGGTGGAGTGAGAACCGTTTTATACAACTATCTTTTTGCCCGAAAATTCGGAGGTAAATTCATTCTCAGAATTGAGGACACCGATCAAACTCGTTTCGTAGAAGGAGCAGAACAATACATTTACGATTGTTTAGCATGGTGCGGCATGATGCCCGACGAAAGTCCCGCCAATCCCGGTGCTTATGGGCCATATCGCCAAAGTGAACGAAAAGAAATTTATCTTTCGTACGCAGAAAAACTGGTTGCTGAAGGTCTTGCATACTACGCCTTCGATACTCCCGAAGAGCTCGAAAAAATGAGACAGGATTTTAAGACGGAACTTAATCCTTCTCCGCAATATGATGCTTCGATTCGAATGTCCATGAAAAATGGATTGACACTTTCTAAAGAAGAAGTGTTAGACCGTTTGCAAAATAAAGTTCCTTATGTGATTCGAATCAAAATGCCGGATCACGAAAACATCGAATTCACCGACCTGATTCATGGACTTGTATCGTTTGATTCTTCAACGGTAGACGATAAAGTATTGTTGAAAGCGGATGGCATGCCCACATATCATTTAGCGGTTGTGGTTGATGATTATTTGATGAAAATTACACACGCTTTTCGTGGAGAAGAATGGCTGAGTAGCGCTCCGGTACATGTATATCTCTGGAAATCACTTTTCGGTTTGGATAAAATGCCGTTATGGGCACATTTACCACTTATTTTGGGACCGAATGGAAAGTTGAGTAAAAGAGATGGTGCAAAATTTGGATTCCCCGTTTACGCAATGAACTGGACAGACCCAAGAAACAATGAGTTTACCGAAGGATTTAAAGAAAAAGGATTTCTTCCGAGTGCTTTCAACAATATGTTGGCCATGCTTGGATGGAACAGCGGAACGGAGCAGGAAGTTTTTGACATGGAGCAAATGATTCAAGCCTTTTCGATTGAACGCATTCACAAAAGCGGAGCCAAGTTCGATTTCGAAAAAGCAAAATGGTTCAACCAAGAATGGATCAAAAAAACAGACAATCATTCCCTTTGTCATTTGGTGGCTCCTATTTTACAACGTGAAAACATAGCTTTTGGTAACGAAGAGGTGCTTACGGACATCATTGGTCTCGTTAAAGAACGTTGTGCATTACTGACTGATTTTATTGAACAGACTTCATATTTCTTTAGACCTCCAGTTATTATCGACAAAGATTCGATACAGCCCAAATGGAACGAACAAAAAAACACATTTTTCAATTCCTATATAACTATTTTAGAATCGCTTAACTGGACATTGGAAGACATAGAAGACTCATTTAAAGCACAAGCAGCTTCGATGCAAATAAAGCCAGGTGAACTACAACTTCCCTTCAGAATCATGTTGGTTGGAGGAAAATTCGGACCCGCTGTTTTTGAAATCGCGCATCGCATTGGCAAAGCCGAAACCATTAGTCGCATTAAGCATACCCTAAACCTTTTAAACCATTGATGATGCAAAGACCCATAAGAGTATTGGTTGCCAAAGTTGGATTAGACGGACACGATCGTGGAGCTAAAGTAATTGCCACAGCGCTCCGAGATGCAGGCATGGAAGTAATATACACCGGCTTACGTCAAACGCCAGAAATGGTTGTTAATGCTGCATTACAAGAAGATGTAGACGCAATCGGCGTTAGCATTCTGAGTGGCGCACATCTCACCGTTTTCCCTAAAATCATAGAACTCATGAAACAAAAGGGACTGAATGATGTTTTACTCACCGGTGGCGGAATCATTCCAGAAGAAGATGTTCAGCATCTCAATGATTTGGGCGTTGGAAAATTATTCGCTCCCGGAACAACCACTACAGACATCGCTGATTACATCAAAAATTGGGTCTCTCAAAATAGGTCATTTTAATTTTTTTTATGTTCAATTCAATACTAACAAACCTCGAAAATGGCGTACTAACTGTTACGGTTAACCGCCCAGACAAACTAAACGCCTTAAACAAGTCTGTATTCGACGACTTGGATGCAATGATGGATGATGTTTATTCCAACAACAACATCCATGGAGTTGTCATCACTGGAAGCGGAACTAAAGCTTTCGTTGCGGGAGCAGACATCGCAGAATTTTCCTCTTTTTCCAAATCAGAGGCCTCTACCCTTTCCCTTCGCGGACA
Organism: Bacteroidota bacterium; assembly: GCA_039805285.1. Lineage (GTDB taxonomy): Bacteria > Bacteroidota > Bacteroidia > Chitinophagales > Chitinophagaceae > Ferruginibacter. The sequence goes on from JBDLUO010000206.1 coordinate 13,339, forward strand.
AGCCGTTTTTCAAAAAATTGAAAATTGCCCTAAACCCGTAATCGCTGCTGTTAACGGATTTGCACTTGGTGGAGGTTGCGAACTTGCCATGTCATGCCACTTTAGAGTCTGCAGCGACAATGCGAAATTCGGACAGCCAGAAGTAAATCTTGGACTCATTCCAGGTTATGGTGGCACACAAAGACTTACCCACTTAGTAGGAAAAGGTAAAAGCATGGAATGGCATATGACTGCCAAAATTGTTGACGCTCAGGAAGCACTTGCTGCCGGACTGGTAAACTATGTTACTACTCCAGAGGAACTCATGCCAAAAGTAAATACATTGATACAGCAAATCCTGACCAAAGCCCCAATTGCCATATCAAAACTAATTGAATGCATCAACACTGCTGTTATAAACGACAGTGCCTTCACCAATGGAAAAACAGGATACGCCATTGAAGCCGAGCAATTCGGCGCTTGTTTTGAAACTGATGATATGAAAGAAGGGACAACTGCATTTTTAGAAAAAAGAAAAGCCATTTTCACCGGAAAATAATTACCAATGACATACAGAATTGAAAAAGACACCATGGGAGAAGTTTCTGTTCCTGTGGATGCGTATTTTGGAGCTCAAACCCAACGCAGTATTGATAATTTCAAAATTGCACAAGACATCAATCGGATGCCTAAAGAAATCATTCGTGCTTTTGCCTATTTAAAAAAAGCAGCAGCCATCACCAATTGCGAGGCCGGCGTTTTGCCGAAAATCAAATCCGATTTAATTGGAAATGTTTGTGATGAAATCATGGAAGGTAAACTCGACGAATACTTTCCTTTGGTTGTGTGGCA
>JBDLUO010000207.1:0-6131 GCA_039805285.1 Bacteroidota bacterium
TTCTTGCAGCGCCTGATGTAGCTCTACCTAAATCGTCTCCGCTGTTTCTTGCAGGAAGCAAGGTATCTGCTGCTTTCAAATCTTCTATGATTTGATTGTAAACATCTTGTTTTGGAGAACGAGATATTTCTGCAGCTTGCTCTACATTGATTACATTGGTATAAAGAGGAACATCTCCAAATACACGTACAAGGTGATAATAGTACAAAGCCCTTAAAAACTTACCTTCTCCAATGCTTCTCTTGCGAATGGAAGCCGACATAACCGGTACTTGTGGCACTTTGGTAACAACCAGATTGGCCCTCAAAATACCAAAGTAACATTGAGCCCACATCAAATTGATGATTGGATTGAATGAAGTAACCGTGAAGTTGTCAAGGTCGGCAGTTTCTTCGCCATCTCCTCCACCGCCTCCACCAAGATCGGTGTCGTCGCTCATGATGTCACCGATGTGCCAAGCAGAACCATTGTATATGGCAGACAATGGAGTATAAGTTGCGTTTACGGCATTGATTGCTTCACGCTCAGTTTGGTAATAATCGTCGAGTGTACTGATAGGAATCGTTGGTTCCACATCGAGTATTCCTTTTTTACATTGGGTAAATCCGATGCTCAACAGCAGAAGAGATCCCGTAATTTTTATGATATTATTTTTCATTTTTTTCTTTTGTTTTAATGGATCAAAAATCAACAGTTACTCCTAAAGTATAGGTTCTTGCTTGTGGGTAAAAACCAATATCAACTCCACCTCCCACTTCGGGATCCATTCCTGTGTAATTGGTGATGGTAAGTAAATTTTGAGCACTTGCATAGAACTGTGCTTTCTTTAGTGTCAAATAATTCGCAATCTTACCCGGAAGGTTATACGCTATTCTTAGATTTTTGATACGCATGTAAGATCCATCTTCTACAAATCGATCAGAAACACGATTGTTACCATTTGGATCGTTCAACACCATTCTAGGCATATAATTGCTGGTGCCAGGACCAGTCCAACGGTCAATTACAGCGTTTGAATAATTACCATTACTAACACCACCTTCTGTATACCAACGGGTAAAGTTCAAAACCTTATTTCCCTGTGAACCTTGAATGAAACAAGTAAGTTCGAAATTTCTAAAAGTTACGGTGTTGGTTAATCCATAAGTGAATGTTGGATTGAAATTACCAATATTGGTTCTGTCTTTGTCGTTGATGATGCCATCATTGTTCAAGTCTTTAAACTTGATGTCTCCAGGAGCAGTACTTGTTGTAGGATCTGAACCTGGTGATTGTGAAGCATGACTGTTTATCTCGTCGTATGATTGGAAAATCCCTTCTGTTACGAATCCATAGAAATAGTCTACAGGGAAACCAGCTTCTACTCTCTTGCTTCCTCCTGTTATACGCGTAAAACCATTGTCGATTGGTGCAGACAATCCGAGAGACACCACTTTATTTTTGTATGTTCCGATAACAGCAGTTGCATTCCAATTGAATCCACCTTTATTCAAAATCTTACTTGAAACCGTCATGTCTAACCCACGATTTCTCATGGTTCCTGTGTTGAAAGGAACTGATTCATACGTACCAGAAATGAATGGAGGTGCAACATAAAGAATCAAATCGATCGATTTACGTTGGTATAGATCCAAAGAAACATTCAATTTATTATCGAAAGCGGTAAGATCAACTCCAAAATTCGCTTGCTCGTTTTTCTCCCAGCGAATGTTCGGATTGAAGGTTCTGCTTGGTGCAGCTCCTGGAACAATACCGCCAGATCCACTTGATCCTCCGAAAGTATATTGAAAAGATTGGTTGATGCTTTGGATATAAGCATTGGCTGCTACATCTGGGTTACCTGTATATCCGAAACTTGCTCTGGCTTTCAATTCAGTAATCCATTTAACATCTTTCAAGAAAGGCTCTTGCGACAATCTCCAAGCAGCAGAAACTGAAGGGAAAGTTGCATATTTATTTCCTGGTGCAAAGTTAGAAGTACCATCTCTACGGATAGAGAATCCAAAAAATCCTCTTCCATCAAAATCGTAGTTCACTCTACCGAAATAAGAAAGCGCTCTTCTGTTTACGCCACTTTCAGAAGCATTGTACGTTTGAGCAACATCCGTTGGTAAAAAAACCTGATTGTTAAGTACAGGAATATTTTGTGTAAAGTTTCCACCTCTTCCGGCTAATACATAATCGTATTGATTTTCTTGGAAAGTATAACCAACTACTGCATTTACTTTATGTTTCTCTTTAAATGTTTTGTCGTAAGTAAGGGTATATTCTGCAAGATAATCTGGATACAATCCTTTCTGTACAGAGTAATTGGTCAAATTGAACACGTTTCCTCCTGATGCAGGAGTTGCAGGACTGAAGTTGTTGATTTGCTGGAAATTATAATCAGCTCCGAATAGCGCTTTGAATTTGATGTTTTTGGTGAAATTGATCTCAGCAAAAATGTTACCATTCACTCTGTATTTGGTGTACACGTTCCTTGGTACTTCCAATTGATAGATTGGGTTTGGTTCGCTAAAACCATCAATGCTACCATTTCCTCCAGCATAGGTACCATCTGCATTACGTGGAGAAACGGTTGGTGGCGCCATCAAAGCAAGTAAGATCACACTATTGAATGGCGAGTACGTATCTGTTCCATGTTCTATTACTTTATTCATAGAAATTGAACTACCCATTTTGATTTTATCATTCACTTTTACATCTCCATTGAAACGTAAATTGAAACGTTCAACATCTGTTTTGTAAATGATACCATCTTGTAAATAATATCCGGCAGAGAAAAGATATTGTGCTTTGTCAGATCCACCCGATGCAGTGATATTCACACTTTGCATGGCAGCATTTCTAAAAATCTCATCCATCCAATTTGTGCCTTTACCGTATTGGGTTTCGATGGCATTGTAGTCTGATAATTTTGGAATCGGAGATAAACCGCTTGCGATTCTTGCTTCCGTGTTTAGGATAGCGTATTCACGAGCATTGAGCATGCTTGGTAAACTCCAAGCTTTTTGAACACCACGATAAACATCAGCAGTCAAACTGGTTTTTCCAGGTCTTCCTCTTTTGGTGGTAATCATGATTACCCCGTTTGAGGCACGTTGTCCGTAAATCGAAGCTGCTGCTGCATCCTTTAGCACATCAATAGACTCGATGTCTCCTGTACCAAAAGAATTCAACACGTTATCTGCATTTTGATCTGGCAAAGGATATCCATCAACAACAATCAATGGATTGTTGGTTCCATTAACCGAAGAGATTCCACGAATTCTTATACGTGTTCCTCCAGTTCCTCCTGGTGCTCCACTGTTTTGAACTATGGTTACACCCGAAACTCTTCCTTGTAATGCTTGAGCAGCATCTGCAACTGGAGTTGCGTTTATTTCTTTCGAACTGATCGAAGAAACAGCAGAGGAAAGATCCTTTCTTTTTTTGGTACCATAACCCACAACAACTACTTCGTTGCCGGTTACTTCTTCCATTAATACATCAATTGTACTCCTCTTGGCATTGATGGGCAAATTAACACTTTTCATTCCCGAGTAACTGATCTCAAGCACTCCACCTTTGGCAGGTATGCTTATAGAAAAGTTTCCTTTCAAATCGGTGGTAACCGAAATACTCTCCCCTTTCAAGTTGACTGTCGCACCACTCAGGGCATCACCGGTAGATTTGCTCCTAACCTTACCCGTGAGTATGGTTTGAGCAATCGCCACGTTAATCATGCCAAAGAGCAGGAAAACAGCGCTTGACAATGCAATTTTTAATTTCATAATGTTCTGTTTGATTTAATTTTTAGAGCTGTTGATTTATGGGTTATTAATGAACGATTATACATTTTCTTACCAATGAATTACTTCCGTTATCATACTTGAGCAAGTACATACCCTGTGGTATTTGTGCCGTTGAAATTTGATAGAAAGATCCCGATTGCAAATTATTCACCTTAACGGTTTTTACAATCTTCCCTTGCATATCCGTCAATACTACATTCGCTTGATTGATGCCTTCGTCGTTGATTCTGAATTGAAGTACATCATTCACAGGATTAGGATAGATATCCAATGTTGTAATCGCGCTGTTTTCGAAATTTACTTTTTGAATGTTTGAAAGATTGACTCTTCCGTCAAAATCAATTTGCTTTAAACGATAGAAGTTAATTCCTTTGAACGGAGCAGGATCAACTGTACCATATTTTCTCTCTGTTGATGAATTCCCAAATCCAGGTACAAATTTCAATACTTGCCATTGTAGACCATCTTTGGATTTTTCAACTTCAAAACCGCTATTGTTTATTTCTGAAGATGTAACCCATTCCAACAAAGTTGTTTTCCCGTTTTTAGCAGCTGTGAATGTTTTGAGTGTAACAGGTACAGTTCCTGCAGGTTTCCAGAAGTACATGTTATCCATAAACAAAGTAGATGTACCAAAAGGTGTCGCTACCATTTTAAATTGAGAAACAGCATTTTTATTGATGGTATCAAATTGAGCTAAATCAATATCAAAACTATTCCATCCAGAAAATGTAGGTCTCAAAATAACTTTCTCTTCTACGGTTACCGGGAAAGTATTTAGCAAATAAAATTCAAGTGTATTACAATTAGGAGTCCACAAATCGATGTGCAATTTGGTCATTGCAGAAATGTTGATTGGTGAAGCCAACTCTACACCTTGGTAGTTTGTAGTCTCATATTTCTTGGTTGCATTTCCAAATATGGAAATATCTGAAACTACTGTTGTTTGTCCCCAATTCGGAAACCAAATGGTTCCTGCAATTTCTGTATACGCATTGCTAAACATACATTTCACATCAGCTGCATTACGCAATGGTGGAACAGGTGCTGCAGTTGGTGGTGGTGCAGTAGATACACTAAAGGTTGCTGCAATACTTCCTGCGCTGTAGGCTCCAGCTGCTGCTTGATTTGCTGTGATGATAGAAGTTCCTACTCCAGTAATGGTAATTGTACTACCGCTAATGGTAGCTACTGATGGATTGCTGCTCGTATACGTAAATGCTCCTGTGCTGTTACTGGTAGGTGCGGTGATAGCGAATGGCGCATTGCCAAAGAATTTTGCAGGTATGGTAAAGTTTGAAAGTGTTGGCGCATTGCTCGACTTCCAGAAATACAGGTTGTCCATATGGAAGGTACCTGACCCAGAAGGCAATCCTTCAAACATAAGTTGTGCCACATTGCTCAATGCAATTGAAGTGTATTGTGTAAGAGGAATATTGAAACTATTCCAGCCAGACAATGTAGGTGTCAACGTCACTTTTTGTTGAACGGTAGCTGGTGTAGTGTTGATAAGAAAAACATCAAATGCAGTCAAATTAGGAGTCCAAACATCCAAATGCAAAAATTGCATGTTAGCCACGTTGATTGGTGTTTGAAGTTGAATTCCTTGGAAGTTTAGATTGGTATATTTTTTAGTTGGATTTCCTGCAATTGAAACTTCTGAAACAACGGTTGTTTGTCCCCATGTTGGGAAGAAATCGGTTCCAGTCAAATTTGTATATGCATCACTAAATACAGAGATATAGTCTGGGGCATTGCGAATCGGAGGTGTTGGAGCGGCAATGGCTGGTGGAGGGAAACTTACTATAAGTGGTGAAGTTACGCTTCCACTGGTGTAGGCTCCTGCTGCTGCTTGATTGGCTGTTATGGTAGAAGTTCCTACTCCAATCACCGTTACTATGTTACCGCTAATGCTTGCTACGGCAGGATTACTGCTGGTGTAAGTAAATGCTCCTGTACTGTTACTGGTTGGTGCAGTTAAGGCGAATGGCGCATCTCCAAGGGTTTTAGCTGGTACAGAAAATCCGGTTATGGTTGGACTTGAAGAAGATTTCCAAAAGTAGATGTTATCCAAGTAAACCACACTGCTTCCTGAAGGAGTACCAATCAATTTTATTTGGGCTACGTTACTTAAATTAACCAAAGAGAATGATGTTAAAGGAATATCGAAACTGTTCCATCCAGATAAAGTAGGATTCAAAGTAACTCTTTGTTCAACCGTGGCCGGTGTTGTGTTGATGAGGTATAATTCGAAAGCGGTACAATTCGGAGTCCAAATATCAACATGCAATCTACTCATAGAAGCCACATTGAGCGGTGTGCCAAACTGAACACCTT
>JBDLUO010000208.1:0-29120 GCA_039805285.1 Bacteroidota bacterium
GTTGTAGGATATGATTTCATCGGTTGTCATTCCGAATACTTCGGCAATCTGATTCAGTTTCGCATAGGTCACTTCTGTTTCACATAATTCCATTTTTTCATACTCGGAAGTTGAAATCCCAATCTCACTGGCAAGATGAGGCAAACTGATATTTTTTAACTCTCTGAGCTTTTTAATTTTCTTCCCTAGATATAAAGCCTGAATTTCCATTTTGTCTTTTTTATTATTTAGAAAGATACAAACTATTTCAATCTTCAACAGACTATATAACAATAACCTACCCATTTGAATGGTTGCTATTATCTTTTTCTTTGCTAAAACTAAAGTTTATCCGCTTTATGAAAAAAAATCTGTTATTGATAACCCTAGTCTATCTCGTCGTACTTTCTTCTTGTTATTCCACAAAATATAATTACACTGGAAATGTTCATGAGCAGGCTGTCGGGAAATCAAAGAATGAAATTTTAAGGCTTTATGGCATCCCAGACAAAACAGAAGATGATGGGGACGGAGGAAAAGTTTTAGCCTATGAAAAATATACACAAACAACTACAACAAATGCAGGTGCCTACAATTATGGTGGTTCGTCCACAGTTGGTGGTGCCATATACGGAAATGGGGGAATATTAGGTGCCACAGATACAAGATCTGGATCAATTTCACGATTTGGAAGTGTTTCTCAATCTTCTGTAGATAAACAATTTTGCTATTTATTTTTAAACAACAAAGGAATATGTTACGATTTTAAGACAAATTATGGAGCTAAATATAGCAGCTATAGTTGTTTTGATAAAGTTTTAACATGGACTTCAGTTGCATATAGTGCAATTTTCATTTTTCCACTTCCCATTACGATTACTTTGGCTCTCATTGAACAAAAAAAAGCTAAAAAAAGTGGAAATGTTTGCAATTAACTAAACTCGTTTTCAAAACTATTTAAACATGAAAAAAATAATACTCATTATACTTATTTCTACCATTTTCTTTGGTTGTAAAAAAGAAGAAACAAATTCTGGATTTAAACCCTCAATTACAAAGCTGGACCTTTCCACAAAAATTCCTGCCTCATTACAGCAAAACAGCCCTATTGCCTATAATCATATTATTTCAATGGAAGCATATATGAACTTAGGTGCTTCATTCATGCAAATGACGGGTAAAAAACCTGTTGTAGACATTTCTAATACGACTTGGACATATGGCCCTTACACCATAAACTATGATTATAACACCGTTGGAAACAGATATGTATTTACTTACTCTATTATGCTGAATGGTGTTGAATATTACAATATTAATGGATGGGAGAATATTGATGCATCAGGAGGACATTGGGATTACAACATAAATACTTCTGTATTGGGTATGCCAACCTCTTCGGATTATAATATTGTTTTTGATTGGAATAGAAATAGTTATGGTGATTATCACTTTGATATGCAGTTTGATATGGGAGCTACCAATCTATTACACTATACTGCAAACATCAATAATGATATGTCCGGAAATTTTAACTATACATTAAATGGAGATTTATATTACAGCTGTTTCTGGGATGCTTCAGGGCATGGAGCTTTTACTAATCATACAACAACACCTCCAACTGTAACTGTTTTTTAAATATTTCTTTCCCGTGTTTGCCTTGATATAACGCTTCTGGCGCCGGTGTTCCGAAGAATCACCGGTGTCTAAACAAATACAGGACTCTGTCCTGTTGCAGTATTCTTTTAAAAATCATTGTCTCTCACACCAATAATTGTAGTTTCTGGCGCCGGTATTCCGAAGGATCACCGGTGTCTAAACAAAGATTCAGGACTGCGTCCTGAAGTAAGGAACTTTTTATTGTTCATAGTCTCAATCAACACTAAAAGCTTGTATTTTTCTTTCAAAACATGTTTTTTTCTCCTTTTTTTTATCATATTTCATTTCAGATTTGTATTCATGTCATCAAAATACAAATCCGGAGAAAATGAAGTTCCTCATTTTGTAACCTTTACAATTGTTGGATGGATTGATGTTTTTACTAGAGCACTTTACAAAGATATTCTGGTAGATAGCTTGACATTTTGTACAAAAAATAAAGGATTAGAATTACACGCCTGGGTAATCATGACAAATCATGTTCATTTAATTATAAGCACAAAACAAAATAGTATCTCTGATTTTGTGAGGGATATTAAAAAATATACCAGTAAAATGATAATAGCAACCATTCAGAAAAACAACAGAGAAAGCAGAAAAGAATGGATGATTAATATGTTTGATTATGCAGGAAAAACAAATAACAACAATGTAAATTTTCAAATGTGGAAACAATATTATCATCCAATAGAACTCAATACTCATAGAAGATTAGAGATCGCATTAAATTACCTTCACAATAACCCCGTCAAAGCAGGCTTGGTTTGGGAGCCTTGGCATTATAAGTATAGCAGCGGAATAGACTATTATACCAATGAAAAAGGACTTCTAAAAATAAGCAGAATTTAAAAGGATAAAATCCTTACCCTCTCTTAGACACCGGTCACAGACCGGCGCCAAATCACACAATTATATCTGGCGACGGAGTTCCGAAGGATCACCGGTGACGAAAAAAGATACAGGACTGAGTCCTGTTTTATTATCACTTAGGAAAACAAATAAAATTTCCCTCACTGAGACACGGGTCACAGACTGTCGCCAGATCGCAGACAAACGCCACGATATTAACTTCCCTGCTTCCTTACATACTTGGTCAAAATAACAATCAGTTGCCCCTCTACTCGCCCCTCTATCTGCTCCGTATTGTCATTTACCAATTTGATATTCTTCACTACCGTTCCCATCTTGGCATTTAAAGTAGAGCCTTTAACATCCAATGATTTTGTCAATACCACAGAATCCCCGTCTTGCAATACCGCACCATTGCTGTCTTTATGCAAATCCACACCTGATCCCAACTCGTGGTCGCCCGTTGCTCTGGCCCATTCCATACGATCATCATCCAAATACATCATATCCAACTGTTCTACTGCCCAACTCTCTTCTCTCAATCTGTTCAACATTCTCCATGATATCACCTGAATTCCAGGAACTTCACTCCACATACTCTCTTTCAAACAGGCCCAATGCTTGCTGTCTAACTCCTCTTTTTTATTTAATTGTGCCAAACATTTACCACAAATCATCACAGTGCAATCAGCATCTCTGTATGGCGAATGGGGCACTTCATACAAACTAAGTGCTCCTTCAGATTTACAGAGTTCGCACTTTCCTGCAGATCGTTGCTCTAGTAGTTCTTCTAATTTCATCTTTAAGGCATTGTTTTTTCAATGCAAAGATACCCGTTTTGAGTCCATATTGTTTGGTCTTTTACACAAATCAGGGCGTATTGTTAAACTTCAGTTTGCTTCTCATCCAAATTGAATCCAATAACTGAAGTTGAAGAATCTCACATTTGGATTTCGCAATATTACGGCAAGACCTATGGTTCACTCCTATGATCCATTGACTTTTTCAAACCTGATTTTTTTTGATATGAGTCAAATTATTGTAGATGTTTCATCAAATACACTTTTTACCTTTTACTTTTGAGCATGTTTACGATAGACCAAACCCAATCGCTACAAAAAGAAACACTTCATTTTCTCAACATTTCTACTGATGTTGATTCAATCCATATTTCAGCCCTTCGCGATGTGCTTCGCTTTCACGAATACAGATACTATGTGCTCAATGATCCTCTGATCAGTGATACTGAATTCGATATCTTGTTCAAAAAGCTTGAACAATTCGAAAAAAACAATCCCAATCTAATCACCAAAGATTCTCCTACTCAACGTGTGGGAACTGCACTCATAAAGGATTTTCCCAAGCAGCAGCATCTCGTTCCCATGCTTTCTCTCGAAAACTCTTACGACGAAAATGATCTTCGTGATTGGGATCGAAAAGTAAGAGAGGGCTCCGAACAAAATGAAATTGAATATACCCTGGAACCTAAGTTTGATGGCGCAAGCATCTCGCTTGTTTATGAAGATGATTTATTGGCCAGAGGAGTGACTCGTGGTGATGGAGAAACAGGCGACGATATCACACCTAATGTATATCAAATTAGATCGATTCCTTTGTCTGCTGATTTCAGCAAATACAATATCCAGCAAATCGAAATTCGGGGTGAAATTTTAATGAGTAAATCCAGTTTTAAAAAATACAATGAGGATTTAATGGAAGAAGGCTTGCCACCACTTGCCAATCCAAGAAACGCTGCTGCAGGTTCTCTCCGAATAAAAGATCCTAAAATAGTTGCCCAGCGAAATCTTGAGGGCTTTCTCTACCATGTCAGTTTTGTACAATCCAAAAATGTTCAGCAAAATCAATCCATAAAAACGCATAACGATATGCTGAACATGTTGTGGAATCTGGGTTTCAGAAGTCCAAAAAATGAAATCAAACGCCTGAAAGGAATTGATGCGGTAATCAAGGAAATTCATGAAGCAGAAGAAAAAAGAGATGATCTTCCATATGAAATTGATGGGATGGTTATTAAAGTAAATGAGCTGGACGTTCAAGAAAAACTAGGCATGACTGCCCATCACCCAAGATGGGCTATGGCTTTCAAATTCAAGGCTCGTCAGGCAACAACAAAATTGTTGGATGTGGAATTTCAGGTGGGGAGAACCGGGGCTGTAACTCCAGTGGCAAAATTAGAACCTGTCGGAATAGGCGGCGTAACCGTCAGTAGCATTTCCATCCACAATCAAGATTATATAAAAGAAAAAGACCTGAAAATAGGTGATCGGGTGCTGATAGAAAGAAGTGGTGATGTGATTCCTCAAATCGTTAAATCTTTACCAGAATGGAGAACCCGAAATGAGAAAGCAATCCTTTTCCCCTCTCATTGTCCGGTTTGCAATGAGGCCTTATTTAAACCAGAAAACGAAGCCGTTTGGAGATGCATTAATGCTGCTTGCTCTGCTCAGGTGGTTGAAAAAATAATTCATTTCGCCAGTAAAGACGCCATGGATATACGCAGTTTGGGCGATGCCAACATCAGAAAATTCTACGATCTCGGAATTTTAAAATCCATTCCAGCCATCTACGAGTTAAAAGAAGAGCATCTGAAAGGCCTGGAGGGTTTTGGAACAAAAAGCATTCAAAATCTGCTCGATGCGATTCAAAAAAGTAAAAATCAACCGCTACACAGACTGATTTATGCGCTTGGCATTCGATACGTAGGGGAAACTACCGCCAAAACGCTGGCTCAACAAATTCACCAGATTTCTGATCTTGCACAAAAAGATATTGAGTCTTTACAACAGATTGAAGATGTAGGAACCAAAGTAGCCAATAGCATTTATGCGTTTTTTAAACATCAAGACAATCTGGACATGATTGCCAAACTAGAGGCACTAGAACTGAAAATGGTTTCCGATCCCAAACCTTCGTCTGGTGGGCATTTGGGTGGTTTCAGTTTTCTCTTTACTGGCACCCTCAATAAACTGAAAAGAAGCGATGCCGAAGCTATGGTGGAATCCGCAGGAGGAAAAATTCTTTCTGGCGTAAGCAGCAAACTAAATTACTTGGTAGCCGGCGATGATGCAGGTAGTAAGCTCGAAAAAGCAAAAAAATTGCCTTCAATAAAAATAATGTCCGAAGAAGAATTTTTATCCATGTTGAATGTAAGTTTATAAAAAATGGTATATTTATAGGCGTTGTTTCAGTTTGTTACTCAAAAAAGTACCTGAAAACAATATCTTTAATTCTTTACCCGATTAAGCGAATCCTAGTAATTCAGGTTATATATTACCTTGGAAAAGCAAAAGTTGAAAACTCAATGTTCACCAACTTATTAAACCAAAAGGTATAACCGTTTCTTATCCATCTCTAACTGCTAAAATCAAATTCCATGATTAAAAAAAATTCAGGAGAAATCTGGAAGCAAATGCAATTCACAGGATATAAAAGCCTGAAGAAAAAGTATGCAATATCCAATCACGGAAGAGCCGCAAGCTATTTAGACTCTGTTGAAAAAGATGGAAACTTGCTCAACGGATCGCTCACATCAGGCTACAGAACCTTGAACCTGCATGTTGAAGATGGAAACGGAACGATTTATCTGCACAGAGAAATTGCGAAGATTTTTTGTAAGAAAAAATCTCCCAAAGAAAAATATGTAATTCACATCAACCACAACAGAGCGGATAACAATGTCAAAAATTTGAAATGGGCAAGTCAATCAGAAGTAAGCGAACATCAACAAAAAAGTCCGTTGAAGATTGCTTATAAAAAGAAACAGGCAAGTAAAACCGTGGGACTTAAACTGACGCTGACTCAAGTAAAAAAAATAAAGGATACCATCAACAATCCAAAAAGAAGATTAACCTATAAGCAATTGGCTGAGAAATACGGAGTGAGTGAAATGACTTTGTATAGAATCAGAAGTGGAGAGAACTGGAGCAAGGCTTAATTGTATTTTCTTTTTCTCGTATTACCTTAAATCCCGGCGATAAAGTGTTTCTTTACTTTTTTGCCGGATTTTTTTATCCATAACTCAGGTTATGCTTGAGTTGATTAGAAAAACAAAACCCAGAATTACTAGCAATAAATACATATCATGATTTCATTTCTTAAAAAGCTTCAGAAAAACAACAGGAAAGGATGGATTGATGAAAACAGAGATGCCTATGATCTGGCAAGAAAAGAATTCGAAAATCTAGTTAAAGAGGTAATCCTAGCCATTGCCAGTTTTGATTCTTCTATTAAAAATACAGAGGCAAAGTCGTGCATATTCAGAATCAATCGAGATGTGCGTTTCAGCAAGAATAAAAGTCCATATAAAACAAATTTCGCAGCATATTTTCACGAAGATGGTAAAAAGGGCGAAGGAGCAGGGTACTATCTCCACATGGAACCAGGTGCTTCATTTTTAGCCGCTGGCATTTGGATGCCCGAGCCAAAAGTATGTGCTGCCATTCGTCAAGAAATAGATTATCAATTCGAAGAATGGAATTCAATGTTGAAGAAATCTAAATTCAAAAAGCAGTTCCCAGACGGATTCAACCAATCGATGAAATTAATCAGACCGCCGAAAGGATACGAAGAAACCAATCCGGCAATAGAATATCTAAAACTGAAATCTTTCATTGTTCAACAAAAATTACCTGATGAAGTGTGGCAAAACAAGAATAGAATTTCAATCATTAAATCTTGTTTTGAAGCATCCAAAGATTTGGTTGATTTTTTAAACCGCGTAAGAGATTAGCAACCCTTTACTCCTTTCGCAAGAAATCTGGGGTTTTCTTTCAAAAAAAACGAATAAGCGTTAGTTTTGTGCAAAAGGTGGAATGTCTAAAATCAGCACTTCAAAAAATAGGACCAAGCGAGAAACCATTACCCAACAGGCAGCGGTTTTGTTTCGCAGAAAAGGGTACGCAAGTTCTACCATGCGGGAGTTGGCCGAAGAGATAGGTGTTGAAGCTTCTAGTCTTTACAACCACATCGGCTCTAAGGTAGAGATGTTGAAAGAAATTTGTTTTAAGGTGGCTGAAGCTTTTCATTCTCATTTAGATGAAACCGAAAAGAATCTGACTTCTCCTACGCAAAAAATTGAGTCATTGATTCGTTTTCACATACACATGATGCTCGACGACTTCGATGCGGTTTATGTTTCAAATCACGAATGGAATCAACTAAAAGAACCTGAACTTTCGTCTTTTTTGCAGTTGAGGAGAAATTACGAAAAACGCATGACAGACATCGTAATGAAAGGGATAGAAGAAAAACAATTCTCACCCGGAAACGCCTCGGTTATTGTATTTACCATACTTTCGGCACTCAGAGGTTTAGAACTTTGGCAAAGACACAAAAAAAACATTTCAAAAATAGAACTCGAAAATACCATGTTGCAGCAATTGCTTCATGGAATACTTAAAAACAGATAAGATATGTCACTTCATTTTCACCCGCTAACCATTAAGAAAGTGGTTCATGAAACATCAGACTGTATAACAGCCTCTTTGAATATTCCGGAAGGTCTCTTGGAAACGTTTAATTTTAAAGAAGGCCAATACCTTACTTTTAGAAAAATGATTGATGGTGAAGAAGTGCGCAGGTCGTATTCCATTTGTAAAGCGCCTTACGAAAATGAACTAACGGTTGCCATTAAACGCGTTTCGGGTGGCATTTTCTCAAACCTTGCCAACGATGATTTTAAACCGGGTTATGAGATTGATGTAATGCCTCCAACAGGCAACTTCAGTACCAGGATAAACTCCATCAACCCAAACTACCTTGCCATTTCTGCAGGAAGCGGTATCACACCCATCATATCCATCATCAAACAAACATTAAAGACCCAACCCGAAAGTAAATTCACGTTGATATATGGCAATAAGAATCGCGGCTCTATTCTATTTTTTGAAGAGTTAGAGGAATTGAAAAATAAGTACATGGAAAGATTTACCCTGATTCACATATTGAGCAGGGAAAAAATGGATGCAGACATTGCTTACGGTAGAGTGGATAAGGAAAAGCTGGTTTCTCTTCAATCCCTTGTGCCTTTCAACCAATTCTCGTCGGTTTATCTATGTGGCCCAGAGAGTATGATCCTGACTTCTACCGAATTCCTTAAAGAACAGGGTATGGAAAAATCAAACATCCATTTCGAACTTTTCGGAACTGCAGCAGCTTATAAAAAAAGCAAATCAGATGATTCCATAGAAACCTCTTCCGGACCCAAAAGTAAAATTACCATCCGTCTCGACGGAAGAAGCAGCAGCTTCGAGCTGGCCTATGATTCAAAAAGCATCTTAGATGCTGCACTAACAGCAGGAGCAGATCTTCCATTTGCTTGCAAAGGCGGAGTTTGCTGCACCTGCAGAGCAAAACTGGTAGAAGGTCAGGTGGCTATGGATGTGAATTACGCACTTGAACCAGAGGAGGTAGAACAAGGTTTTATCCTTACTTGTCAGGCCCATCCTTTAACGGAAACGGTTGTGATTGATTTCGATCAAAAATAACGTCAGTAACAAAATTAAAAACTGACTTATTATCTATCTCGAATGGTAGTGATTGATTTATGGGAAAAAAAGTTCCTTGGTTATGATGTATATACCCATGATCAACACAAACCATCCGAATGCTTTTTTCAATTTTTCGCCTTCTATTTTTTTAGATAGAAAAATGCCTGCAAAAATACCTACGACCGCAGCAAAGGTAAAGCCGGAGAGTAGCGTCCAATCTATCTGTTGATCTCCTTGAAGATCTCCCACAAATCCAATCAGTGATTTTGCAGCGATTACAAACAAAGAAGTTCCTACTGCAAGTTTCATGGGCATTCTAGCCAATAGCACCAATGCTGGGATGATCAGAAATCCACCCCCCGCTCCGACAAGCCCTGTTAACACGCCAACCACGGTTCCTTCCAATAAAATCATCGGATAATGATACACCATAGGCGCATTCTCTGCTTCGGACTGCTGCTTTTTAGATCTAATCATAGATACTGCGGCAAGCACCATCACCACTGCAAACAAGAGCATTAATGCAATCGGTTTCGTAATGGTCAATGTGCCCAAGGTGACAATTTCTTTTGGTATGAATGGAACAAGCCACATTCGGGTTGCATATACTGCAGCAATAGAAGGAAGTCCAAAAATCAGAACGGTTTTAAAATCCACATTCTTTTTCATGGCATTCTGAACGCCTCCAACAAGGGCTGTGGCTCCTACAATAAAGAGTGAATAAGCTGTTGCAAGAACAGGCTCAACACCCATAATATAAACCAAAATTGGAACGGTAAGAATCGATCCACCGCTGCCGATTAATCCGAGTGACACACCAACGATCACCGCAAGAAAATATCCCAAGATTTCCATATGATTATTTTAAGAACACAAAGATGAAGATTTGTTATTGGGTTTATCGTAACAAATGTTACATCTTCTTGCAAACACATTCATTCAATGAAAAAAGCCGTCTCTTACGAAGACGGCTTTTTAATGGGTTGAACTAAATTATAGTTTGGTGATTTTCTTAACCAAGGTTTCATTGTTCAATTGAATCATAACCAAATAGGTTCCTTTAGACAATTGTTGTACAGGAATGGTGATTTGGTTAGAGCCTGCGATTACTTGAACTGGACCATTGTATACTCTGCGGCCGCTTAAATCTGTGATGATTACATTGGCTTTCTCAGCGTATTCTGCTTCCAATGCGATTTTCATGGTTTCAGCAACCGGGTTTGGATTGATTGCCAACTCTGGTGTTCCTAGGTTTTTAACCGATTTGATGGCGCTGAATTTGAATGCATTGTCGTTGTCTATGCTGCGTAGGCGATAGTAGTTGGTTCCTTTTGATGGTTTTGCGTCGATGAAACGGTAGCTGTTCGAAGCAGCGCTGTTTCCAACTGCATCAACAGATCCAATGGGTGCAAAATTAATTCCATCTGTACTGCGCTCTACATCAAACTTGCGGGTGTTGATTTCCTGAGCGGTTGTCCAAGTTAGATTATTTACTTTTCCAGCTCTTCTTGCATCAAAATTCAACATGGTAACAGGAAGAACGATGTTAGATGTGATGTTTATATCATCCAAACCAATTGCATTTCCATACTGACTGATGGCTTCAAATCCAAGCTGAATGGTTTGTCCATTGTAAGCAGAAATATCAACTGTTTCTTGTCTCCAAGTTGGCACCAAAGCGGTAGCATCTGGTCTTTGATATCCAGCAATTCTAGTCCATGTTTGTCCACGATCGGTAGATACAGTCAAATAAATACTGTCTAATGCATCGAGGTAGGTATTGTCATGACTCAACCAGAAGCTTATGTTGGTTACTCTGAAGCTTCCTGCTGTTGAAGTAGAAGGAACGGTAATGCAATTGCTATATAATCTGCTTGTGAAACCTATAGATCCTGTTCCGCTATAACTGTCAAATAAGTAGAAACGATTGCCTGGCGCTCTTGGAGCCAATGAATCTGGATCTAAATCGGCGTTTCCGTATTTGCCAGACTGGATTGTCCACAATTGATCCGCTCCCGCTAAAAGTTCTGCGTAAGGGAAAACAGGTAAAGTTGATTCAACATCTTCAACTACAGGGAAACTGGTAATCGTGTTGGCGGTGCTGAATGAGTTAAAAGTAGTGTCGTTTAAGGCAGTTCCATCTCCAACATAGTTAACGATGGCTCTTCCAAAATTATCTCCAGCGTTACTTAGATTAACACCAGAAAAAACAACAACTTCAAATGCACCCGGAGCGATGATAGCTGAATTGGTTATTGAACCTGTGTAAGTATTGGCTCCTACGATTGTAAGTGAAACGTTGGCTTCACCTGCAGGAATTGGGTCTGTTCCGTCGTTTGAAACAGCTACAAAAAGGTTTTGATTGCTGTTGTAGCAAGAAACGGTTGGAGGAATGATAGCGAAAGTTCCAGCGTCTTTTTCGAAAACATGAACAAACTGAATGGCCGGACGGAAAGCAGATGCAGTTAAATTCGTTGCAGCTGTTGGCAGTGTATTTGAGTTTACACGACGACAAGATGTACCAGCAGGATTGAAATTGTTACCATTACTGGTTACAAAAGAATAACCTGGATGTGCTGCATTGTCTAATCTTTCAAACTTTATCTGCAAGTTGGTTCCAGCCGTTCTAACAAATGGGGTAGTTAGTGACATCTCAATAATCCCGTTGGCATTGGCAACCGCATCGAATGTTCCATCAAATACAAGGGTATAGCCTGTAGTGCTTGCTGGACCTGTTGTAAAAAACTGAGTTGCGGCACTCACATTTTTCATGTACACTTTGTAGTTTGGAATAGCCGTTGGAGAACCTTCGGCATCAATAAAGAAGTTGATTTTCTGAATGGCAGTTCCTACTGATGTGAAATTGTTGTTTCCAATTTCTTCATTGGTATATAAAGCTTCACTCAAATGATACCTGGTCGGGGAAACACTTGTTCCACCAATAGGAATGTTGGGTGTAACCCCCAATGGAGCATTATAAACCGAAATGGTTTGAGCATTTGATACAAAATTCAACATGCCCATGAGCATGAAAAAGAAGATTTTTTTCATATATGTGTGTTTTTTCTCGGTAGTTTTTACTACCAAACTTTGGGAATGATTGCAAGTTATAGGATTGAAAGTTTTTGACCAAAAATCTTGTTAATAAAGATTAAATTCACTAGATTATTTTTTTGTGTCCATTAAATAGAAATATGACTAAGTTCGTTCAGAAAAAGAAACCACTGATGAGAAGAATTGCGATGATTCCAGCGAGATACGCCGCCACTCGTTTTCCGTATAAACTGATTCAGGACCTAGAAGGCAAACCTGTCATTCAACATACTTACGACAACACCGTAGCAACCGGACTATTCGATGAAGTTTGGGTTATAACCGACAATGATATAATATATAATATGTTGAATGCGACTGGATCAAATGTAAAAATGAGCTTAAAGGAGCATGAAAGTGGTAGCGATCGCATTGCAGAAGCGGTTCAACACATGGATGCAGATATCATATTAAATGTTCAGGGGGATGAGCCATTCGTTGACCAAGAAACGCTTTCCAACCTTTTGGATGCATTTAAGGATACTACGGTACAGATAGCCAGTGTGATGAAACCTTTTTCAGATCCATCCTACATACAAGACCCCAATTACGTAAAAGTGGTTGTAGACAAGCAAAACTTCTCTTTATTGTTTAGCAGAAGTGTTATTCCGTATCATAGAGATCTCTCATTTGTTCCAAAATATTGGGAGCATGTTGGAATCTATGCTTTTCGCAAAGAGGCACTGATTCAATTTACGAACTGGGAAATGACACCGCTAGAAAAAGCAGAAAAAATTGAATGTCTTCGCTATCTAGAAAACGGAATAAAACTAAAAATGATTGAAACAACACACCAAAGTGTAAAAATCGATGTGCCCGAAGACCTCGAGAAAGCCAGATTGTTTTTTAAATCTTTGCGAGATTAAACTCGAAAGATTTCATCGCTTGACACCCATTCTCAACCAAACCAATCGTACAACATAGGCAAGCTGAGCGCTATCTTTTCTTTTTCTTTTATGTCTTTTATTAACTTCCCAGATTGAAACATCAACAGCCTATTGCCATATTGAAGCGCATCTTTCATGCTGTGGGTTACGAGTAATATGGTTGTTCCTTTTTCTGCATTTATTTTTTCCGCCAATTTGATAATCACCTCGCTGGATCTTGGATCTAGAGCTGCAGTTGGCTCGTCCATCAATAATATTTTTGTATCATCTATTACACCCATCAATAAGGTTAATGCCTGTCGCTGTCCACCAGACAAACTTCCCATAGGCTGATCTAATTTATTTTCGAGTCCCATACCCAATGATGAAATGAGCCCAAAGACCTTTTCTCTAAATTCAGCATTCATTCCTATTTTCAAATTTTTAGATCCAGACCTTAAGGATGCCAGTCTAAAATTTTCGAGTATGGAAAGTTCTGATGCTGTTCCATTGGATGGGTTTTGAAATACCATGGATATCCACTTGCTTCGACGATGCTGCGCCAATCCAGAAATATCTTCTCCTTCAACCATAATCTTTCCAGAATCTGGACGATCCGCTCCGAGTATCATGTTCATCAAAGTAGACTTGCCGCTTCCGTTAGACCCAACAATCACCACAAACTCACCGGCTTCAATGTCGAGATCCAAGGCATTCATCGCCATCACTTCGTTTTCTTTTCCCTTGTTATAAACCTTCGTAAGTTGTTGTATTGAAATCATTTGATGTGCTATTTTTTAAAAATCCGTTTGCTGATTTCGGGTATTGAAACAATGGCAAGCACAAAAACAGCTGTGATCAATTTTAAAAGTCCAGGATCTATTCCTATCGACAAAGCAAATGCCAAAACCATCTGAAAAACTACGCATCCTACAATCAACAATAAAATCTGTTGCCCCATTTTTCTGACACCCAACGCGTTTTTCAAGGTGTCGGCAATCAATACCGAACCCAATCCCGTTATTACAATTCCAATTCCCATATTGATGTCTGAAAATCCCTGATATTGGGCCACCAAAAATCCGCTCATAGCGGTAAGTGCATTCGATATGGATAGTCCTATGATTTTTATTCTGTCGTTGTTTATTCCAAGCGCTCTTGTCATCACAGGATTGTTCCCCGTAGCGCGCATGGAAATGCCAAAATCTGTTCTTAAAATATAGACGATTAAAAATACAAGTATAGTAACAATAAGAAAGGCAATAATCAGCGCATCAATCGTTTCCTCTCCCGAAAGTGAAAGAAAATTGAAAATCGTTTTGATATCTACAAGTGGGATATTTGATCTTCCCATAATCATAAGATTCACAGAGTATAGTGCCGTCATAACAAGTATTCCAGACAGTAGTGCATCTATTTTAAGTTTGGTGTGAATCCAACCAGTACATGTTCCTGCAATTGCACCAACGGCCATACTTATGGGAAGTATCATCCAAATGGGCATCTGTTGACTCAATAAAACAGCGGTAACCGTTGCACCCAATGTATAGGATCCATCTGTCGTAATGTCTGGGATATTGAAAACTTTCATCGTAATGAAAATACCCATGGCCATAGGTGCTAAACACAATGCCAATTGAAATGCCGATAATAAAAATGAACTCATGGTAGGGCTGTATAATTATCTGGTACAACGATGTTATATTTCTTGGCCATTGATGCGTTGTACACTCTTTTTCTTTCTTTCACCATTTCCCAGTGTAGATTTTCCAGCTTGCCCGTTTTTAAATAGGTTGCGGCTTGTAAACCCGATTGATAACCCCATTGATATATGTCCGCACCATACGCAGCCAAAGCGCCACGTGATACCAACCCCGCTTCACTCGTCATGATGGGAACATTCGCTTGATCGCATGATTTCACAATCGATTCAAATGAAGCAAAAATCGTATTGTCTGGATTTGCAAAAAACACATCAATGTTGTTCGACAACAAGGAACGAGTAACCAATTGAACTTCCGACGATGCATTCACTGGCAGTGCAATCAATTCCATTTTATTTGCATCTACTTGTTTTTTAATGTCCTCCATTGCGGAAACAGATTGTGGCTCCGATTGATTGAAAAGCATTCCCACTTTTATTTTTCCTGATTTAGGTTTGATAAGCAGGGGTATCAAATTGAACGAAGTGTCTATATAATCTATGTTTTCGCCAGTTCCGAATAAATTTTGAGGTTCTTTTCCGTTTGCATCATTCAGTTTCATCAAGGTTGGCGTGGATGAAACCATCATAAACACCGGAATGTTCTTCGTATTTTGAATTGCCGTTATGGTTGATAAAGTCGGACTCGTTGCAATCAGGGTTGGATTCTGCGAGATCATATACTTTGTAATCTGCGTGAGTGTGGGAATATCACCTTGTGCATTTCTATAGATAATGCTGATGTTGCCTTTTTTTTCATCATACCCTTTCTGTTTCAACGCATCAAAAAAACCTTGTTTTGCCTGGGCTATTGTATTGTCCTCAAATGCATCAATGAATGCAATAACAGGAACATCAGATTTTTTGTTTTGGCATGATGCGAGCAACAAAATAGATAGAATAAAAATTAGGTTTTGTTTCATGATGAGAGTGTAATTTACGCAATGGATAGGTTATCATCTATTGACAACCTTGGTATTGCAAGTTAGCATTCTAGATGCATTGATGTGGCACTAAAGTTCGAAGGTCTTCATTTAAAATATCTTCAACGGATTAAAAAAATTAGAAAATCAGTTCGTTTATGCTACCAATTTTGTAAATTGAGGGATTAACTTAATTGAAATTGGAATTCAATTGATGTTTTTAGGCACAAATCAATCCAATGACGAGATGCCTGTTTCAAGATTTATTCGAACGTTTGTCTCTATCGCCTCTAGGAAAAGTATGGTCATGTAAAGCAAATCCAAATCGGGGTTGATCATTATCGAATAAATTATCATCAAAACAGTTAGTACAATATGACCCTTACGATTGAAACCCCAACACTCCTTTTTTCCGCAACATCGCTGATTCTGCTTGCATATACGAATCGATTTTTAACCATCGCTCAATTGGTAAGAGGATTGAAAAAAACGTACGACGAAAAAAGAAATAAAAACATATTGCTGGAAATAAAAAACCTAAATCTCAGACTTACCTTAATTCGTTTCATGCAATTGTTTGGCGTGCTTTGCTTGTTTCTTTCTGTCTTTACGATGCTTCTTCTCTATCTGGATTACAATCGGATTGGTTTGTACTTTTTTGGCTCGAGCATGTTTGCGTTATTGATTTCTCTCGCACTTTCATTCTGGGAAATCAGCATTTCTGTTAATGCATTAAAGCTTCATTTGAGAGACTTAGAATCAGGGGAAATAAATTGATGCTGTCATTCCAAAAAAGAAATAAAGTTGTTTCACTAAAAAAAAGAACATGAGAAAAATACTGACTTCAATGATGATTTTGCTTTGCACAAGCGGGTATTCGCAGCAAACCATGGATGACTTTTTTCAATCTGTTCGGAAACATGAAATAAAGCTGATTGCTTTTTTTAATCAGATGCCTAAGGGAGGTGATTTGCATCACCATTTCGCAGGATCAACTTACGCAGAACCTATGATAGAAAAGGCAATTCGAGAAGATTTCTTTTTGAATACAGAAACATTTTCCGTTTCTAAAACAGATCCTGGTACTGCATCGTGGATTCGCTTTTCGGATATCATTAAAAGCGGTCAACTGGATGCAATGAAGATTAAAATTTTGCAAACATGGTCTGTTAAAGACTATGACCCTTCTCGTTATCCCTCTGATAAACTTTTCTTCGAAAGCTTTTTAAAGTTTTGGCCTTTGATGGACAATTATTTTGTTACTGGTTTGATTGAATTAAAAAACAGAGCCATCAAAGAGAATGTTTCTTATTTGGAAACACAATTGTCTACTCCCATAAATACACCCGATGTATCAGAATTCTATTCGATGGATGAAACAATGAGAAAATCATCTGATGAAAAAGACGATGTAAAACTGAACGCGTTGTTTGCAAAACTATACGCATCCATTTTGGAAAAAGGTGCGGTTGCCAGAGCCGATTCATTCAATTTGTTTTTTATAAAAAAGTTGCACGACAGTTTAAAAATAGATGAACCCGACTTTAAAATGAGATACCAGAATTATGTATTGCGTTTTATGAATCCAGTTGATTTGTTCAATAATCTTACGATTGCCTTTCTCTCTGCAGACAGAAGTGATCTTATAGCAGGAGTGAATATCGTTTCTCCCGAAGATGGTGATGTTTCAATGAAAGATTATGAATTACACATGAAAATGTATCGATTCTTTCATGAAAAATTTCCGAAGGTAAAGTACAGTATGCATGCCGGAGAACTAACATTGGGATTGGTATTGCCCGAAGAACTAACCTGGCACATCAATGCTGCTGTAAAAATAGCAGGTGCAAAACGAATTGGACACGGAATTGATCTGGCACATGAAAAAAATCCTTTCGACTTGTTGCGCTATATGAAAAAGAATGATGTTGCAATAGAAATAAATCCTGAGAGCAACCAATTTATATTGAAAGTGGATGAAAAAAATCATCCATTCCCTTTGTACTTTAATTACGGGGTTCCGATTGTGATTGGTTCTGATGATGCAGGAATTTTAAGAACCAACTTATCCAATCAGTTTGTACTATTGGCTAAAAGATATCCTTTCCTAAAGTACAGCGACATGAAAAAGTTTGTGTTCAATAGCATCGACTATAGCTTCATAAAGGACCCTGCAGTAAAAAAAGAAGTTCGTTCCAATCTCGAAAAAAAGTTTATGCAATTTGAAGCAGACATCAAGAAAGAAATGTCATTTCAAAAGAATTGAATCCAGATTTAAGATAAAAAAAGTAGAATTTATTTCGTAATCCAATTCCAGCATTTCTTGTGCAACATCGGAATACAAATGCCCATCAAGGGAACCAAAATAACTGTGAAAATGAGTGTTTTCAGCAATTGATGAAATTCACTGATTAATGGGAAAACTAAAATAAACATCAGATTAATGACAGGATAAACAAATAGCCAACTGATCAAGAATAGTTTCCAGCGTTTGGGTTTATTGGATTGATTTTGCATGAAAGAAGTTTATTCTAAATTTTTACTCTTCTGAAAATAACTATTGTTTTTTATAGAGATACATATTGGAAATGATCAATAACACCAAAAATACAAGTGGTATGAAAATCATTGGTGATGGATCTCCCATCTTAAAATGCGCATAACTGGCAGATACAAAGGTAATGGCAAGTCCTGCATAAGCCCATTCTTTCCATTTATTGGGAACCTGAGGTATAATGATCAACAAAGCTGCCAACAATTTTGCAAATCCGAGTTCAATTCTAAAATAATCTGGGAATCCGAATTTTTTAAAGCCCTCAATGGCTTCAGGTGCGTTAAAATAACTGTAAGCACTAAAAATCATCATCAGCGAAAGAATTGAAGTGGTTGTCCAGTAAATAATTTTATTTTTTTTCATTCTTCCTTGTTTTACGTTGTCTAACTCGAGTTAGTATTTCATTGGAATTGACATGATATTCTAACGATCAAGAACTTAGGTGAAATGAAGTTAATTAAAATAAGGCAATTGTTTTCAAACAGATGATTGTCTAAATGCTAAAAGCGTCGGTTTCCCGACGCAAAACAAAAAAACAAAAAAGATTGACACTCTAACCCGGATTTTCCCAAAAACTCCATGAATCATTTTCATAGCTTTCTCTGTGTTCATTGGTTTCGGGCCAATGCTGCTTTTCGAAGCCGGGTGCTTTTTCGAGTGTTTCCCTTTTTTCATGAAAACGAAAAGCTTTTTTTTCTGGATCAACCGTTAAAAGATGAAATGGAATCGCAAACCATTTTTCTCCAATTCCTAAAAAACCACCAAATTCTATAACGTAATATCTTATACTCCCAGATTTTACATCCAGCATGATGTCATGAATTTTCCCCATATCCTCATCCAGATCGTTCAACACCTTATCTCCTATGATGGAAGTGGCACTTAACAATCTGAAAGGGGTGTTTGCATAGGGTTCTCCTTCATTTTTCCCGGTAAAATTGTCTTTATATAATCGTTCCATATGATTGGTATTTATTGATTTAACATAAATAAAGAATCAAATTTTAAAGCCATTTTGATGCAAATGTTTTGAAAGATTTTTTTAAACCATCCACGATTTTTTCAAACTGTAAAACCTTTTTTTCTATATCCATTGCTTCATGTGAAACCCTATTATCCACTTTTCCTGCATGCTCTTTTGCGTCACGAAATATCAAGTGTTTATTGTCCTTCATTTGGTTACGATAGTCATTAAGATTTTTCAATTGTATCGTAAATTGATTCTGATAATGCTCTGCTTCAGCAGTTACATCAACTCCCGTATTTTTTTGGATCACCTCAGTTAACATTTTTTGAAGAAAGTTGATTTCTTGCTCATAAAAATCGAGGCGTTTTGTTATTTCTTGATGTTTGTTTCCTACGGAGGCGGTACTTGTAAATGACATGTTGTAAAATTTTATAGATGAATTGAATTGAGTTTTCGGTTCGCTTATTTTTTTTGATGTTTAATCTCTGGGACAATGTAACATTTATCACATTTTTAATCCATGATATACATCATTTTTACTTTATGAATACAGGTGACATCGAATTGGGATTAAAACAAAACTGGAAACAGTTTGTGCTTTTGATTGTCGTTAATGCTTTCGTTGGTGGAATGATCGGACTCGAGCGAAGTGTTTTCCCGCATTTTGCACATCAAGAATTTGGTATTTCATCAAAAACGGCTTTGCTGAGTTTTATTACTGCCTTCGGCTTCACGAAAGCGGCAGCCAACTATTTTTCTGGCAAACTCTCTAACCGATTTGGAAGAAAAAATCTATTAATTCTGGGTTGGATTTTCGCAATCCCCGTTCCCTTGATTTTTATATATGCAGAATCATGGAATCTTATCATTCTGGCAAATGTGTTACTTGGAATAAGTCAAGGGTTTGCTTGGAGCAGTACCGTGATGATGAAAATTGATTTGGTTGGTGAAAAAGAAAGAGGTCTTGCTATGGGAATCAATGAATTTGCAGGATATCTTGCCGTTGGGGTAGTTTCATTCTTAACGGGATATATTGCCAGCCATTATGGAATTACTCCCTACACTTTTTATTTGGGTATCGGTATTTCATGGACGGGACTTTTGATTACCATCATTTGGATCAAAGACACAAGTTCATTTGTTCGAAAAGAAAGCATGGGAAAAAAACGAAGTCAGATAAAAAACATTTTTATCGATACCAGTTTTACAAACAAAACACTAAGCGCTGTAACGCAAGCCGGACTTGTCAATAATTTAAATGATGGTATGATATGGGGTCTACTTCCTATTTATTTGTTTTCTCTAGCATTTGATCATCAAAGAATAGGTTTGATTACTGCTATTTATCCCATTGTTTGGGGAATTGGACAATTGTTTACTGGTAAAATGAGTGACGTATACAACAAAAAAAAGATGATATTTTGGGGCATGTTGTTACAAGGCGTCGCAATCTTATTCATTCCTCTTGGTAAAGATTTTTTATCGATATCGTTTTTATCTGTTCTATTGGGTTTAGGAACGGCTTTGGTTTATCCAACTTTTCTTACCACGATTGCATTAATCTCGGATCCCATTCAACGAGCAGAGCGTATAGGCGTTTTTAGGCTTTGGAGAGATTCGGGATATGCCATCGGAGCAATACTTTCTGGTGTTATTTCGGATTTTTTTAGTGTTGAAATTGCCATTTATTCTATTGGCATGTTAACCGTTATTTCATCCATTGTTGTAAAGATTAGAATGCCATCCAACATAAAATAGATTTTCAATCGTTCCATTTCGAAAACAATGAAGCAGGTTTTATAAGTCTTCGATACCATTATCAAACGAAAATTTTTAGATTATATTTTTTCTACTGAATGTAAATGCAAGAAGACTGTTAATTATTCTACATAGTCAATTTAAGAAATATTAATTTTTAGTTTTTTCATATTTTTACTTCATGCCTAAAAACAAATCTGCAGTTTCACGCTATTTCATTATCGACGCATGTTTGAATAATAAATTGAAACCTTTTCCCAGTCTGGAACAGTTGGCAGAAGCATGCAGCGAAAGAATCAGAGACGGCATATCAACTTCTACCATAGAGAAAGACATCCGACAAATGAAGATGGCCGCACCTCATGGTTATGATGCTCCAATAGAATACAATAAAATTAAACGGGGTTATTTCTATGCAGAGCAAGGTTTTTCAATTTCAGAATTAAGTTTATCAGATCATGAGTGGGATGGATTGCGATATGCCGCTAATCTATTACATCAATATTCTGTTGTTCCGGTGCTTAAAGATTTTAAACAAGCGATTGAAAAAATTAACACCCGTTTCAATTTAATGATCGACCTCGAGGAAAAAGATTTTGATAAATACATTCAATTTGAAACAGGAATTGCAAATACTGGATATGATTGGATCAATCCCATTTTCCAAGCCCTTAAAAGCAGATGGTTGCTGAATGTTGTGTATCTAAATATCTATAAAAATCAAGAAAAAGAATATGCGGTTTATCCCAAGCTATTGAAAGAACATCGAAACAGATGGTATCTCATTGGATGGGTTGAAGTGAGAAATGATTATCTCACATTTGCCCTAGACCGCATTCAAAATATAGAAACAGAAAAAAAGGTTCAAAAGCATAGATTCGATTTTAATTCGGACCTATTCTTACAGCATTCTGTTGGAATCATGGAAGGCAACAACAAACCAGAAAAAGTGGTATTGAGTGTAGAAAATCCATATCACAAATTAATACAACTCGAGCCTTTTCATCACTCTCAAAAAATCATTAAACAAAACGAAAGCAGCATGCAAATCGAATTGAATGTGCATGTAAATCATGAATTAACACACAAAATTTTAGGTATAGGTCCGTTTTGCAAAGTGATGCAACCCGCTTCTTTAAAGAAATCCATTAAATCGTTGCTTACATCTACACTTGAAAAATATTAAACCAATTTCGTGTAAGTAACAATAAGAGGTTTGTCTTCTTGAACAAGAATAAATTCATCTCCCAATCATTCCATTAGGCATGGTCCTAACCAGCCAGATTATTGGCTTTTTTTATGTTCCAATAAAGCTGTTTTCTCCTCTAAATAAATCTCATATCGCAGAGGAAAAATCTCTTTTAGCAACTGTAAGTATGCACTTTCTCTTTTGTTTCGCAACAAAAAATAAACCTGTCCTTCAGCCGGACTCAATTTTCCTTTAGTCATCAATCTGAAAAGCATTTGCAATTCTTTTATGTAATGCTTGCTTATGTGTCCTTTCTTTTTTTCTTCATTCAAAATGAAAATGGGCGTTTGAATTACTTGAGTCATGGTTTTTAATTTTTATTGAAATTAAAATGAGACTCCTCCGTCTTTTTGAGGACTACTCTTTTTTTTACTCCTCCAATAGTTTGAGGACTGCATAGGTAAGTTTGATGTGTAAAAATTACAACATGCCGATCATCAGTGAATTATACCAAATAGATTCTGTTCAATCTTTATTTAAAGAAACGTTTAGCGACAATAAAAGAAAATGGGAAGTGGTAGAGCGTGAATCAGAAACAGCAGAAATAAAAGCTGGGAATTATTGGATGAAAAATAAAAGCATCTCCGATTGGAACTACTATAAAACGAAATCGATGCTAAAGCAAAATCAAGATTTTATTCTTGAGTCGGATATAGAATTGGTTGAAAAAGAAGACGCTTACGGACATTTCGGATTGGTTTGGGGTTTTGATGAAAAATTAGAAAACCTTAATCGATTTACGATATCAGCAGACGGAAGAAGGGCGCTGATTATGCACTTCGAAAAAGATCATAATAGGGTGTTCCATAGATTCCATATAAGAAATACGAACAAGTATCACGTAAACAAAAAAATTCGATTCAGTCTGATTAAACTGGGAGACTATTTTCATTTTTTAATCAACAAAGAGAAAATCTATTGTGCCCATGTTTCTATGTTCTGTAAAACAGGAAACTATATTGGGTTCTACATAGAGCCTGGACTATCCATTAAAAGCGACTACATCGAATTAAAAAAAATGAAAACAAAGGAAATGCTAGTTGCAAATGGAATTCAGCAACTCGTGAGTTGAATGATTTTAATTCATTGACAAATACACACTATAGATTTTTTTAAACCCATAAAAAAAATGAAATAGCATCTGCGAAAAATAAACCACTTTATAAAATATGAAACAGACAAAAATTAACGAAGTTGAAATTTCAAAAAGCACCATTTCACGTTTAAAACTTGAAGCTCAACCGGATGGACATACCATCGTTCAATGTAATTATGTTTCTAAACATAAATACATCAATGGTGGTTGGGTAAATATTTTTCCTACAACTTATTTATTTCATGAAGGCATCTACCTTCAATTGCAACATGCAGAACAAATTCCGGTAGCTCCTCAAAAGCATTACTTCTTGTCTCCCAGAACCATAAAAACCTTTACCCTGTTTTTTCCAATCGTTCCAAAAGGGTGGACAACATTCGACTTGATAGAAAAAACAAATACAGGTGATGGATTCATTTATCGTGATATCAAACGAAATGAATCTGGTGTCTACAACATTTCAATTTCCTGATTCATCCGTTTTATACAATATTTTTCATCTTTAAATCAATACAATGGCATCAATTACAGCCGCAATTTTTGCAACCAGCATCAAAACAACCAACGAACACAAACTACATGCGTTTGCTTTATTATTTGAAGGATCTGCACCCTATTGGGAGATTCATGTAAGAGATAAGATATTTAGATTTATTGCAAATCCAGACTTTATTCTCGAAGATGGTTTGTGGCAACTTACGGATTACTGCAAGATACCTTATGCAGAATATAAACATGATGTACACAACAATAGACCATTGACTATCGAAGAAGAGATGGGTGATGATGTGTGTACGTTGCGTAGAGAAAATATCACGCTTCAACTATATGAAAACAATTTGAATTATAAAATCACAACTTGGCCAGGGGTATGGATGCCAAAACTGAATGAAAAAATTGAAAACTGGAACAGCTTCGGAATTCAAATCAGTTGTGATGCCTGAGATTATTATTTCATTGATAGAATTACAAAAAAGCCACAGCATATACTGTGGCTTTAAAAATCACTTTCAATCTATCAGTTCAAAATGAAGGATTGAACTCCATAATACGTTTTAATGAAATAAGTTCCTTTTGCAAGACCTGACAAATTCACTTTATTCAATCCGGAAAGGATTTGTGTCTTCTTAAGCACTTTCCCTGACGCATCTAATATCAATAGACTTGACGCTGTTTTAACCACCACATTAATTTCTTGTGAAGTCACAAATGTGGGGTAAACTATCATCGCGTTTTCTTTATTCGATGTAATTTTCACCACTCGACTCAGTTGATACGATCCATCATGCGAAATCTCTTTCAATTGATAGAAATGATGAGTGCCTATAGGTTTGATATGCAAATAGTCATACTTTTTAACCGACTGTATGTTTCCAGCGGCCGATACCCCGCCTATTGCAGTCCAGTTGATGCCGTCGTTGCTGTGTCTGATTTCAAATTTTTGCGTGTTGATTTCATCTGAAGTTGACCAGTTCAAACGAATGTTGGAATTCTCATGTACAGCATCAAAACTCAACCATTTAACGGGTAAAGCACAACTTACAGTAAGGGTGTCTTTCATATTTCCAATTGAGGTTGTTCCAATAAAAGCACTTGCTCCAGAAGTTAGAACGCCATTGTCTGCTAAGGGTACTGATGCATCATAAATCAATTCCAACTGGCCGCCTGCTGGTACAACATAAGTGCTATTTCCATCTGTAGTTGATCCCGCTTCAAATGAAATAGCTCCCGTAGTACCAGAAGTTGGTACAACAACAGAATTGTCGGCATCAACCTGACTTGATGTGGCAAAATCAATAAATGCAAACCCAGTTGGCAAAGTATCTGAAATCGTATTTAACGAAACATCAAACAATCCTGTATTTTGAATTCTGATGGTAAATCTCGCAGTTGGATTCGCTGATGAACAATAAAGATCTTGATCAGAAAATTTTTGAATGGTGAGTTTATTGGCTGAAGCAGAAACAGTTACGGGTGTACCTGATCCCAAAGCTGAATTAAGGGCATATTTGTAATTCGTGGATCCACTTGTTGCTCCAGCTAGTGGAAGAAGGTTAGTTGTAAACCCGGAGGCAACAATTCTGAATTTCCAGATTATCCTGATTGTTGATCCTACTCCACTGTTGCGGGTTATGAAATAAAGTGAATCAGTTGTGCCGACATTGATTCCAGCTACTGTACTTTGTACTACCCTTGTTTCCAGAAGCTGAAGTTTAGTAGGGTCAAAGCTAGAAGTAGTAGCAACCTGAAAATCCGTTTCATCACCATTTCGAACATTCCCAACAGTATAGGAAACTGTATCAATGATGATTCCTCCTAATAAATCCTGGCTATTGAACGAGTTTTGTGAGATTCCACCTGCATTAGCGCTTATGCATGAGCGGTTATAAATTGAAAATGTGTTGTTTTTCTTAATTGGTGTTCCATCGCTCAGTTCCGTATTGAAACTGGCTATGGCCGTGGTACTTGCAGGATAGTTCACAAAAAAATAGCAGACCTTGGATTGTCCGGGAGCCAGTGTGCCAATGTTTATGCTCTTGCTCAGCGGAGCCAGAATGGAATAGTTTTGTCCAGCTACTGAAGTACCGATACTCAGTACTGAAAAAACAAGATTTTGATATGTAGTGGCGCTATTGCTTTTGTTTATGACTTCAAAACCGACATAACATCTGGTTACTGTAGCTGGTGCATTTCCATCTACAATAAAATAGGGAGCGGTAATTCTATTGATTGTGAAATGGGTAGAGTCTAGGGAAAATGCTGCGTTCAGGGTTAGAATTGCCAGCAAAATAAATAGTACGGATTTTTTCATTGTAAGGGTTTATAAGATTAAAGATAATTACAAATTTTTTCAATTCATAAGAATAAAGAGGATTATGAATGAATAAAAAAGAAGAAGTGTCAATGAGTCTCAGAATAAATAAATGATAAAAGCTTGACTTTATTTTACCGTAATGTGTAAACAACCATTTCTTTCATATTTTACATAGCACTTGTTTTGTTGTTTTAATTCATTGAGTGCAGAAATGAAGAGATCTAACTGTTTTTCATATCCAGAGAATGCTCGATAACTAATGTCGAATGTTTTTCCACGCAAATGTGCACTATTTTCTATCGCATTATTGTTCGACTTTGATAGTTTACCTACTGATTGAATGGTTCTTGTTGCACTTGTTATCTCGAATGGAATGTAGTACAGTTGACTCATTTTACATTTTTGATTGTAGCTAATCGATAATTTGTCTAAAAAAAGAACGGCTTTCTTCATCAACAAGGGTTTCGAATAATCTAACTTTCTTACCAGATATGATTCATTGGATTCAATGTTTTTTAAAACCCCTTTTCGAAAAAGTCTATTGAGTCCTTCATCGTTATTTTGTGGTGTAATACTCTCATTTGCGTATGCGATTTGATGAGTCTTTACATTATCATTAAATAAATCATTACAATTGTTACAACTGAAATTTTCTTTTCTGGTTATTCTATTTTTTAAAACGGTATAATAATAATGGACTTTTCTTTTGATGGTATGACGATAGGAGAAAGCGATAAACATTAGACTCACCAAAGCCAACAAGAGAATTAATGTTCTTGTTTTTTTATTCTTTTCTTTCATGTGAATGATACCAATACATTATATAAAATAAATTCTAATTTAGAGATCACTCGTTTCTTACCTACACTTTTTGAAATAGATTATATAATGTCTAGTTATTCAATAGGTAGGTCCAAGCATTGTCAATCGAAGGTATTACTAAGCCACTTGGTGTTTTGGGAATATATTGATCCAAACAGATCAGGTTGTGATCCGGCACAAGTATGCTGATTGCCGGAGTGGCAGAGGTAATGAGACGATGTGAATTTTGATACGGCGAATTGTTATTGTCTATGCTTACAGGACTTCCAGGTAAACCCAAGTCGTTCAATTGAGTTACCACATTAACGTAACTAAAAATCTGATCGTTGACGCTGTTGAAGGAGTAGATTTTGGAAACGGGTGTTGCTCCTGCTTCAGAAATCCATGATGCACTCTCTCCTAAAAAAGCATTCCAATCAATCGAAGCAAATGCAATCGCCTTATGAACTGCAACTTTCTTTGAAATGTATAACGCATGTCCGCCTCCTTGTGAATGTCCGGCAATGATAATTTTACTCCAATCTACCTGACCATTGATGAGATATTGTCCCCAATTCTGGTTTGGATTTTGGGATTTCAGATACTCAAGCAATTTGGCAAGTCGGCCTTTAATTGAATTGTCGGGATTGATACTCAAAGCTGCACTTTGATCGGTTCCTTCAAAAATCTCTTGACGGCATCTGCCAAAAGAAGTGTTATCGGGGTTTGAGCCCGAAGCGATGTATATTTCGGAGCCGTTGGGATACATCAAACCAATGGAGTGATATCCTAAATTTGCTGCTTTTTTTGCAATGAGCGTGTAAACAGATGGAAAGCCAGAGGTTCCAGGCAAGAAAACAAAAAGTTTGTTTTTAGGTACTACCCTAGTATCCAAATAAACATAGTGCGGATTGTTGTAAGAAGCAATTTGAGGGTTTGTTGCAGATGGTGTTACCGTAGATGCGATTAATTGATTGGCAGCTCCATTGTTATTGGCTGCACCTTCGCCAGTTTCGTTTTGTTTTTTACAAGAAAACATAGCGAAGATGAAAAGGAAAAGAAAAACTTTTTGGATACTATACGTTTTGTACATGAATTTTATTGTTTGTCGTTTAAACCAATACCAAATCCGAACATGGCGGCAACTAAACCTAAATGGATAATTAAAATTGCTTTTTGCCAAAACGGTCTTTCATTCCATTTCTGATTTACATTAAAGGGATCGAATACTAAGCCAATTCCAAGAAAAGACGCTGCTTGCATGTAATCTTTTTTGAAGATGGCTTCATACAATCCAAAGCAAACAAAACCGATGTAAAGTATTTTATTATACGAGCTTTTCATACATGTAAATTGGCATGGTTAAAAAAAGGATTTAATCAAATCTCTAAACAGAAAGAAAAGGAAAACCAAAACACCGACGATAATTTCTTTTCTATATTTATTTAGAAACAGCAAAAGCTTATCCATCAAAATAAGGTTTACATTAAAATTACAATTGTTTTTTGCATCATACTCATATTATTGCCGAAATTACATGTGTGATTGTAACATTATGATCGAATGAAAAATCAAAAAGAAAACATCATACGCTCAAACAAAAATAGATTGGTCTCCTTACAGAAAATGTTGTCGAATAACTTATGTATGAAATGCATACTCTCCATTATATGCTTTCTAAATGCGAACTTGGCTTTCTCACAAATATTCGAAGCGAGCAATAAAATTCCAGATACCATATTCTACAACATAAGTGGCGGAAGACAAACAATAGAGATCGACCGAGAGTCGGCGTGGCAAAGAGATGTGGATTGGCACGAAGGTACACAACCAAGGGCGCTTTCCTGGAGCTCACTGATTCCACTTCCCGAAAGAAATGTAATCCTTATCCGCAATAACCAAAATAGAATTATACTAGTATTTAATGCTGAACAGCCAATCAGTTATTGGAATTCTATTTTTGATAAGATTAAATCCAGTTCTTCTACAGACATCAATAAAAAAATGATGTCGGATCTGAATTCGGAATATGGTTTTTTTATGCAAAGAAATCATCCTTATTTAGGCAATAATCGAGTTCGCACGCATCTGAAAAGCGGGTGCTATTTGGTAAACCACATCATACCTGATGCACCGAATTCCATCAACCGGCTCGATGGTAAACACCTTGGCGTTATCGATAAAACAGGTAAGTTCGTTTTACCCATCATCTACGAATACATCGAATTGATTGGTGATGAATTTCTGGTGAAAAAAGACGGGTTGATGGGTATTGTTAACACTCAAAGTGAAATTAT
>JBDLUO010000209.1:0-8996 GCA_039805285.1 Bacteroidota bacterium
AAAAACAAAATGACAGTTTGCTGGCTCAAATTGTATATAGGTATATCCCATTTTGGCCTTTTTTTCTCATCATAACCGGAATATCTTTTGTTGTTTCTTTTATCATTGTAAGGTCTCAAACGAAAATTTATTTAGCATCATCTAAAGTTTTGTTGAAAGATCCTCAAAAAGGGAATGGAGACACTAAGGTTCTTGATGCCCTCAATATTTTCAGTGAAAAGAAAACAGTTGAAAATGAAATCATCGTTCTGAGGTCAACTTCGCTGATGGAGGCTGTGGTAAAAGAACTTGATTTGTATGCTGTTGTCTATAATGAAGGCAAGGTTCAAAAAGAAGAACTCTACGGAACCAATGCACCAGTTAAATTCATTGCCATCAACAAAGACAGCATTTTTCCTGCAGGCAGAATGAATTTTGATGTGAATTGGGAAAAACAATCGGTTCGAATCGATGGTAAGGATGTAAAATTTGGAGCTGTATGCAAGTTTAAAAATACACACTATAGAATTGAGGAAAATCCCAATTATAACACAAAACTCAAAGGCAAGAACTACTTTGTTGTGTTTAACTCGGTATATACTACAGCTACCAGAATAATCTCAAAGATGAAAGCTGGGCCAATTTCTTATGCATCAACCGTTATTGATGTAAAAATGGAAACGCCGGAACCCAAAAAAGGCGCTGATATTCTCAATACCCTGTTTGAGGTTTATAATAAAGCTGCGATTGAGGACAAGAACCTCATGGCTACAAAAACATTGAATTTCATTGAGGATAGATTGAATACCGTGATCAATCAACTGGATAGTGTTGAGAAAAACATTGAATCTTATAAAACACAACAGGGAGTTTTAGAACTTGGAGAACAAGCTTCCATTTATTTTAATTCGGTTAATGAGCTAGATAAGGCCAATAGTACACTAGACTTGCAATTACAGATTTTGCAAGATGTCGAAAAATACACTTCAAAAAAAGCGAACGAAAAAGGAACGGTTCCATCACTTATTTTACTCAATGATGAAACCTTAAAATCTCTATTGAATCAACTTTACACGGCAGAATTCGAATTGGAATCCGCTTATGCCAATTCAGGAAGAAAAAGCAATATCGTATTGTTGGGCGAAGAAAAAGTTGAAAAACTGAAGTCAGACATAAAGGAAAGCATATCCAATATCAGGTCGAATTTGAATGTTCAAAGAAGAAGTAATGATATGAATATAGCAAGGAACAAGAACCTATATTCTTCTGTGCCTATGAAAGAGCGAGGGCTGCTTGATATCAGTAGACAGCAGGCGATTAAAAATGAAATTTACACGTATCTTCTAAAGAAAAGAGAAGAGACCGCGTTGTCTTCTGCATCTACAAGTGCTGATTTACGTGTCCTAGAAAAAGGATCTGTGAGCGGTCCAATTAGTCCGATTCCATCAAATTATTTTTTAACGGGGTTCTTGATTGGCTTGCTCATTTTTGTATTGTATGTTCAGGGCTACGAGCAGTTTAATAATAAAGTGATGTTTCGTGCTGAAATTGAAAAGAGAACAAAAGTACCTGTGATTGGAGAGATTGTTCAATCCAAGACTAAAGAATCAATTGCCATTGGAGAAGGGAAAAGAACCGTAATTGCAGAACAGCTTCGTGCAATAAGGACGAACCTTAATTTTATGGGATTCAACGAAGTTGATAATGTTCTTTTGGTTACATCTAGCATATCTGGAGAGGGAAAGAGTTTTGTTTCTGTGAACTTAGCGATTAGCTTAACATTGAATGGGAAAAAGGTTGCACTTCTTGAAATGGATCTTAGGAAACCCAAATTGAGTAAGACGCTTGAAATGAAACGGGATATCGGAATTTCTACCTATTTAGTGGAAAAGAACAGTTTGGAAGAAATCATTAGGCCTACAAAATTCAAGAATTTACATCTTTTGAGTGCTGGTCCGATACCTCCTAATCCTACCGAATTGATTGCTAAACCTGCATTTAAAACAATGATTGATACACTCAAGCAGCAGTTTGATTATGTTATTATAGATACTGCACCAATTGGTCCAGTTACAGATGCTCAGTTGCTTTCGAAATATGTGGACACCACCATTTTTATGATTCGGCACAATCACACACCTAATGTTTTTCTCAGAATGATTGAATCTTTGCATCAAGAGAAGAAGTTCAAAAACATGTGTATTGTTTTTAATGGCATAAAACCACGTGGGATTTCATTTTTAAATTACGGGTTTGGAGGTTATGGAAATGGTTACGGTTATGGATATGGATATGGATATGGCTATGGGTATGGATATGCTTATGGAAAAGCATATTCTAACGATTATATCAATGATAAATCAGATCCTGGATTTAAAAATCTCTGGGACATAAAAGGAATCCTGAAATCCATTTTCGGGAGGAAATAGTCCCATATTCCTATTTAAACACCGTCTTCATTCATTTGATTTTTAAAAAATCATGTGACTGAGGACTAGCGAAGCTTTGTCTTGAACCTAGAAAAAATGAAAAACTGGTACGTTGTAAATACAAGACCAAGATGGGAAAAAAAAATTTCAACCTTTTTAGACAACAAAGGATTTGAGTATTATTGTCCAATAAATAAGGTTACTAAACAATGGAGCGATAGAAAAAAAGTAGTAAACGAACCCCTATTTAAAGGATATATTTTTGTAAAACTGGAAGAAGCAGAAAAATTTAAAATCCTTGACATCGATGGCATTTTGAATTTCATATATTGGGTCGGGAAGCCAGCCATTGTTCGTGATTCAGAAATAGAGAACATCAGAAAGTATTTATGTGAATTCGAAGATGTTGAAATAGGGGAAATCAAACTGGAAAAAGGACAAGAGGTTATCATAAAACAAGGCGTTTTAATGGATTATAAGGGAATTATTCTCGAACTAAATAACAATAAAGCCTGGGTCAGAATCAATAGCATGGGTATTGTTCTGAGTGCAGAATTTAAAAAAGAACGTCTATCCCCTATAATTTGATTCATGATTTATAGGTAAATATTTCACATTTTCCTATATTTTATATATTTTTCAGATCAAACTGTACAAATGAAACTTAACGACAAAATATACATTGCCGGACATACAGGTTTAGTGGGTTCTGCTACTCTTAGATTACTTCAGAAAAAGGGATATACCAATCTGGTAGTCAAAACATCAAGTGAACTCGACCTTAGAGATCAACAAAAAGTATTACAGTTTTTTGAAGAAGAGAGACCTCGTTTTGTTTTTATGGCTGCTGCGAGAGTTGGAGGTATTTTGGCCAATCAGAGCTTTCCTGCAAGTTTTATATACGACAACTTAGTTATACAAACCAACGTAATTCATGCATCTTATTTGATGGATGTAGAAAAACTACTTTTTCTAGGCAGCAGTTGTATTTATCCTAAAAATGCACCTCAACCAATACAAGAAGATTATTTGATGACTGGTTTTCTTGAGCCTACTAATGATGCCTATGCTGTTGCAAAGATTGCAGGTATAAAAATGTGTCAGGCTTATCATCGTCAATATGGATGTAATTTTATAAGCGTAATGCCTCCAAATTTATATGGACCTGGGGATAATTACGATTTAAGCAATGCGCATGTACTACCTGCTTTAATTCGTAAGTTTCATGAAGCAAAAGAAAATAAAGAAAGTACCGTGTCGGTATGGGGAACAGGAAAGCCTAGAAGAGAATTTTTACACGTGGATGATGCTGCTATGGCATGTTATTTCCTAATGCAGAAGTATGATTCACCAGATATCATCAATATTGGTTCGGGACTTGATTATTCTATCCGTGAAATGGCGCAAATGATTAAAAAAATCACCGCATTTGAAGGTAGCATAGAGTTTGATGAAACTAAACCAGACGGAACACCAAGGAAGCTTTTGAACATTGATAAAATCAAGCAAATTGGTTGGACTGCAAATATAGACTTGGAAAACGGGCTTATGAGTACTTATGCCGATTTTGCCTCTCGCTACGAATACTACGTTCAACATCTAGACAGAAGGAATCCGAAATACATCAATGTGTAGAATTGCAGGAATTGCTTGTGCTAAATTAACGATTCACGAACGTGAACGAATGGTAAAAGCAATGTGCGATGTTCAATGGAGAGGGGGGCCAGACGATGAGGGCGTTTACTCACCCCAATCCTCCGTAGTTACCCTCGGAAACAGAAGATTGTCTTTCAATGATTTGAGTGTCGCCGGGCATCAACCCATGCTTTACAAGAATCGTTATTCAATTACATTCAATGGCGAAATTTATAACTTTCAAGACATCAGAAATGAGCTGATTAAATCTGGATTCGAATTCAATAGTCATTCAGACACCGAAGTTATTCTTGCTGCTTATGCTGCTTGGGGAAAATCATCTTTTCACATGTTAGAAGGAATGTTCGCTTTTGCGCTCTACGACAATGAGCAGAACACAGTTACTTTGGTGCGAGATCCTTATGGAATCAAACCGTTGTACTATTCCATACATGAAGGAAGAATGGTATTTGCTTCAGAAGTTAGAGCATTTAAATCGATTCCTTTAAATTGGGAAGACGATAAAAATTGGCCTGTTTATTTAATGGCTTTCGGGCATATTCCAGAACCATTTACCATTTACAAAGAGGTAAAAACACTTCCTAAAGGAAATCAGCTTACCTATCACATCGATTCAAATCGAATCGAACAAGAATCTTTTTTCACTTACTCATTTTCTGCGTCGTCCAAAAGCATTTCTGATCCTGCGGGTTGGGTGAAATCTACTTTAGAAAATGCAGTAGAAAAACAACTTTTGGCCGATGTGCCTGTTGGCGTTTTTTTAAGTGGAGGAATAGATTCAAGCATTTTAAGTCTGATTGCAAGTAAAGAAAAAAACATAGACCTTCATACGCTATCTATTTGTTTTGATGAAGAGAAATATTCAGAAAAAAAATATCAAGATCATGTTTTTCAAAAGTTAAATGGTACCAAACACAGGTTGTTGTTGAATAAACATGAATTTCAACAACATCTGCCCAAAGTACTAGATGATATGGACCTGCCTAGTGCAGATGGCATCAACTCTTGGTTCATCAGCAAATATACCCGTGAGCAAGGCGTTAAAGGTGTACTTTCTGGAATCGGAGCAGATGAATTATTCGGCGGTTATCCTTCTTTTGATCGAATCAATAAACTTGAATGGATAAGGAAGTTCCCCAATTGGATCAATCAATTGATTTCTACCATTCCAGGAAAACGAAGCAGAAGACTACCATATCTTCAACTCAATGGCATGGTTGGGTCTTATTTATTTTTGAGAGGACATTTTGGTATTCGAGAAATTGCACATAATCTCAATACAGATGAGAAAGAAGTGGAAATGATTTTAAATGAGTATGGCAATCATTTGATGCCAGAAACTTTAGCAGGTAAGAATAAAGCGGGATGGATGGAATTTAACATGTACATGCAAAATCAATTGCTTAGAGATGCGGATGCAATGAGTATGGCACATGGGGTAGAGATAAGAGTTCCCTTTCTAGATCACAATCTCGTAAAGGGATTATTTTCTATGCCTGAAGATCAAAAGTACAAAAAAGGCATACCCAAACAATTGCTTGTAGATGCTTTTGAAGATGTACTTCCCGAAGCCATTTGGAACAGAAAGAAAATGGGATTCAGTTTTCCATTTTCTGAATGGTTGAAAAACAATGAAACCGTCAATCAGTTGATGGCTAAAAACACAGAAATTGGTAAAGAACGCATATCGTCATTCGAAAAAGGCGAAATGCCTTGGTCATGTTTTTTAATTCTCATGTTGCTAAAAAAGAATGACAAAATCTAAACGGATCTTGTTTTTAACACTCAATTCTTTTTCTGCCACAGGAGGAATAGAAAAGGTTTGTCAAACACTCTCTGTTGTATTGAATGATTTTGCAATTACGCATCATTCAAAACTGGAAATGTTTTCTATGTATGATACTCCTGAGCAGATGAAGAATAACAAATACGTAGCATCTTCATTATGTAAAGGGTTTTCTGGAAAAAAAATATCATTCACATCATCTGCTGTACAAAAAGGAATCAAATCAGATACAATTGTATTGAGTCATTTGAACTTATTGCCGATTGCATGGATGATAAAATTACTCAGCCCATCTTCGAAAATCATTTTACTTGCACATGGCATTGAAATTTGGCAGATTCCACCTGGGATAAAAAGGAAAATGATGTATGTGGTAGATAAATGGGTTTGTGTAAGTCGATTTACAGCACAAAAAGCAATGGATATTTTTAAGATCTCACCTCAAAAAATTGAAGTGATAAACAATACTTTGGATCCATTTCTTTTGCCACGTGAAAAGTTTCATACCATTCCAAATTGGAGAGATAAATATTCATTGGGTCAAAACGATTTTGTGCTTTTTACATTAAGCCGACTGGATTCAAGAGAGAGGTACAAAGGGTATGATCATGTTATCGAAGCGATGGGAGCGTTGGTTACAAGATATCCGAATGTAAAATATGTGATTGGAGGCAGCAGCGATGCAAAAGAATTAGAATTTATAAAGGAACTGATAAGAAAGAACAAGCTGGACAATAATGTTGTTCTTACTGGATTCATCAAAGAGGAAGAATTGCCGGCTCACTTTTTGATGTCGGATGTATTTATCATGCCCAGCAATCAAGAGGGCTTCGGTATTTCATTTATTGAAGCCATGTATTTCGGTTTGCCTGTTATCGGGGGTAATGCCGACGGCTCCGTAGACGCCCTCGCAAACGGTGAATTGGGCACGCTCATAGAACCTGGCAACATAAAATCCATCATAGACAGCATTCAAAATGCCATCATCCAAAAAGGGAACAACAAACCCGATTTTCAGAAGGTAAATGATCGATTCGGATTTGAAACCTACAAAAAAAAATGGAGTAATTTACTGCTTGGTCTATCATAAAACATGTCAATTCAAAACAACATAAACACACTTCGTTTCGCAATCATTGGATGCGGAAGAATTGCAGAAAGACATGCTTCGATCATGCAGCAGTTCGGAAAAATAATTGCGGTTTGCGACATCCAAAAATCCAAAGCAGATGCTTTAGCGGCAAAATACAATTCGAATGCCTACCAAAATGCATCCGAAATGTTTCAGGCAGAACCTGAAATTCAAATGGTTGCCATATGTTCCCCAAATGGACTACACGCAGAACATACGCTTTTGGCAATGGAAAATGGAGCAGATGTTATTTGTGAAAAACCAATGGCGTTGAAGCTTTCGGATTGTCATATAATGAAATCCGCATCAGAAAAATCAGGAAGAAAAATTTTTGTCGTAAAACAAAATCGATACAATCCACCCATCGTTCAATTGAAAAAATGGTTAGATGAAGGGTATTTAGGAAGGATTTTAAGTGTTCAAGTCAATGCATTCTGGAATAGAGATCCAGCATATTATCACAATTCGTGGAAAGGCACGCAAGATTTAGATGGAGGAACATTATTTACTCAATTCAGTCATTTTGTAGATATCATGTATTGGCTTTTCGGCGACATGAAAGTAGAACATGCGATGTTAGACAATCTGAATCATAAGGGCATAATTGATTTTGAAGACTCCGGTTCGGTTAATGTCAGATTTGCATCTGGAGCATTGGGAAATTTAAATTACAACGTAAATTCACACTTGAAAAACTTGGAAGGTTCCATAACGCTATTTGCTGAAAAAGGAACGGTGAAAATAGGTGG
This sequence comes from Bacteroidota bacterium, assembly GCA_039805285.1. Taxonomy (GTDB): domain Bacteria; phylum Bacteroidota; class Bacteroidia; order Chitinophagales; family Chitinophagaceae; genus Ferruginibacter. Next base: position 7,732 of record JBDLUO010000209.1, read on the forward strand.
ACAATACCTGAATGAATTGGAATATCATAGCATTGATGGAATAGAAAAAATCCATCTTCCATCCGGTAATAAAGCAAATGAATATGGTTCATACACCGGATCGATGAGCAATCACGAATTGGTTTACCAAAATGTCATAGATGTTTTACAGGGTCAATCAGAAATGACAACCTCGCTTTCGGATGCGATGAAAACGGTTGAAATCATAGAGGAAATATATAAAATCGGTAAAACAAATCATGAACAAACCGATCATTAAAAATGTGGGAATAATTGATGTTCGTTTCGGAGAACGAGTGGTTGTGATAGAACCTGTAAATTTATATGGATGCGAAATCGGAAACGATTGCAGAATCGGACCCTTTGTTGAAATCCAGCAAAATGTAAACATTGGCGAATCAACCAAAGTGCAATCTCATTCATTCATTTGCGAAGGAGTAAGCATTGGAGAAAATTGTTTTATTGGACATGGTGTTATGTTTGTAAACGATCTTTTTAAAAGTGGGGCTCCGGCGCAAGGGGATAAAACGAAGTGGGGGACTTGTACCATCGGGAAACATGTTTCGATTGGATCGAATGCAACAATACTTCCTGTTTATATTGTTGATGGTTGTGTAATCGGTGCCGGTGCGGTAGTAACCAAAGATTTGACAGTTAAAGGCATATATGCCGGGAATCCCGCCAAATTAATCAGAAGAATCTGATTTGCTTTTTCATGGTTTAAGCAAGAAATAATTATGAGTTCTACAGATACAAATAAAAACGATAACAACTGGGATTTGATTATAGCACCCGGTAAATCAGCCAGACATTATTGGGCTGATTTATGGAAGTATAGAGAGTTGTTTTACATATTAAGCTGGCGCGACATCAAGGTAAGATATAAACAAACGGTACTCGGAGCAGCGTGGAGTATTATTAGGCCTTTGCTCACAGCCATTATATTTACTGTCGTTTTTTCTAGAATCGCAAAGCTTGAGAATCCGGGCGCATCTCCTTATATGTTGATGGTTTTTGCCGGAATGCTACCATGGCAATTTTTTAGTAATGCATTAAGTGAGTCGAGCAATAGCTTGATAGGTAATGCAAATCTGATTACTAAGGTATATTTTCCAAGGATGATCATTCCAGCGAGTGCAGTGATCACAAGTTTACTCGACTTATTGATTTCTTTTTTTATTATGATGGTTCTGATGATATGGTTTCAATTTGCTCCATCTTGGAACATTATATTTTTACCCTTGTTCGCAGCAATTCTATTCGTT
>JBDLUO010000210.1:0-10365 GCA_039805285.1 Bacteroidota bacterium
CGCCAGTACCGTTCCACCTGTTCTTAATGACATATCCCAAACAGAATGTTCAATTCGTATTTTATCTGATGGAATAGATCGAATAAGGGCTTCCGTTTCATCGGCACTATCTCCAATCAAAACAATAAACTCATCCACTACGGGTAATACAGAGGTAATGGACTCCACAACCGGATAGTCGCTGCTAACCGCATTTCTAATGATGGTAACGCCGGTAACTTTCATGAAAAATAATTGATATCAATAACCGAATGTATTTCGATTGTAATTTAGATGCTAAATTTAGGCAAAATTAATGGCTCATTCATTTGACTAACTTCATTCCCATATTTCCATTGGCTTTGGTTCCGTTTCCGGGGGTTCCTTTGCACCTGCACATTTTTGAACCGAGATATAAACAACTCATCAAGGATTGCATTAATCAAAAAAAACCTTTTGGAATTCCTTGTGTCATAAACGATAAAGTAATGGAATTCGGAACGATGATGGAAATAACAGAGGTTTCAAAAGAATATGAAGATGGAAAAATGGACATTAAAACAAAAGGAGTCCGTGTATTCCGCATGCTTGAAATTGTAAAAGAAATTCCCGAAAAGCTTTACAGCGGAGGCATTGTAAGTTATTTGTATGACCACAGAAATGGAAGTCAAAAAATGATGAAGATGCTGATTGCAGAAATGAGAAAACTGCATACAGAACTTGGCATTCACAAAGAGATGCCTAAAAAGGATGACGAGCTTTCCAGCTTCGACATCGCACCGCACGTAGGATTATCCATGGAAGACGAGTATCAGCTGCTTCAATATGAAAACGAACTACACCGTCAGGAATTCATTAAACGTCATCTGGCCAAAGTAATGCCCATCGTTGATGAGATGCAATCCCTAAAAAAGAAAGTACAACTCAACGGTCACTTCAAAAACATGGATGGATTTAATTTTTAAGTGCAACCAAATCATGCGTGGCAATTTCATCATTCGATAGAACAACGTTACCTTCAATCTTCATTCAAAAAGAATATGATTACCATTTGCTTCGATTTCGGCAATACCAGTTGCAAAGCTGCCGTTTTTCATGATCGAGATATCATAGAAGTGGTAACGCTTTCTGAGTCAATCGTAGATGATGTTTCGGCGCTTATACAAAAACACAAGCCCAGTCGAAGCGTTCTGGCTTCTGTCATCAACCACAATCCACAGATTGAAACGTTGCTTAATGAAAAAACAAGTTTTCATTTACTTACCGCAGGTTCAAAGCTCAATTTTTCCCTCGCTGTCGGAAAGCCCGAAACCACTGGAACCGATCGAATCGCACTTATTTCGGCTGCCGTAGATTGCTATCCCAACAAAAACAACCTGATCATTTCCTTAGGGTCTTGTATCACCTACAACTTCGTAAACCAATATGGTCAGTTTTTGGGTGGCGCGATCTCGCCCGGACTCGAAATGCGTTTCAAAAGCATGAACGATTACACCGCAAAACTCCCTAAAGTGTCTGCGGAATGGAATACCCCCCTGATTGGTTACGATACCAAAACAAACATTCAAAGTGGGGTTGTTCATGGAATTATCAATGAAATAGAGGGTTTCATCGAGGATTATGCCGAACGTTATGATAACTTTAACGTGGTACTCACCGGGGGAAATAGCCCCTATTTTGCCGTACAGCTCAAAAAGAGGATATTTGCCGATCTAAATTTCTTATTCAAGGGACTCTATGCACTTCAACAAATCAATCAGCCGAACATCTAACATCTTCTTGGTAATGATGTTGGCCTTAACGTCAACCTCTCTTTTTGCCCAAGAAAACTCCCCATATAGTCGATATGGTATGGGAGATCTGCTTTCAGGGCAGAATATCTCTTGCAGAGCGATGGGTGGAATTTCTGCAGCTTATTCCGACTATGGAATTTTGGGAGCACCGTTTAACATCAACCTCGCAAATCCAGCATCACTCGGATTTCTTTCCAACACCAAAAACTTTTCCAATACCATTTTCGACATTGGTACAGAAGTGAATAACCGTACACTCAAGAACAACAGCAGTACATCTAAATACAGCTCTACGAATGCATATGTTTCTTATTTACAAGTTGCGTTCCCCGTTTCTACTCCTAAGATGGAAAAAAGAGGAACCACATGGGGCGTGAGTTTTGGATTGAAGCCATTGAGTAGGGTAAGTTATAAGGTGGAACAGAACCGCAGGATTTCTGGAATTGACAGCGTCAACTCATTGTTTGAAGGCAATGGAGGATTGAATCAAGCCAATGTAAGTACGGGCATCCGTTTTATAGGTAAAGGAAAACAGAAAAACGAACTTGCCATCGGATTGAGTAGCGGATATAATTTTGGAAACCGTTCTTTGAGCACCAGAACATCCATCATAAACGATACCATCGATTATTATAAAAGCAACAGTGAGGTGCAAACCAGGTTTGGCGGTGTGTTTTTAAATACCGGGCTGCAATACGAGATTCATTTAAAAAAAGGAGCGACAATCAGACTGGGCGCTTATGCCAATCTGCAACAGAATTTGAAAGCCAGTCAGAATTCAATCAATGAAACCTTTGGCTACGATTTGAGCGGTGGGGTGGTGTCGATTGACAGTGTAAGTAAAACGAATGAAGTTAAAGGCGAAGTCAACATACCTGCTACCTACGGAGCGGGATTTACGTATCAATCCAAAAACAAACAATGGCTTGTTGGTGCTGATTTTGAAACCACAAATTGGAATGATTTCCGTTTTTATGGAGAAAAAGATCAAGTACAGTCAACCTGGACGATAAAAGCGGGTGCAGAACTTTATCCAGCCAAAGCAAATGTGGCAACCAACCGTTATTGGAATTACATCAAGTATCGTGCAGGATTTTATTATGGGCCTGATTATATTAAGTTAACCGAGAGTCGGAACAGATATGCGGTAACATTCGGAGCAGGATTTCCCCTTACAACGCCTCGCTTAATTCAGGGCAGAGGTGAGTATGTTGCCCTAAATACTTCTTTTGAATTGGGATCTGTCGGAAACAACACAGCAACTGGTTATCGTGAAAATAATTTGCGCGTAAATGTTGGTATTTCCATGAATGCAAGATGGTTCCAAAAAAGAAGCTACGAGTAATCAATCCCGTTAGTCCATTTTCGAAAGTCTAATTACACCATGAATTTCACAAATAATATATCATTAAAAGCAGCTGTTTTCTTGGGCTGCTTTTTTTTATATGCATGTTCATCAGACCAAATCGATACCAAACAGAAAAAAAATACAAACATAGAGGAAGCAAAAAATGTGGTGGTAAATTATACGATTGGCGGAAAAACAAAAGCCATATTAAAAGCACCTTTGATGTTGAACGTTCAGGACGTGGTGCCGTATGTTGAATTTCCAAAAACGCTTCATACCGACTTCTACAATGATTCAGGCAGGATTGAAAGCATCATGAATGCCAAATATGCGAGCTACAAACAATTTCAATCTATTGTTTTTTTGAAAGACAGTGTGGTGGTAATTAACATCGAAAAAGGAGATACACTTACTTGTGATGAATTGTACTGGGATAGAAACAGACAAGGGGTTGAATTTTACACCGACAAGCCCGTAAAAATAAGAACCAAAAAAGAAATCATAAACGGCATGGGAATGGAAGCCAGTCAGGATTTCAAAAACTGGCACATCAAACAAACCACTGGTATTCTTAGCATTCCCGATTCTTCTTTCCCGAAATAAAGCAGAACAACCAAACGCAATATTTTCAAACGTTTTAGCAGCACTTCATTTACACAGCAGCTTTTATTGATTCAACGTGTAATTTCTTTTGCTCATTCGTAAGGCCCATTTTATGGATGATATCCTGAAAGAAATGGCGTTTTTATTTTTCTTTTTGAAGAAAAATAAAAGGGAGCGATTGTTGTAGATAAAGCGAAATAAGGCAAATGAAAATCTTTTTTCTTTCAGTGTTTCAAAAGCCAATACAGCATCATGAATCCACTTTTTGTTTCCGTTGGAAATCAACGGAATGTTATGAAAGGTTTTTAAATAAGTCAATCTGCTTTCAAAATATAAACCTGCATTCAATTTGGTGGTGGTATTGTTTTGATGTTGTCTCCAGTAGGTTAGTACTTCTGGCAAACAATAAATGGGTCCGATGCACATCGCACAAACCGTGATCCACCAATCATAAGCCACCGTCTCCGTAGCGGGCACCGGCATTCGATCTAACACCGATTTCTTAACCAACATGTTATGTCCGAGGGTAAAGGAAGTCAGCATTGTTTTTCGAATATCCGTTCCTTCTAAACGCTCTATTTTTTTGATCTGCGCATCTTCGGGAATCTCGCCACGAAATGGCTTCGATAAGCCATACACCATACTCGCATCTTCATGTTCCATCATAAAAGAAACCAACTTCTCTATCTTTTCCGGAAACCATACGTCATCCTGATCGCAGAAAATAACCAGCTCTCCAGTTGCGAATTCCAATGCATGAAAAAAATTCCGATTCAAACCTTTCTCACCATGGGATACAAATCTTCTGTTTGGTTTTTGTGAACACCAAGCTTTTAATATATCAGCCGTTCCATCCTCACTTTCATTGTCCGAACAAATGAATTCTAAATGAGGATAGGTTTGCGCTTCTAGACTCTCCAATTGTTTGTTCAAATATGAAGCTCCGTTTCTGGAACACATGACCACACTTACTTTCTTATGTGTTGAAGTTAAATTCATGATGCGATGAATTTGACTATTTTCTCTGACATAAGATTCCAGTTGTTGAATTCGCTTTTTGCATATTCGGATTTGATCGTATCCAAGGCGCGTATATCTTCTTTTACCGTTTGAATCATTTCCATCAGTCCATCCATGTCTTTGTAATACAAGCTGAACGGAATTAAATCTTCGTTTCTGCGATAGGTTTCTGGTAACAACATTGCTTTTTGATATCCGAGTCCCAAATTAAATGAACCGGAAATTCGACCATCGCCATACATGCTGTCGCCATGCATTTTAATCAAAGGAAGAATGACATCCGATTTCGATAAGTATTCATGAAACAAATCGTAAGGCACTTCTTCTTCAAAATGAATGATGTGTTTTTTCCACCAATCCTCTTTTTTCCATTCCGGATTTACATGTGGATCCAAATAATATCTACCCAAGAAAATAAATACGATTCCGTCTTCCAGATTTCCGTTTCGTATCGCATCAATCAATGGAAGATAATCTCTACGTTCCATCGCAACGCCTCCTGGAATGGTAATCCAGCATTCGCCACTTTTTTTATGTAACACCTCCGACTTGATCTTTGGAAAATAAATCGGATAAATCGAGGCCACGCGAAACGCAGCATATGCTTTGGTGTTGTGTAACAGATGATCTCCGAGTACAAAATACTTTCGCATTTTTCGGGAAAGGATTTTGGTAAATGTTACGCTCTTTTCCAGCTTTTTAGCATGGTGAACCTGTCCCGTGAAATTGATTGTAGAGGGAAGAAAGAAAAATAGATTTCGGATAATTTTCAGTTCGCAGGTATTGATCACAACATGTGTGATCTTATTTTTTAGTATGTATTTTCTGATTCTAAAAAAAGAACGGATCTGCGAAAAAAAATCAAATTCGTTTGGCATTTCTAGGATCCCAGTTGGTCTTTCTTGTTCTGGGAATAAGGGTATGAGTTTTTGGTTGCAACAAAGATGTGTTGTAGCATTTTTTAGTTTGAGTGCATGTACAAAAGTGTAGATACATTCTATGTGAGACCCGCCAAGTTCTATGATCAATACGTTCATGAATGCGTTTTATGTTTTCTAAAGTCCCAGTGTTTTGTTATAGATATCAATGTACTGATTGGCAGCATGGTCCCAATTGAACTTGGTTTTTCGCTCCATCATTTTTTCTTTTTTACTTTCATTTAAGTAAAAGTCTTGTAAAGCCTGATTCAGATCGTGCTGCATATTTTCTGGCTCAAAATCATTAAAATAGTAAACGGCATCCGCACCAATTTCGGGCAAACAAGTGTGCGTAGAAAGCAGAATCGGCTTTTCAAAATGCATGGCCTCTACCACGGGAATTCCGAATCCTTCGGCAATAGAAGGAAATACAAAGGCAAGGCAGTGTTTCATCAACCACCATTTCTCTGGAGTTGTGACGCTTCCGGGTAAAAGCACGCGATTAGCCACACCGTACTTTTGAGCCAGCGCTTTTATTTTTTCTACGTATGAATCTTGTTGATAAATTCCGGCCAATATCAATTTGTAATCATTTCCTTTCAACAGCGGAACCAGCACATGGAAATTTTTCTTTTCGGCAATCGTTCCGATACTGAAAAGAAAAGGCGTATCATCAGTAATGAATTTCGGTTTTACAGGCATGTCTTTTTCTGTATCCACATGGCATCCATTATAAATTACATCAACGGGTTTTTGTGATAAGTCGATGTGTTGTTGGATGAAGTTTAAGGTAAAATGAGAGATGGCTGTAATGTGGTCGGCCTGATCTACCTGATGCCTAATCTTATCCAACAGCTTCTGTTGTTTCGCTTCTGATTTCTTATTCTCAACCAAAAAATTCAAGTCATGAATGGTCAGAATTTTTTTTATTCTTTTTCTGGTCGGATAATATCTGCTTCCTTGATAGGTTTCGTGCCATAGGTCTGCATGCGCATGTATGGGATTGAAAAACTTGTGCCATGATTTTTGAACATGATACCGAACTTGATCGCCGGCAAATCCAACCTGGTTTTCGGGCACATATAAACCAAGTTTACCTTTTATGGAAGATTGATTTCTGATCAAACCTTTACTCAGTTGCTCGCAAAAAGTGAATAATCCCGTGAAGGGATATTTCATTCTTTCGTCGTTTACAATGATGCGGGGAAGATTCATGTGTACAAAAGTAGTACAAACAAGTGCTTTACAACTTTACGGGATGAGATGATTTTCATTAATTTGCAACACATGTTGAATCTCTTTCCCAAGCATCCCGACAAATCAGATCTAAGGTCATTGGCCCGTTGTATTTCATTGGTTGAAAATGCGGTTGAGGGTTATGAAGATTTTTTAAAACAATTGCCTTCACGTTCTTTAAACAACATCATCGGCATTACTGGTCCACCAGGAGCCGGAAAGAGCACCCTTACCGATGCATTAATCGGAGAACTAACCGCATCCGGACAAAGCGTAGCAGTATTGTGTATAGATCCTTCATCTCCCTTTCATTTAGGGGCTTTACTCGGAGATCGCATTCGAATGAGCAGCTGGTACAATCATCCCGATGTATACATCCGATCGTTGGCATCACGCGGATCGATGGGTGGATTGCACCCAAGGATCATCGAAGTAACAGAGGTATTAAAAGCTGCGGCATTTGATTGGATCATCATAGAAACGGTTGGTGTTGGACAAAGTGAAATTGAAATTGCCGGACTGGCAGATATAACAACGGTTGTTTTGGTTCCAGAATCTGGAGATGAAATACAAACCATGAAAGCGGGATTGATGGAAATAGCCGATGTGTTTGTGGTGAATAAAAGCGATCGTCCGGGTGCGGATGCCTTTGTCTCAAATTTAAGATTGATGCTGGCTCCAGCGTTTTCGGAAAAAAACAGAGAGATACCCATCATCAAAACAAATGCGGAATCAAAAGAAGGGGTAGCAGAGTTGAAGGATAAGTTGATCCATATGGAACGTGAGGTGAACAAGGAACGTAAGGCAGCTTTGCTGGCAGAAAAGGCCTATCAATTGATACGCAATAAGCGAATGGAGGACATTGATAAAAATGATTTGAAAGAAAGGATACTACGGGAGACGGAGGGATTTAACTTATTTCATTTTATAGATAAAATGGCCTGATTACAAAAGGAATCAAGAAGATGCATTTTTCATTTTCTCGAGTTTGTCTCTCAAGTCGAACATCAAATCTCTCAATCTCGCAGCTTCCATAAAGTCCATGTCTTTCGCTGCTTTTTCCATTTTCTTTTTTACAGACTTCTCCGCTTTTTCCAAAGCAGACACCGATTCGTATACTTCCTCTGCCTCCAAAAGCACTGCTGTTGTTGAGTTTTGAATGGACGGATCATAATTTGCAGAAGGATCATATCCCCTTACATCAAGTACGCTTCCCTGAGCCATAACCTGATCTATCGATTTTTTTACGGTAGTAGGAGTAATGCCATGCAATGTATTATATGCTATCTGTTTTTCTCTTCTTCGTTTTGTTTCATCGATTGTTTTTTGCATGCTCATGGTCATCTTATCAGCATAAAAAATAACAAGACCTTCCGAATTACGTGCGGCACGACCTGCAGTTTGCGTCAAGCTTTTCTCGTTTCTTAAAAAGCCTTCTTTGTCGGCGTCCATGATGGCAACCAATGATACTTCGGGGAGATCTAAGCCTTCTCGAAGCAGGTTCACACCTACCAACACATCAATTTTTCCCAACCTTAAATCGCGAAGTATTTCAACTCGCTCCAAGGTATCAACATCGCTGTGAATGTATTTTGATTTCACCTGAATTCGTTCGAGATATTTGTGCATTTCTTCGGCCATTCTTTTGGTGAGTGTAGTTACCAAAACCCTGTCGCCCTTGCGCACCCTTTGATCTATTTCATCTAGCAAATCATCAATTTGATGTAGGGTAGGTCTCACTTCTATCGGAGGATCCAACAGGCCGGTCGGACGAACAACCTGTTCTACAACAACGCCCTCGCATTTTTGCAATTCATAATCTCCCGGGGTTGCGGAAACATAAACCACTTGGTCGGTCAGGCTTTCAAACTCCTGAAAATTCTGGGGTCTGTTATCCATGGCGGAAGGCAAACGAAATCCGTATTCAACCAGATTTAATTTTCTACTACGATCACCACCATACATCCCACTGATTTGAGGTATGGTTTGATGACTTTCGTCTATGATGGTAAGAAAGTCGGACGGGAAATAATCGAGTAAACAGAAAGGTCGAGCCCCTGGTTTTCTTCTGTCAAAAAAGCGGGAATAGTTTTCAATTCCGGTACAATAACCAAGCTCACGAATCATTTCCAAATCGTATTGAACCCTTTCGCCTATACGCTGCGCTTCAATGAATTTTCCAACGCTTTTAAAATACTCCACTTGTGCATAAGCTTCATCTTGTATTTCATTGATAACCTCGGCCAACATGTCTTTTGGAGCGATATATAGATTGGCAGGGAAAATAGCTGCATGGTCTACATTACTGATTCTTTTGCCCGATGAGAGTTCCAACGTTTCTATGCTTTCAATTTCATCTCCAAAAAAACAGATTCTGTATCCGAAATCTACATAAGGCAGATTGATGTCTATCGTGTCTCCCTTAACCCGGAAAGAGCCACGTTCAAATTCACCCTGACTTCTATGATACAAAGAGTTAACCAATGAATGCAAGAAGCCTTGTCTGGAAATGATTTGTCCTTTATGAATACGGACGATTGCATTTTCATATTCAGAAGGATTTCCCATACCGTAGATGCAGCTTACGCTAGCTACCACAACAATGTCTCTTCTTCCGCTGAGCAATTGCGCTGTTGCTTGCAGCCTTAATTTATCCAATTCTTCATTGATGCTAAGGTCTTTTTCGATATAGGTATTGGTAACAGGCAGATAGGCCTCAGGTTGATAATAGTCGTAATAAGAAACAAAATATCCTACGGCATTGTCGGGAAAAAACTGTTTGAACTCCCCGTACAACTGTGCTACAAGGGTTTTGTTGTGAGTGAGAACAAGCGTTGGCCTTTGAACTTGTTGAATTACATTGGCCATGGTGAACGTCTTTCCGCTACCCGTTACGCCAAGAAGCGTTTGGTGTTTTTCTCCATTTTGTATCCCCTCCACCAATTGACTGATGGCTTTGGGCTGATCTCCTGCGGGTTGATATGGGGATTGAAGTTGAAAAAGCATTGAAAGCAAAGGTAATGCCGTTTGGGGTTTGGGACGTTTGGATGTTGGGTTGTTTGTGGTTTGTTGTTTATGGTTTGGGTGTTTGGTGTTTTATTCAAAGGTTATTTTGTTTACGGATGTGAGCTTGAGCTAGGCAAAACGTTAAAAATTAATAATTAGTAATTTCTGATTAAGGACTCTTAGCATTAAACCTATGTCAAATAGGATTAGAATTTTGAATTAGCCCACCGTTTCAACGGTGGGAGCGATAAAATGATGAAAAGAATTTATGATTGGTGATTATTTGGTTTGGTGTTTGGTGTTGGCACGGATGTGTGCGTTGGCCAGGCAAAACGCGCGGAGCGATCGGGTTTGCCTTGATTTTTCTTTGCTTCGTTTCTTTGTATCAAGACAAAGAAATGAAGAAGAAAGACAAATGAAAGAGAATGACATTTTGATTTTGGCGCCGGTCTGCGACCGGTGT
>JBDLUO010000211.1:0-9092 GCA_039805285.1 Bacteroidota bacterium
TGAACTGGCTGAAACTGATTTTTATAATAAATCGTATTTAACAAAAAATGATTCTGAAAAGACAAGTCTATCCAGTTGGATCGTGAACGAATGCCGAATGAAGTATTGTTTTCCTTTAAAAAACGATGTTGGGCGGTATCTAAATTGAAAATCGATTCATTGTCGTATATCCTTGCCGGACTTCGATTTACATTGCTAAAAAACAGGCTGACTTCTCCCCACTTTTTGTTGATTTGTCTTTGTATGGTTGCATCTATTTTATAATCTCCAATGTTCTCTCCCAAAACATGAAAAGAAGTGGAAGCTTGTAAATCCCATTTCTTGTTGCGCGTACGATTTCGGTATATACCGTTGATGATGAGATTGTCGAAATTGAACGATGTGTTTTTCCCAACTCCACTTACATTTTGCCATTTGGCACCAGCTTCGATAAACTGAGCTGTATTTTTAGTATCCGGAAAATGTATGACACTGAATTCGTTTTCAATAACGCTCCATCGCTCACTCAATTGAAAACTATCGACAGCCTTTTTGAGCGTTTGAGCATACCAATTTTGATACACCGATGAATCCGCAAAATAATCTACAAACTCATATTTTAAATTTTGATACGTGAACTTATGTTGAAATCTGAATTTGGGATAAAATAAATACTCTGTTGTTGAATCATTGATTGCCACACTGTCTCTTTTACCAACATCATAATGTTGTTGAAGAAAAAACTGTTGATCTTTGAAAAGATTGCCTGTAGTAACAGAAGATGAAAAAGGATTGTTGAGATAAGGAGCTTGGTTACCGAGTGTAACGGGAACGGTAAAACGATCTCTAAGGTTTGGATCGGAAAGATCCGCAGTTGAAACGACACCGCCATTTTGAGAAGCTTTCAGGTTGTTTCCCAGAAAAGAAAAATAAGCCCCATATCTTTTCTTTTTTGATAGATGATGACCTGAAATGCGAAAGCTATTGTGATTGTTATTTTGTGTTGCAAACAATCCGGGAGCAGAAATGAGTCTAAAATCAAAACTCAAATTCAATCCTTGGTTTGGATTTTGAGTATGCAACACTTTTAACATCTGTTCTTTTCCGCTTGCCAATTGATAACTCAATGCTGTAAATGGCTTTGTTGTTTTATAATATCTCGTATCTGAAAGTGTAAATCGATAAACATCAAAAGCGTGAAACCCTGGATCAAATCCAATGTTTTTACTGGCATGTAAATCAAAGAATTTGCCGCAGATCCATTGTTACCTAAATAGGCATAGTTGGATGGCACAGAAAAGTAAAGGTCAAAATCATGAATGGAAGAATCAAGATCATACTTTAATGGATTACCAAGATAGCGATATGACAACTTGATTGAATCTTTTGCATCGTCGCGATGTTCGAAGCCAATGGTATCTTTTCTTGGTGCAGCATTGGACTGTGTATTTTGAGGCATGGGCGAAGTTCCAGTACCCCCTGTGTTAGTGCCTAAATTAATTTCATCTGTTTGCAAAGGTTTTCTTGGCCTAACCTGTGCATTTAGGTTTGATATAAACAGCAAGCAAAAGCAAAAACATATACAAGCTCTTACATTTGAAAATAACAGGCCAAAAAATAAATGCAGATGTTTCATTGTGTTCAATGATTGTTTTTTCTGCGTTTCCATTCTCTATCTATCAATCCCAATTCTCTTCCGGTTTGTCCGGAAACGGAACTGTTTTCCTGAGCCCTACGCAACAAATAAGGAATCACTTCATGTATGGGACCGAATGGCAAATACTTACTTACGCTGTATCCATGATGCGCTAAATTGAAAGTAATATTATCACTCATTCCATACAACTGAGAAAAATGGATGTTGGGATGATTCGGAGAATGGTTATTTTCTTTCATCAAATTACAAACCAGAAGATTACTCGACTCGTTATGTGTAGCAATGATTGATGCAATATGATCGATATGTTGAATCACAAAACGAATGGATCGGTCATAATCTTTATCCGTAGCCAATTTATCGCGCTGAATGGGTGAAGCGTAATTCTTTTGAAAAGCTCTTTCTCTCTCCTTTTCCATATATGCACCACGAACCAGCTTAAATCCAGGTAGATAATTATTTTTTATCGCATGTTGATAAGACTCATATAAAAAGTCATATCTATCGTGTCGATACAATTGAATGGTATTGTAAATTGTTGCTTTACCCTGATTGAATTTTTGCATCATGAGTATGGTGATCGCATCAACCGGATCCTGAATCCATGTTTCTTCTGCATCAACCAAAATCGAAACATGCTTTGAATGTGCTGCTTCACAAATTCGTTGGAACCGCTTAAGAGATTCATTCCATGCGTTACTGTCTTTTGAATCTAACTTAGACAAAGCAGCATCGTAATTTTCTAAAATGGAATTCCCGTTAGACTGTCTCATTTTTTCTTGTAAATCTGCTAACAAATCAAATCGGGCAATGCCTGTCACTTTTATGCTGATGAAGGGTATATTATTTTGCTGAGACGCATAATCAATCACTTTTAAAAATTCATCACAAGTGTGATCTAAAGAAGATTCACTCTCGGCTCCTTCTGCACCATAATCCAATATAACCTTCACGTTATGCTGACCGAGTTTTTCTACAACCCCCTTGGTTTCTGATAATGATTCGCCACCTACAAACTGTTTGAAGATGGTATTTCTTATGATGAGATTGGTAAAAGGAATTTTCCATTTTACAGCCAATGGCATTGCTTTCAATCCGAATTTCAACAATGAGGCATTTCCCATCATTTGAAAAAGCAATTTGGATCTTTTTAACTCAGCATCATCTTGATGCCCAAAAGCAAGTGCTGTATTGTCGAATGATACCATAATGAATACAAAGATTTTAGTTTTTATACCAATCGTGAGAAAGTGATTTGATACCCTATTCTTTCACGAATAGTGCTTTTAGTTCTTGTGCGTCTTCGGGCTTTAATTTACCACCAAGAATCAAACGAACCTGTCTTCTGCGAAGGGCTCCTTCATGAAGTCGTAATTCATCTTCTGATTCCGGTTTTAAAGGAACTACGGGTCTTGGTCTACTGTTTGGATCAAGAGCAACAAACGTAAAAAAAGCTGAATTGCTTTTGTATTTATATTGATGTATTGCGTCTTCGCCCCAAACCTGTAGATGTACTTCCATGCTGCTGTTGAAGGCCCTAGTCACTTTTGCTTCTATGTGAACCACATTACCGATTTTAATCGGATTCTCAAATGAGATATTATCTACGGATGCTGTTACAACAGGAGCTGCACAATGTTTCATCGCCGAAAGTGCGGCTGCAATGTCCATCCAATACATCAATCTACCACCCATAAGATTCCCGAAATTATTGGTATCGTTTGGCAAGACCAATTCGGTCATTATAACCAGTGAATCCGAGGCTTTCTTTTCCATCTTTTTTTTTGCAAAGATACTCGATTCAAGCCCTTCCCTTAAACATCTGCACAATAAAAAAAGTCCCCCGAAATTTCGAGGGACTTAGCTATAGATTCTTTCAGATCAATTATTCCGACTTTGGTTCTTCAGACTGAGCAGCGCTATCGCTGTCCATTTTTGCTTTTAAATTAGCAAGAACGCCTAAATCTCCAAGGGTTGCTTTTTCAACCTTAGACTGAATATTCTTCACTGCTTTATGCGTTTCTTCCGCTTCAGCTTTTTTGGTTTTGATTTCAATCTGCTTCTCTTCTTCTTTTACTTGCTCCCACAAACGGGTGTGGCTTAAAAGAATACGTTTATCATTGCGATCGAATTCAATTACCATAAACTGAGCTACTTCATCCGCTCCGATGGCTTTTTCATCTTGTTTCATCAAATGACGCGCAGGAGCATATCCTTCTAATCCGTAAGGAAGTTGAACTACAGCACCTTTATCGTCTCTTTTGATAACGGTTCCTTCATGAATAGAGCCAATGGTGAACACGGTTTCCAAAGAATTCCATGGATCTTCTTCAATTTGTTTGTGACCCAATTGTAGTTTACGTCCTTCTTTGTCGATGTTCATGATGATCACTTCAATTTCTTTACCCACTTTGGTATACTCATTAGGGTTGTTGAAGCGCTTCAACCAGCTCAAATCACTGATGTGAATCATACCACCAATTCCAGTAGACAATTCAACAAAAACACCATATGGAGTAATGTTTTTAACTGTACCATTGTGACGGCTGTTTTCAGGGAAACGTGTTTCGATGGTAGACCATGGATCTTCGGTCATTTGTTTGATAGACAAACTCATCTTACGTGTATCCTTATCAAGGGTTACTACTTTCGCTTCATGCTCATCTCCTAATTTGAAGAACTCTTTCGCATTGATTGGTGTGTTTGCCCATGTAATTTCACTAACGTGTACCAAACCTTCTACACCTGGAGTGATTTCGAGGAATGCACCATAATCTTCGATGTTAACTACTTTTCCTTTTACAACTTCACCTTCTCTCAGGTTCTCTGTAAGAGTGTCCCAAGGATGTGCAGTAAGTTGTTTCAGACCCAAGCTGATTCTCTTCTTGTCATCATCGAAATCAAGTACAACGACATTGATTTTTTGATCCAATTTAAGAACTTCAGAAGGATGGCTGATACGACCCCATGAAATATCTGTGATATAAAGTAATCCATCGAGTCCACCCAAATCCAAGAATGCTCCGAAATCTGTGATGTTTTTGATGGTTCCTTCCAATACCTGACCTTTTTCGAGTTTTCCGATGATTTCTGCTCTTTGAGCTTCGATATCGCTTTCGATAAGGGCTTTATGAGATACAACAGCATTCTTGATGGTTTCATTGATTTTAACCACTTTGAATTCCATTGTTTTTCCAACGAATTGATCGTAATCTGTAACTGGCTTAACGTCAATTTGAGAACCTGGAAGGAAGGTTTCCATTCCAAATACATCAACGATAAGACCACCTTTGGTTTTGCTGGTAACCAAACCGGTAACGATTTCACCTGTTTTGTTAACCTCAACGATTCTTTCCCAAGCACGAGTAATGCGAGCAGATTTACGGCTAAGATTAAGATTACCATCGCGGTCTTCTTTCTCTACAACCATAACTTCAATCACATCCCCTACTTTCACTCCACCTGGAATGTCTCTGAATTCGTTTAATGAAATGAGACCATCACTCTTGAAACCGATGTTTACAACAACATCTGTTTTTGTAAGTGACTCTACAGTTGCCTGTATCATTTCACCATCATTGATTTGTTTGAAAGTACCATCATACACTGAATCGTACTTGGCTCTTTCATCTTTTGAATAAGCTACCACATTGCGTTTGTCGCGACTCCAATCGAAATCGTCATGTGCTGTGGTGTCAATTACCGGCTCTGCTTTTTGCTTGGTCGGTGTTTCTACAGGCTCGTTTGTTGTCGCAGCGGCTTCTACTTCTGGCGAAGAGGTTGGCTCCTGTTCATCTGCGTTTAGTTGTTTGATAATCTTGTAAGACATGATATTTACCCGTGGTTTTTTAACGGGGAGGCAAAGGTAACAAAAATTGCTTGAAATTACTAGTTTTGACCACCCGTAAATTAAAAGTGCCGACCCTTTCGAGGTCGGCACTAATCAATTGATTATCAATTTATTATTGAACTACAACTCGTCCAGATTGAACTCTCTCTCCGGCAGCGTTGTTCAAGTCTATCATGTAAACTCCTTTTCCAAACTGTCTCAAATCCACATCCATACGTCCAAATGGAAACGCAGGTGTGAACTCTTTTCTGTAAACACGTGATCCTTTAGCATCGTAAATGTTCATGCTACGCGGATTTGAAACCCCGTTTAGCTGATCATTGAAACGCACTTGGAATTGTCCGTTGTTCGGATTAGGATACACAAACAGATTCGTGTTTAATGAGTCTGTAATGGTGATCGAATTTGACACCGTAGACATACAACCATTTTGATCTGTAACCATCGCAGTATAGGTTCCTAGGCGATCGATGTCTACCACATAACTTCCAGATGTTGTAGTTAATGGCGAACCGTTGTAAGTCCAAGCGAATGTATTGTTTCCTCCCGCTGGGTTAACCGTAGCGGTTAAGGTAGATTGCAATCCAGGATATAAACTTGTGAAAGGTGATGCACCCAATGAAATTGTTGGATTAGCATTCACAACAAGTGTTGCTGCATCTGTTTGAGCTGTGCTGTTACAAGCGCTAACGTTCATACCTAAACGATATTGATTTCCGTTAAGTGATGTAGTTGCACTAGAAATCATCAAGGTATTGGTTGTTGCGCCAGAATAAGTTGTACCATTAGTAACGTTCGTCCAACTTGCACCTGCATCCGTACTCACTTGCCATTGGTAGCTGATTGGATTTCCGGTAGCTGCACTTCCTGTGAACATTGCATCATCTCCATCGCAGATTTCAGCATCATCCGGACTAGTTACAGTTCCGATTGGGTTAGCAACAGTAACAGGAATTACCAAAGGTGAAGAAGTACAAAGTGGTGTTTGAACGATTACCGTATAGTTGGTTGAAGTTGTGGGAGCTGCATAAACCGTGTTTATGGCACCTCCGGTGTAAGCTGTAGTTAGTGCAGCATCTGTAAACAATCCGGTGGTTGGTGCATATGTTCCTTCTGCAAGAACAGGAGAAGTATACGTGATGATCACCTCCCATGAATTAAGTGTTCCCTCGTCTCCTGCTGCGAAATCAGCAATAGCCAATTTCCAGTCGCCGTTTAAGGTTCCTGTTAATGAAGACCAATCTGCTCCGGCAGGCTGTGGGTATCCAGTTGGACCGTAGGTTGCTCTTTTTTCAGCAGCAAATAATCCTGTTCTAGGAGAAGGCGCTCCACTAATTGCCGTAGTTGAGGTAGAACTTATAACTGTATTTATAAAATTTGCTGTACCATTTGATCCTGTTCCACCGTTCAATGCACCTACCAAGTTTAAGATACCACCGTTTGGTGCAACAAGGTTGATGTCTAGATCTCCTACCCAAGTATGACTGATGTTGAATTTGACGCTGATGTCAGAAATTACCGCATTGGCAGGTATACCGCTGATATTAATTGGTGCAGAAACCACGCCTACAGGATCGCTATCATTAATCAAAAGACTCAATGCGCCTGAAGCAACACTATTTGTTACACTCGCTGAAGCAGCATTGTTGATTTGAATGGATGTAGATGTTCCGTTGCAAATGGTTGCTGAAGTTGGAGTAACCAATGGAACAAGCGGTGAAACAGTAAGTGTTGCATTAGAACTAAAATCAGTTGCAGAGCAAGAACCATTGATTAATACCCTAAACTGATATCCATTTAAGCTGCTTGATGCCCCAGCAATACTGAGTGTTCTGGTAGTTGTACCACTAAAGAAACCACCCTCTGTAACAAATGCCCACTGTGCAGTTGGTGTTGTTCTGTATTCCCATACATAAGAAGGGTTGTCGCCAGTTGCAGTAACTGAGAAAGATGCACTTCCACCACAATTGGTTGTTGCAGATGTTGGTTGTGAAGTGAGTTGAGCCGGAACACATGGACGAATATCTACCAAGTAATCTTCAGTTTCACCCCAATTGTATGTTCCACAAGGAGTGATGTTTGCAGGAGTAAATGTTTCAACATTTACAACACGCATCAATGTGACTCCAGATAAAGCCGAAGCTGGGATGAAAGCATTTCCGGTTTCCGTATGTGGACCCTGGGTAGCTACCGACGAAACGTATACTTTTTCTGATGCTTCAAAATTTCCATTTCTATTGTAGTCTATCCAAATTGCTGTTGCATTGTTGAAATTACCACCACATGTTCCAATTTGAATGATAAATGGATTGTTACCTCCAGAAATAATCACACCTGGAGCAGGAGCACCAGGACCTGAAGCATAACTTGAATATTGGTTTTGTACTGATCCTACACCTGTTCCTACAGAAGCACAGGTTGATGAGTTATCGAGGGTTCCAATTTTTACACGGAAGATATCTTCATCAGCATCATCTGTTGCTGTTGATGTACAATAGCATGAAGAAATTGGAGCCTGTGTAACCTGAATTGGCGTTGAGAATCCAGTGTTTCCATTGGATCCACAAGTAACAGCGCAACGGTACCAAGTGTCACCGAAAAGTGTTGCAGAATAACTGTTGCTGGTTGCTCCAGTAATATCTGTATACGTAACGTTATTTGTTGATGATTGCCATTGATAGGTAATTCCTAAACCATTTACAACATTTGAAATGCCAAGGTTAAATGGAGTATTTGGACAAATGCTTGTAACCGATGATAAAGTATTTCCTGCATCTGGTGTTCCTGTACATGCATTTGTTCCGTAATCTATGACAAATGGAAAATCTTGAAAATTGTTTGGAATGGTTGTACCATCAGCAACTGCACTCCAACTGTTAGCAGTCAGGTCATGTTGTTTAGCATTGTTTCCGGGTTGAGTTGTTGTACCCACCACAGTTGATGAGGGAGTAAAGTTACTGGTAAGACCAGTACCTACACCACTTTGCCACTCTACCCAATATGTTCCAGGAGGCAAAACCACATTTATGCTCGCTTCAAGCTTCCAAACCTGACGATTGGTTCCAGGTGTAGCCGTTCCTATGCGGTAAATCCCCGCAGAAGTAGATGAAGTCAAACGATTGGTAGTCAAATCTCCGAAAATTGGAGTTGGTGTTCCAACTGAGGGATCGGTATTGAAGATTTGCAAACGAAGGTCATTGAAAGGAGAAGTTGCACCACTAAATCCGGTTGAATACCCGAAAAAAGTCATTTTAGTGACTGTCCATGTGGCCACATTTACCGTAAAATCATCCGCAAGAGTAAGGCTTGCTGCGATGTTTGCTCCAAAGCCGGCATTGGTATTACCGGTCTGAACCTCGCTCCAGGTAAAACCTGCAGGTGCGGCTTGACCATTGCTGGAGTTAGCGCCGGTACTTAAATTACCGTTCACATATTGTTGTGAAAAAACGGCATTGGTCACTAAACAAAACATACCAAGAACAGTCAACACAGTTTTTAAAAACCCTGACTTTCTTTTAGGTGTAACGTTTGAATACATAAAATGGATTTAGTTTGAAATTATTCGAATCAAATGTAGGAAAATATCCCGATTCAACTACATATTTT
>JBDLUO010000212.1:0-5613 GCA_039805285.1 Bacteroidota bacterium
TCCGCTGAGCGGATGTAATATTTATGATTTGTAATTAATTATTATTGATTTGAGATTGGGAGTGCGTGGCTTGATGTGAGCGCAAGCTTGGCAAAACGCGCGGAGCGATCGGGTTTGCCCCCGTTGTTGGTGATCCGCTCCGCGGATGTACGATTTATGATTTAAGATTTGTGATTATCAGCGCAGGTCTCCGACCGAGCCAAGGTTTGGTTGGTTTGGAAGGTTTGTTGTTTGTGGTTTGAAAACGGATGTGAGCGCAAGCTTGGCAAAACGCGCGGAGCGATCGGGTTTGCCTTGATTTTTCTTTGCTTCGTTTCTTTGTATCAAGACAAAGAAATGAAGAAGAATAATTAAAAATACATTGTTCATCGACCGGCGCCAACAGACAAAGAAATAAATAAGAACAATGAATAACAAAGTATAATTGTTGGAATTAAATCCATTTAACCTTGTGCCCAAAACTCAATTACATAAAAAAAGCCCCAAAACGGGGCTCTTTTATTATTCTTTTTAAAAGTTATCAATTCATCACCTGAATCTCAATAACAATATACGGATCAATAGAAGCTTGAAAATCCAATTCGGATGGCTCTTCAGACATTTCCATAGTTAACAATCCTTCCCCCTCTCTCATTTGCCACATGTACATTTTCGAATCTACTGGAAAATGGAAAAATAACTCTGGAATCATATCTTTCAGCTGGCCATTCCAGCAGGCTTCTTTTAATTTCTCGTGTTGCGTAAGATAATTTCCTGCAACACCGGCTTTTGTTTCTTTGTTTTCACAAAACTGACGGCTCGCAAATCCTGTTCCTTGAACAAGTAAAATCTCTTGGTGGGTGTTTAGTCTAGACATGGTACGTAATTTCTTTTTTACATACCCATAACGATGGTTTTCTGTGTTTTATTTTGTTGAAAACCAACTTTTTCTACTAAAAAACCTTAGAAACAACTTCGGCCACCAATTTTGGCCTACCTAACGTGTAATAATGAAGAACAGGAACACCCGAGGCTTTAAGCTCTTTAGACTGTTCATACATCCAATCGGCACCTACTCGCTCAACATCAACGTCTGTTTTACATTGTGCTATAGCCTCCGACAACGGTGTAGGCAAATCAATATGAAAGGTCTTGGGAAGGATGGTCAGTTGTTTCTTCGAATAAATCGGCTTCAGTCCGGGTATAATCGGAACCTGAATGCCTATTTCTCTACAAGACTTGACGAATGAGAAATATTTGGCGTTGTCAAAAAACATTTGCGTAACGATATAATCC
The DNA here is from genome assembly GCA_039805285.1 of Bacteroidota bacterium. Classification (GTDB taxonomy): domain Bacteria; phylum Bacteroidota; class Bacteroidia; order Chitinophagales; family Chitinophagaceae; genus Ferruginibacter. Next base: position 1,276 of record JBDLUO010000212.1, read on the forward strand.
GCTCCGGCATCTACCTTCGCCTTTAAATGTCTCAGATCCGACTCCATATTGGGCGCCTCGAAATGTTTTTCCGGATAACCGGCAACCCCTATGCAAAAACGGGTTTTTGATGTGTTTTTTAAATCCTCTTCCAGATAAATCCCAGCATTCAGGTTATTTACCTGCTTTAACAGGTCAATCGCATACTGGTGTCCGCCCGGCTCCGCCTCAAATGTACTTTCGTTTTTAGCAGCATCTCCGCGCAAAACCAACACATTGTCTATGCCTAAATAATTTAGATTGATTAGCGCATCTTCGGTTTCGTTGATTCCAAATCCTCCACAAATCAAGTGAGGCACGGTATCTACATTGTATTTATTCATGATGGCCGCACAAATAGACTCTGTTCCGGGTCTTTTCCTCACCACAACTTTCTCAAAACTACCATCCGCTCTCTTCTTAAATGTATGCTCACTTCTGTGATAGGTAACATTGATAAACGCCGGCTTGTGTTCCATCAATGGATCCAAATGGTCGTATAATGATTGAATGCCTTTTCCCTTTAATGGCGGTAAAATTTCGAAGGATACCAGAGTTCCCTTGGCCTGCTGAATGTGATCGGTTACTTTCATTTTTAATTGGCTGCTGCATCGGATCAGCCATCCGAATCTTTGTTTTTGAAGAATCAAAGATAATTACTAATAAAACGGGAATTGCATTTTGTAGAGCGTTCAAGTTAATTTTCAATGGCTAAGTCTATCCAAATCACCTTCATCACTTACTTTTGTACCTCATGAGTTTAACGATATACACCAAAAACCTAGTTAAGGTATACGGAAGCAGAACCGTTGTGAACGACGTTTCTTTCGAAGTCAGCCAAGGAGAAATCGTGGGTTTGCTCGGACCAAACGGCGCTGGAAAAACCACCTCTTTCTATCAAGTGGTCGGATTGGTTAAGTCAGACCTAGGAGAAGTATATCTGAACGATCAAAACATCACCAAGCTTCCCATGTACAAAAGGGCTCAACTGGGTATCGGATATCTTCCCCAAGAAGCAAGTGTTTTCAGAAAACTCTCCGTAGAAGACAATATCCTGGCTGTGCTCGAAATGACAAAGCTTTCAAAACAAGAACAAAAGAAAAAACTGGAGTCGCTTTTAGATGAATTTCATTTAGAACATGTCAGAAAAAACAACGGAGATACGCTCAGTGGAGGAGAACGCAGACGCACAGAAATCGCAAGAGCGCTAGCCGTAGATCCTAAATTTATTCTGCTGGATGAACCATTTGCTGGTGTTGATCCCATTGCCGTAGAAGACATTCAAGAAGTAATCGCTAGACTCAAATTCAAAAATATAGGAATCCTAATCACAGATCACAATGTAAATGAAACGCTGTCTATCTGCGATCGCGCCTATCTTTTGATAGATGGGAAAATCTTTAAACATGGAACCGCAGATGAGTTGGCGGGAGATGAACAAGTCCGCAGACTCTATCTCGGAAAAAACTTCGAACTGAAAAGAAAGGATTATTTACACGATCAGGCAAAAACAGACTTGTCCTAATTTTACTCAATCAACATCATGTACAACGATGATTTTGATATAGCCTATAGTCAATAATTTTACTATCTTCCCTTTATGAAATGGTTATCTCCTATAATTTCTCGGTTCGCAAGAATGCGGGAATGGAGAATTAGAAACTGGAGAAACCATCCCGTTTCTGCACAACGCGATGTACTTCAAGATCTGGTAACAGCCGGACAATACACCAGCTTTGGAAAAATGCATCATTTTTCAGATTTATTCTCAGTTAAAAATTTTAAGTCTAAAGTTCCTATTCACGATTACGACGGCCTTGTTTATCACATAGAAAAAATGATGAAGGGCGAAGAAAACATTTTGTGGAATAGTCCCATCAATTGGTATGCCAAAAGCAGCGGTACAACAAACACAAAAAGCAAGTTTATTCCGATCAGCGAAGAAAGTTTACAAGAAAATCATTTCAAAGCCAGTAAAGATGTACTCACCAATTATTATAAAAACTTTCCGTCTAGCGACTTGCTCACCGGAAAAGGATTGGTTGTAGGTGGTTCTCACCAAATTCATCAGGTGAACGACACGGTTCACTACGGAGACCTAAGCGCAGTACTCATGCAAAATGCCCCTTTTTGGGGCCAATGGCTGAGAACGCCCGAATTAAGCGTTGCACTTCTAGACAACTGGGAAGACAAGATTGAAAAACTCGCCCAATCAACCGCAAACGAAAACGTAACTTCCTTGTCGGGCGTGCCCACTTGGACCATGATATTGTTGAAACGAATTCTGGAAATAACAGGGAAGAAAACCATCAAAGAAGTTTGGCCAAATCTCGAAGTGTTCATCCATGGCGGAGTTTCGTTTGTGCCTTACCGTGATGGTTTCGAAAAAATCATTGGCGCACCCATAAATTATCTCGAAATATACAACGCCAGCGAAGGCTTCTTCGCCGCTCAAGAAAATCCGACAGACGACGGCATGACGCTTTTTACCGAACACGGCATTTTTTATGAATTCATGCCCGTTGAAGAATATGGGAAAAAAAATCCAAAAACAGTCGGACTGGATAAAGTGGTTGTCGATAAGCAATATGCTTTGATAATAAGTACGACCGGCGGACTTTGGAGATATCTGGTTGGTGATACCGTTTCTTTCACATCAATTAATCCATACAGAATTCGAGTTACCGGAAGAATCAAACATTTCATAAATGCTTTTGGTGAAGAAATAATTGTTGACAATTCAGACAGAGCCATCGCAATCGCTTCTCAAAAAACGGGAGCAATTGTTTCAGATTACACCGCGGGACCGGTTTATTTTACAGAACAAGCAAATGGTTGTCATGAGTGGTTGATTGAGTTTGAAAAAGAACCAAACACACTAAACTCATTTGTTGAAGCACTAGACGATGCGCTCAAAAGCGTAAATAGCGACTATGAAGCAAAGCGACAAGGCAATATCGCATTAACCAAACCCTTGGTTCACACCCTTCCAAAGGGACGATTCTCTCATTGGCTAAACAGCCATGGAAAACTTGGCGGACAACATAAAATTCCCAGATTAAGCAACGACAGAAAAATCATAGACGAGATTTTAGAACAGCAAAAATGACATTTTGCAAAGTTTGTCCTTCGCTTTACTTTTGTGACTCATCATTAATATCCATTTTATGTTACTACTAGCAGGAAAAACAGCAATCGTTACAGGAGCAGCACGCGGAATCGGCGAAGCCGTAGCCATTTGTTTTGCAGAACAAGGCGCAAATGTTGCGTTTACGTATGTGAGTGAAAGTAGTGCAGAAAGAGCATCGGTGCTAGAAAAGAAGCTTCAGGAAATGGGAGTGAAAGCCAAGGCTTATCGAAGCAACGCTTCAGATTTTTCTGCTTGCGAACAATTGGTTAATGATGTTTTATCCGAATTTGGACAAATAGACATTCTTATAAACAATGCAGGAATCTCTAAAGACAATCTGCTTCTTAGAATGACACCCGAACAATGGAATGATGTTATTCAGGTTAACCTGAACAGTGTTTTTAATATGACCAAACATGTCATCAAGCCTATGATGAAAGCAAGGTCTGGGTCAATCGTAAATATGAGCAGCGTTATCGGTGAAATGGGAAATGCAGGACAAAGTAGCTATGCTGCAAGTAAAGCCGGCGTTATCGGATTTACCAAAAGTGTAGCAAAAGAAATTGGAAGCAGAAACATTCGCTGCAACGCAATCGCTCCCGGCTTCGTAGAAACAGACATGACTCAATATCTCAAAGAAGGAGAAAATGCAGCAAAATACATGTCTATGATTCCTCTTGGAAAATTTGCAAGCGCGAAAGACATCGCAAACACTTGTCTGTATCTCTGCAGCGACATGGGATCCTATGTAACCGGACAAACCATCAGTGTTTGTGGCGGAATGAACATCTAATTGCATCTGATTGTTCTTAAAGCCAAATAAGATTTAAAACTCATCATTAGCACTGTTATTAAATACACGTGCTATTTTTTTAATACAACGAAAGATGGTTTCATTTATTGAATTGCTTTAAGCAATGAAGGGCTATTGTATTCATCCTTTTTTTATCATCCCCCATTTTCTTATCTTCGTGAATAAATATTTTTATTTGTTACACCGCTCTTACATAAAGATTTTTTGTACAAAACTGATCATCATTTTTTTGATGATCTCTTTCGTGTTTGCATGCGGAATCGGTTCTGTTTTTATCAATAACAAATACAAAGCCGAAGAGTGTTCCGCTTTTCAAAAAAAATGTTCCGAAAAAGATACCGAATCGGGTGAAAAAACATTAGACGATAAGGCAGAC
>JBDLUO010000213.1:0-3587 GCA_039805285.1 Bacteroidota bacterium
ATAATGCTCACCAACATAACCGGCAATTAATCCACTTAAAACGATACCTGCATAGTTGCCTGTTTGATGAATCGATAAGACAAAAGCTCGATTTTGAGGATATTTTTGTCCCAATAATGCATTGGCAGCTGGGGCGTAAAATGCTTCACCTCCGCCAGTGGCTATTCCCCTCAGCAAAATGAACTGTATAAGTGTTGTACACAAGCCCGTTGAAAGTGTAGAAACTGACCAAAACAAGAGGGCGAAGCCAATGATGTTTCGCCTTGAAAATGTATCCCCCACAAAGCCAGCTATTGGAACAAGTAAGCCATAAGTCCAAACCAATGCTGAAGCGATCAGGCCTAACTCAGCATCGGTCAAGCCTAAATCTTTTCTGATAAGCGGTAACACCACGCTAAAGATTTGCCTGTCTGCTTGATTCAAAAAAAAGGCAAACCAGAGCAAAATCAACAGCTCCCATTTATAACCTTTATTGCACTCAGTTATTCTCATACCTGTATTTGTGCTTATAATTTGGCCTCTGCTTTTTGTGCATTCCAGGCAGATATTTCAATTGTTGCGTTCTGCTTTTTTTCTGGCTCACGCCAAAGTACATCAATGGTAATTTCACGGCTTTCACCTGGAGCAAGCCAGTCATAATTATCGCTTGCTGTAAAGGCGCGCTTTGTTCCAGTGATGTCTACCTTAGTCATAAAAGCAGGCAGTTTACCGGTATTTTTAACCAAAACCTTTAGTTTACTGTGCTCCTTGTCTATTATCTCAGATTTGATAATATGTAAGGTCAGGTTGGTTGTTGTTTTTTGTACAGTTGGCTTCAAGAAAGGCCCTTTTTCCAAGGTAATCCAGTTGATTGGCTCGGCAGTATATTTATCATAAAAAGCTGTTTCATCCATTTTCGATAAAACCCTTGGGTAATAGTAAGAGCGGGAAATCATTTTCCCACTGGCGTCTTTCAATTCGGCAAGAATGAATAAAAAGCGGTCCTTGTATGCAGTATCAATCTTATGGTTGGTCATACTCAGATTGGTAACTGTAGTGCCAGCAGCAATAGTGATTGGTTTTTCTTCTTTTGACAAGATATTAAATGCATCATCAAAAACAATGATAGAGGCTTTTCCAAACATTTTTTGAGGCTGTGAATTGGTGACTTTTATGTTCAGGCCCATGCTTTCACCCGATTTCCAAAGCAGTCTTTGCAGATCTATGGCAACATGTGTAGGTTCATAAGTCCTTTTTAGAAAATAATACGGCGCTGCTGAATGACCAAACCAATCCATCAACTGAATTGCAATAACTGGCCAATGACGCTTAAACACCCAAGGCATCAAACCAGCAGTGATTGGGTAATTGCCTTGTGTTTTTTCAGAAAAGATCTGATAAAACTCACCTGCACCTACTTGGGTTGCTTCAGCAATGGTTTCCAATGAAGGATTCCTCATATCAGCGATATGAGAAGCGCGGCTCAACATTCGTGGAACACGGCCCGGACCATATTCGGTAAAATGGTGAATAAACTCGGGATGCGATTTTACAAATTCTTTATCCCACATTTTACCCAGATCAAAAAACTCCTTATTATCCACCGTTTCTTTGAATACGTTGGCTTCTGGAATGGAGTGCATCCCTGTTTCTGAAACCCATGCTTCATATTTATAGCTTCTGTTATACCAAGTGGGATCCATATCAGGATATGCGTGCATGGAACCATCGTCTGGAGTAGTGCGCACATAAAAACGGGATTTGTCAAATATGTCAAGATTACGTTCAATAATGCCCATCGAAGCAGCATTACCATACGAATATGGATTGAACTCGTTACCACCACACCATACTGCTAATGAGGGATGATTTCGCAAGCGTATAATATTCTGCACAACCTGGGCTTCCCAAACATCTTGGGGGTAATCAGGCGTATCCTGATTGCCAATCGGGAAATCCTGCCAAACCATGATGCCCAATTCATTGCATATTTTATATAAATATTCTGTCTCCAACAATGCGCCACCCCAAATTCTGATGAGTTGTACACCCATTTTTTTTGCGGATTGCAAAGTCCAACGGTAGCGATCTTCGGGTAAATCCAAAAGCAGGTCTTGGGGAAAGAAATTCATCCCCTTCACAAAAATCTTTTTACCGTTTACAATAAATTGCCAATTCTCCCAACGGTCAAAAGTACGTGGACCTGCTGTTGGTACCCTTTCAATTCTTCGAATACCATAATCAAAAGCGATATGGTCAATCTGTTGACTACTTTTTTTAAGCGTCAACCTTACCTTGTATAAATTGGCCTCACCAAGACCATTCGGATTCCAGAGCTTAGGGTTGGGCAATTCCAAATCTTGTTCAATCCAATTTCTTCCTTGGTTTAGGTTAAGTGGTATTTCTTTTGCAAATACATTTTTTTGTCCTTCCAAAAACTCAACCAAAACACTTAGCTTCTCATTAATGGGTGTATAAATACTTCCTTTCTCATTCGGATGATTTATTTGTGTATTGCTCCATGGATGCAATTGCTGCTGAAGAGAATGTGCATTTGCGAAAATCTCGCAAGAAAGATGCATTAAAGCCTTATTGCCTTCTATAGATTGAGTGGTTAAATAGGGCCTTTCCAAATGAAACGCTGGTACTATTTCAATTCTTACGCCTTGCCACATTCCTACACTAAAAAAGGGTTCACCACCTGAACCACCAGAAATAAGCCATGGCTTGATTATTTTTCCACTTGCCCTTGGATTATACCCTTTTCGTTTTGAATAATCAAATTCACCCGATGCCAAACGTGGCAAATCTTCATAATAGGTAGCTTTGTTGCCCCAGTTACCAGCTCTTACTTCTATGAGTATTTCATTTTCATCTTTCAAAAGTTTACTGATTTCAATTGTGGGTCCGCCAAACATTCCTTCGTGTACACCAACAATTGTATCATTAACCCAAACTTTTGAAAAATAATCAATGCCATCAAAACATAGAAATGCAAAATCGTTGGTATTTTTCTGTGGCATTTTAAAGGTCTTTTTGTAATACCAAACCTTTTCGTCTATGAATTTATATTGGTCAGAATTTTTTTGATAATAGGGATGGGGAAGTTTTCCTGCCTTAAAATAAGACCAATGCACTGAATTGGGAATTGTGGTCTTAAAGGCATCTTCCCTCTTTGAACTGAGACCCTCAATCGGCTTATCTGTGTGTGAGATTTCCCATCCTTCACCTGATAAATCAATATGCTGAACACCGGACCTTTCTGTAATACGATACGGTTGCCAAAGTTTTTTTTCTATTGATTGTGAAAAGGCTATTTGACAGCTTAAAATGAGGATAAATGCAAAACTTTTCATTTATTAAATTTTATATTGTTTGTTCTTCCCATAGCCTCTCATGAGCAACAAACCTCCGTCGATTGTAATACTCGAACCCGTTATATAACTACCGGATGACAGCAAGTCCACCAGTACATGGGCAATCTCATCAGCATGTCCAAAACGCCCCATGGGAATGCCTTCATTTACTTCTTTGAGCAGCGAAGGGTCATTTATGACTCCGGCCGTCATATCCGTTTCAACAGCACCCAAGGCAAGGGTATTTACTTT
>JBDLUO010000214.1:0-3482 GCA_039805285.1 Bacteroidota bacterium
ATGTTTCCAATTCGAAGGTTAATGAAGCATCATTCAGTTGAAGCTTCTCCATACAATCTCTCAACTCTTCAAATTTATCTGTGTCTACCGGAAAAATTCCGGCAAATACCATGGGTTTTACATCTTCAAAACCATCAATGCGAGCTTTTGTTGGGTTTATTACTGTTGTAAGCGTATCACCTACTTTTACTTCTTTCGCATTTTTAATTCCTGTTATGATATAACCCACATCTCCACATTCTACTTGATCTTTCTTATCTAGTCCGAGTTTTAAAATTCCAACTTCGTCTGCTTCATATTCATTATCGGTACTAAAAAATTTAACCTTATCTCCTTTTTTAATTCGTCCGTTAAAGATTCTGTAGTAAATGATGATCCCCCTGAAACTATTAAAAACACTGTCAAAAATCAGTGCTTGCAAAGGTGCATTGGGGTCTCCTGTTGGTGCAGGTATGCGTTCGCAAATGGCTTGTAGAATTTCTTCGATACCAATTCCACTTTTTCCACTCGCCAACAGAATGTCTTCTTCTTTGCATCCAATCAATTCAATAATTTGATCTTTCACTTCTGGAATCATCGCCCCGTCCATATCAATTTTGTTGATTACGGGAATGATTTCAAGATCGTTATCAATAGCCAGATACAAATTGCTGATAGTTTGTGCCTGTATCCCTTGTGTAGCATCAACCAATAACAGCGCGCCTTCGCAAGAAGCCAAGGCCCGACTTACTTCGTAACTAAAATCTACGTGTCCTGGGGTATCAATTAAGTTTAAGGTATACACACCCTCCTCTACTGCATTCGGAGATTGTGTATTCTTGTATGGATAACTGATCTGAATGGCATGACTTTTAATGGTGATGCCTTTTTCGCGTTCCAGATCCATATCATCCAGTACCTGAGACTGCATATCTCTGTCACTGATGGTATTGGTGGTTTGAAGCAGTCGATCGGCAAGTGTGCTTTTCCCGTGATCTATATGTGCGATGATGCAGAAATTTCTAATTTTCTTCATGTAAGAACAAACGTTTTAGACTGCAAAATTAGTCTATTTAAGCGATTGAAATGACGATTTAACCCCGAGGTTGAATATGCTTGTTATTTCAATGAATTGCAGCTTTTTGTTTTAAAAAATTCGAATGATTTTTACGAATCGTTCAGCAAAGTATTTGTCTATACCCGAATAGCAAATCCCTTTGTTTCCGCCCGATGCGGAGTGAATAAAAGTAATTTTACCCGACTTATTTTCAACGATAATTCCAATGTGACCTACTTTTCCGGATTTAGGATCCGAACCCGTAAATAGAATCAAATCCCCTTTCTTCGAATCTGAAAGGTCTATCTCTTTTCCTGCATTTGTGTATTGTTCTGATGTACGAGGTACTTTTACTCCAAATCGATTGAAAACATAATAAAGGAAGCCAGAGCAATCAAATCCTTTTTTAGGATCGATGCTTCCAAATAGATAGCGAACGCCAACGAATTGTTCTGCATAGGTAACCAGTTCATCCGGATTCGTTTTGCCAACATCGATTTTTATTGTTGCTACACTCCCTTTCAGTTTGACTTTATGGATTGGGGCAATGGCTTTTTCCTTGTTGTTTATTGCATTTCTAGAAGAATGACAAGACTGAAGAATAAAAACAATCAAAAGTAATAGGTAGAAAAAAATTGTTTTTTTCGACATAGGAGGATAGAATGGATAAAAAGAAAGCCGCCTTTCGGCAGCTTTCAAATTGTAAAGTATTGATTATTGTTTTACAAATCCTGCAGATGATTTATGTCCATTTGCTGTTTGTATCTGAACAAAATAACTTCCAACAGCATATTTCGTGATGTCAATCGGAATATTTTGGAATCCAGATATGAGTTGAATGTTGTTCTTTAAAATGATTTTACCACTTGCATCCGTAATCACCAATGAAGCTCTGGTATTGGATAGAGAACCCACTCCAATTTTGATGTCGTTTTTAGACGGATTCGGTGAAATGGTGAAAATGTTTAGTGGACTTTCATTTTGTCTAGTAACCGTAACTACTGAGCTGTACTGAACTTTGTTGTCGAAATCAAGTTGTTTTAGTCTGTAGTAAACGATGCCATATAACGCAGACTTATCTGTTGTAAGGTATGATATAGCTGTGTTGCTGTTTCCGTTTGTCGCTTTTGAAGGGATAAATGAAATCGAAGAGAAATCGATTCCGTTGGATGAACGCTGAAGTTCGAATCCACGATTATTGAATTCTGATGACGTGATCCATTCTACAACGTTACCTTCTTTGGTTGGTTTTGCGGTGATGCTAGTAAAACGAACAGGCAAAGTATATAATAATAATACGGTGTCTGTAAAACTTCCACATGCATTTTCTGCCACTAAAACCAAGGTTGTCAATTGTGCTGTTACTTCATTTGCACCAGGAGTATAAGAAGCAGTAAGACTGGTACTGTCTGGCGTAAAAATTCCAGAAGCGTTGGTCCAAAACGCATTGTTATAAATACCTGAAATAGATCCAGATAAATTTACTGAAGAACCTGGAACCAATTGTTGATCGGTACCTGCATCCACAACTGGAGGCGTTACAAAGCTCAAGTTTAATGTGGCTGTAGAATCACATCCAGCTGCATTTGTAGTTCCAAAAGTATAAATACCAGATGTGGTGTAGGTTGTTCCGTTCCATGTATATGAATTACATGCAACTAAATCTTCAGTTGATGTAGAAGGTGAAAGTATGGTTAGATCAAGGGTAGCAGTAGAGTCACAACCTTGAGCGTTAATTGATAAAAGATTGTATAGTCCACTTGAAGTATACGTTATGCCATTCCATGTGTAGCTATCACAGCTGGTAACCGTTGTTAAACTTGAAGTTGCTTCACAAGGGGTTGAATAATTGATGTCTACCACATTTATATAACCGAAGAAACTTGGCGATTGAACTCGAATATCAAAAATTGCTGAGTCTTTCCCTGTCATAGTAAAAAATGCGGCTCTGTTGAAATCAATATTGTTTGCTGCATCATAGCTGGTCCAAACGCTGTCTTCTGCACTTTTTATCTCTATTATACGGGGTTGAACAGCAGTTCTACTACCCCAAAATTTGAATGTGTAAGTTTTAGTATTGTCTAAACCGGTGAACTTCCATCTTCCTGAATTGGTGCTTGGTTCAGCGAAAGCATAATCAATTGTAGCTGAAGCAGGGTAATCTCCGACTATTCCGGCAGATGGGTTATCTCTGTTAACACCTGGTCCTGCCAAATTGAATGTACCATCGATTCTTTCAACAACTTCCATTCCCAAATTGGTACTGATGTTTGTTGATGTAACTGCATTGGTAAGTTTAACCCCGTTGGTTCCGGATGTAACCAAATTCCAATAGTTACCAAAATCTGGATCAGGAGAAGCCGTGGCATTTTGACCGAAATCAATTAAAACCCGAGAACCAACCTGAACTTTAATGGTATCTAAATCTTCTGCGCCATCGTTATCT
>JBDLUO010000215.1:0-11956 GCA_039805285.1 Bacteroidota bacterium
TCTTTAAAAGATGCAAAAAACGACAATGTAAAAAGATCGAACATTGTACAACAGATGGCCGAAACGCTTTCTAAAATAAATAAAACCGAAGATTTTGCTATCAGACAGGATTATGTAAGAAGAGTTTCTGAAATGTTGAACATCGAAGAATCTGGTTTCAATGCTTTGGTAAATAAGTTTTTAAGAGATAAAATCAACAAAGACCAACAGCAAACAACCAACACTACAACTCCTGATGTAGCGCAAGAAAACCCGGAAACCGCTGAATCTCTGGGTATTTCAGACCTGGTAGAAAAAGACCAACGGCATGAACAAGCCATTGTAAGAAGTTTGATTGAATTTGGGATGAAACCTTGGGACGAGGAAAAAACAGTAGCCGATTTTATTTTACATGAGTTGGTTGAGCTTGAACTCTTACCTCAAATTCAGAATGAAAAATTCGTTTCCATACTTGAAATTTATAAAACGATGGTTCAAGATGGACAATCCCCTACCTTAAAAGATTTCATGTATCACGAAGATCAAGCGCTACAAAATGAGTTGATTCGAATTATGGAAAGCGAACCAGAATTAAGTCCCAAATGGGAAGAACATTATCAAGCCATAATACCCAAGAGAGATGATTTATATAGAGAGGAGATTCTTTCTAATCTATTCTACTTGCAGATGAGGAAGATAAAAAAGTTGATGGCAGAAAATCAATCGGAGTTGGAAAAAACAACAGATCCGGAACAGCAGCTTTTAATACTTCAGACACATCAGTTGCTGAAAAACATGGAAAACAAATTATCGCAAAATAGAGGAACTGTAATTTACAAGTCGTAAGACATATTCGAAGCCTACAGATTAAAAAGCTACTTCTTTGGTTCGCATACCAGAACTTACTCTTCTAGATTTAGGCCTTTCAATTTCTATTTCAACTTCTTTGGCTTTACTTACTTGGTTGTTAGGTACAGTAAAAGAAAATTGAGTGGCACACCATACGTTGTCTAATTCAACTTGTTGTATATGGATTAACTTATAATCATCCATTACTTGCCAATGTGGTTCTCTACATAAGTCACTTACAATTTTTGCGGTCGGTTTGGGATATGAAATCCAAAACTTAGCATCAGTAGATAAGGCAGACATAATGTCGCTTAAAATTCCAGAAAGTTGTTTTTGAGAAACTGCGAAAACAATTGCAAAATCAACTTTTCTGCTTCTAAGAAGAGGAGTTAAGCTTTTTGCAAAAGATAATTTTATGAATTGCTTTTCCAAGGAGGAAGGCAAGCCCTGTATCAACAAATTTTTCTCATTGTTGTATTGAAGCTTTTCGAACACAGTTGGATTTGCCATAAAAAACAATTTTGGGTTTGTGAACGTTTTCGTAAAACGATCGGTTCATCTTCATGAGCAGTAAATCAACTTAAATTATATTCAAAGGGGGATGGCAAAGGTAGAGATAAAATGGCATTGTTCAAAGAAAATGCCTAAAAAACAAGATATTATTTAACTATACTTGGTTTGTACGTCAATAGATATAATAAATAATAATCATTTATTAAAATGCTCTTTACAAAAAAGGAAATGAGAGATTAGATTGAATTTTATCTAGCTTATTTTTTGGCTTTGTTTTTTCTATCGCGGTATTTCAAAATAGGAACTCTGGTTTCAGCTCCTTTAATGAGCCTTCCTATGTTTTTTTGATGGGTGATGATTACCAAAAAAGCGACTAAAACAGCAAAAATTCTGTATGTAAGTACATCGTCGTTCCATATCCAAATTACAGAAATGGGCAACATTATGGCTCCCAATATGGAACTAAGTGAAACATATCTTGTAAGAAAAAGTACGAGAATGAAAACACATAAACAGGCTACAGCAACCAAAGGCTGCACGGCCAACAACATGCCTAACAAAGTTGCAACACCTTTTCCGCCTTTAAACTGTGCAAAAACAGGAAAAATATGGCCAATCACTGCCGCTAATCCCAACGCGATCATGAAATTGGTTTGCTGAACATCATTGTCGAGATAGTTTGGCATGAAAAAACAGAGTCCCACTGCGAGCATGCCCTTAATTACATCCAAGGCCATAATCAATGTTCCCCATTTTGAACCTAGTATTCTAAAGGCATTTGTTGCGCCCATATTGCCACTACCATAGTCTCGTATGTCAATATTGAAGAAAGATCTGCTTATTATCAATGCAGTTGGAATGGAACCAATGAAATAAGCGATTATGACAAGTAAAATTTCTTTCATGTTGAAGAGTATTTCAAAATTAATGAAAAATTAATGAAAAAAAACACCGCTTACATTGATCCTGCCCTAATTCAACCTTGTATATATCATTGCCCAGCCATTTCTAATGCGAACTTCATGAATATAAAAACCTGCACTTGTGAGTTCTTTTGACAAGTTAGTAACGTCTCCTTCAAGAATTCCACTGAATAAAACGATTGTTCCCATTGTCGCATTTAATTTAATGGCTTCCAGATTATCAACAATAACGTTGAAATTGATATTGGCTAAAATGATATCGGATGAAAAATCATTCACTGTAACACAACTTTCAGCTTTGATCAAGGTTATGTTTTCACTGTGGTTTTTCTCTGCATTTTCAAGTGTATTTTCTAAGCTCCAATCGTCGTTGTCTATGGCTATGATTTTTTTAGCTCCCATTTTTTCAGCTAAAATGGCCAAAACACCTGTACCTGTTCCAAAATCAAGCACATTTTTATTTTTAAATTCTAGTGAACACATCGCCTCTATCATAAGATAAGTTGTTGCGTGATGTCCGGTACCAAAACTCATTTTCGGTGTAATTTCAACACTATAACGGGCATTTTCGTTTATGTCATGAAATGAGGCTCTTATGAAAGCAAATAAAGATTGATCTATTGGATCTAACACAGAAATGGGTTCGAAACCACTCTCCCATTTCGCGTTCCAATTTTCTTCTTCTATGCTTGTTTCCTCATAACTTAAATTCAGGTTTTCGGCAATGTGGTCTATTTGATTTTTCGAAATGCTGAGTTGATCGAAATACACAAAAACATCTTGGTCTTCCTCTTTAAATCCTATTGGTTCTAGCGTATCTAATTGTGCAATAAGAATTTCAGATTGCGATTCATTTTCGGTTGTAAAGCGATAACATTGATATTTTTTCATTGTTGTATCCGGTTTTTTGCTTTAAAAATGGCTATAAGATTCCAAGTTAATTTAACTTAAAGCTCATTTTCGTTTTGGATTTATACGATTTCTTCGTGAATGGATATGAAAAAAAACTGCAACCCTTTTTTTGAGTTGCAGTTTATAAATAAATGCATGTTTTTATTTATTGTCTGAGTCTGGCTTTGCTGGCGCTTCAGGTTTTGGCATCAGTGCTTTTCTGCTCAACTTGAATTTACCTGTTCTAGGGTCAACATCAAGTAATTTAACTTTTACCTTATCTCCTTCTCTAAAAATGCCTTCCATAGATTCGAGTCTCTTCCAACTGATTTCACTGATGTGAAGCAGACCTTCTTTTTTAGGTAGGAATTCAACAAAAGCTCCGAATTCTTTGATGCTTTTAACTGTTCCTTCGTAGGTTTCTCCGATTTCTGGAACAGCAACAATACCATTGATCCAGGCCAAAGCTCTGTCTAAAGATGTTTTCTCTTTAGAGAAGATACTGATCTCTCCTTGATTGTTTACTTCTTCTATGTTTATGGTAGCACCAGTTTCACGTTGAATCTCTTGAATCACTTTTCCGCCTGGTCCGATTACGGCACCAATGTATTCTTTATCAATCGTGATTTTAATCATTCTTGGAGCGTGTGGCTTAACATCTTCACGGGCTTGTGAGAAGCAATCATACATTGCATCTAGAATATGTAATCTTCCTTTTTTTGCCTGAGCAAGAGCTTGTCTCATAACATCCATGCTCAATCCATCCACTTTAATATCCATCTGTACTCCGCATATGCCATCTTTTGTTCCGGTAACTTTAAAGTCCATGTCACCCAAATGATCTTCATCTCCAAGTATATCTGTTAAAACAGCAAATTTGTCTCCTTTAGTAATGAGTCCCATAGCTACTCCACTTACGTGTTTTTTCAATGGAACACCCGCATCCATTAATGCCAATGAACCGGCACAAACAGTTGCCATAGATGAAGATCCGTTGCTTTCTAAAATATCACTTACAACCCTAACGGTGTATGGATAATCACTACCCGGCATCATTTTCTTTAGAGAGCGCATAGCCAGGTTACCATGTCCTACTTCTCTTCTACCAACACCTCTCATCATTTTCACTTCACCAGTGCTGAATGGAGGGAAATTGTAATGCAAAATAAACTTAGTGTATTCAGAAGAATGAGCGCTTTCAACCAATAATTCATCTAAAGGAGTACCCAATGTAACGGTTGTGAGTGATTGAGTTTCTCCACGTGTGAAGAGTGAAGAACCATGCGGGGTTGGGAGGATATCCGTTTCCATAGCAAGCGGGCGAATATCTTCAGTACCTCTACCATCCAATCTAACTCTATCATTTAGAATCATATCGCGAACCACATAATATTGTAATTCTCCAAAATAATGATTAACCAATGGTTTGTCTGCGTCTGGAAGTTCTCCCAAATGAGCAACCAATTCTTCGTGTAGTTTTTTGAATGCATCGCTTCTTTCGTGTTTTGCAGAAGCTGAAGAAGCGATTTTGTGCATTTTATCTCTTCCGAATGCCTGAATTTTCTCGTTCAATTCTTCGTTACGATATGGTTTGGTATAATCTCTTTTAGATGTAATACCCAACAAATCTCTGAGCTCTTCTTGTGCTTTTACTTGAATGCGAATGGCATCATGTGCAATTTCAAGGGCTTGAATCAAATCTTCTTCCTGACATTCATTGCTTTCGCCTTCAACCATCATGATGTTTTTGTTGGTTGCAGCGATGATGAATTCCAAATCAGATTCTTTCAGTTGAGAACGGGTTGGATTGATTACCATTTTCCCATCTACTCTACCGATTCTTACTTCAGAAATGATTTCCATGATGGGAATATCGGAAACAGCAAGTGCCGCAGAGGCTGCAAGACAAGCAAGTGCATCGGGCATAATTTCATCATCCGAAGAAATGAGTGAAACCAATACTTGCACATCACACAGATAATCTTCTGGAAAAAGAGGTCTTAATGCTCTGTCGATCAAACGAGAGGTTAAGATTTCATAATCATTCAATCTCGCTTCTCTTTTGAAAAAAGATCCTGGTACACGTCCGGCAGAAGCAAATTTTTCTTGATAATCTACAGAAAGTGGGAAGAAATTTTGTCCAGGTTTTGGTTCTTTATTGGCAACAACAGTTGCTAAAATGATACAGTTTCCTTGTCTAACTGTTACAGCACCGTCTGATTGACGAGCTAATTTTCCGGTTTCGATGGTGACGATTCTTTCGCCACCCATATCAAAGGAAACCGATTTTGGTTGTAAAAATGACATATAAAATTAATTTTCACCAAAGGGCTAGAGCCCCAATTGGAAGATGATAAAAGGTTGCGATACAAGGACAAAAACCCAACTTATTAAAGTTGGGATATGATGTGTTGTTGATTACGCATTCATGCTTATTACTTACGTAGACCTAATTTCTCAATGAGAGCACGATATCCTGTAAGGTCATGCTTGTTTAAGTATGTGAGCAAACGCTTACGCTTACCAACCATCATCATTAGGCCACGTTGTGAAGAGAAATCTTTTTTATTCTGCTTCAAGTGGTTAGAGATGTGATTGATGCGCTCGGTGAGCATTGCTACCTGTCCTTCGATAGAACCGGTGTTAGTAGATTTACCGCCATAAGTTTGAAAGATGGCAACTTTCTTTTCGCTAGTTAAATGAGACATTTCTTTGTTTTTTAAAACCCTGTGTTTTATTTCTATTATTTTCGCGTGCGAAGGTAGTCTTTTTCCTTGAAATAAGCTAAATATTGATTTATTTTCTTGAAATTACCATTCCGGAATTAAAAATTGCAATTCAAATGTTGATTTTTGAGTGATAAATAACCAATCTTGGGTTGAGACTCTTAGATTGCGTTTACAAAAGAGAAGAATTTTGGCAAAACTTGTTTTTACAGTTACGAATGCATTGAACAACGACCAAAGGATGATTCGTATTTGTTCATCTTTGGCTAGCGATGGTCATCATGTTACCTTAATTGGAAGATCCGACTCTTCTTCTCCCCCATTAACGGAAAGACCTTTCTTTCAAAAACGACTTCGATGTTTTTTTAGCAATGGTTTTCTTTTTTATGCTGAATTCAACATTCGATTGTTTTTTTATTTGCTTTTTTCAAAGGCAGATCTGATTTGTGCCATTGACTTAGATACCATTTTACCTTGTTTGTGGATTAGCAAATGGAAAGGAATTCCCAGGGTTTTTGATGCACATGAGCTTTTTTGCGAAATGAAAGAAGTGGTAGAAAGACCTAGAATTTATCGAGTCTGGAAAAAAATAGAAAATTATGCTCTCCCTAAGTTTGAGTTTGGATATACCGTTAATCAACATTTAGCAGATGAGTTCAAAAATATGTATGCTCTGGATTATGCCGTTATTCGGAGTATTTCTAAAGGTTACGCTTCGATTCAGCAACAACCCAAAGAAAAAAATATCATCTATCAGGGTGCAGTTAACGAAGGCAGGTGTTTTGAAAGTTTAATTCCTGCAATGAAAACTGTACATGCTGAGTTACACATATTTGGGACTGGAAATTTTATTTCTCAAGCAAAGCAATTGGTTTTGGATCATCAAGTTTCAGACAAAGTAAAATTTTGGGGATCTGTATCTCCAGAAGAGCTAAAGAAGCTTACACCACATTATTATATAGGTATTACGCTCTTCGAAGCTGGGGCAAAAAGCAATTATTATTCCTTAGCCAACCGTTTTTTTGATTACATACATGCCGGAGTTCCTCAACTTACATCAGATTTTCCTGTATACCGTGAAATGAACAAACAGCACGAAATTGCGTTATTGTTAGGTGATTCATCTCCAAATGGCATTTCATCCCATCTCAACCTCTTGTTAGAAGACGACAAATTATGGGAAAGACTGCATAATAACTGCCCCAAAGCTGCAGAAGAATGGAACTGGGATAATGAATCTAAATCTTTGACTCAATTTTATAGAAATGTTCTCTCCTGAAGAAATACATATCATTACACACCAAGTACCTTGGCCAGTTGATTTTGGCGGCGTGTTTGATTTGTTTTATAAAATTAAGTCACTTTCCGAAGCCGGCGTAAAAATCCATCTTCATTGTTTTACCAAAAATGATGAAACCGCTCCGATTTTGAATCGATATTGCGAATCTGTAACCTATTATAAGAGAACTTCTTTTTTTTCGAATTTACATTTTCATTTGCCTTTCATCATCAGATCCAGATCATCAGCAGCATTGATCACTAATCTTAAAAAAGACAATTTTCCGATCATTTTCGACGGAATTCATACTACATTTCCACTCTTGTCTCATTTGGGGAAAGACAGAAAAATAAAAATCAGACTTCACAATGTAGAGTATTTGTATTACGAAAGGCTTGCAGAATTAGAGTCTAGTTTTTACAAGAAATTATATTTCAAATTGGAGGCTTTTTTGTTGAAAAGATATGAATCCAAACTCGCACGTATTTTCGATTTTTGGGCCATAAGCATGCAAGATTTGGAGGTATATCAAAATCATTTGGGTTGTAAAAAAATCCAATTTCTTCCTGCTTTCCTCCCATGGAAAAGCCCTACATCAGCTTTGGGGTCTGGAAATTACTGCCTTTATCAGGGCAATTTATCCATCAACGAAAACATTAGAGCGGTTGAATGGCTGCTAGACGAGGTATTCAGTAAAAATAAGGTTCCACTGGTAATAGCCGGAAAAAATCCTTCTGAAGCATTAAAGAAAAAAGTGTACCAATTTAAACATACCTGCATTGTTGAAAATATTTCTGAACACGAAATGGATGATTTGATTTCAAAAGCTCAGATCAATATTTTGCCTTCTTTTAATCAAACAGGTGTAAAACTAAAAGTGTTGCATGCACTGTTTAAAGGACGGCATTGCATCGTAAACAAGGAGGCAATCTCGGGCGCAGAAATAGAATCGGGATTTTTAATTTATGATAATGCAGAAGATCTAACTGATTTGGTGAATCAGTTTTTTAATGTCCCTTTCTCCGAACATGATTTCAACTTTAGATTAAAAGGACTTGAGCTTTACGACAATAAAAATCTAACAGACAAGATTATGGCATGGCTATGCTAGCGTTGTCTATCACTTTTCCTTGTTCCGTTTTGATGGTTCTTGCTGGAAATTTATTGATTACCATGTAATCGTGAGTGGCCATAACTATGGTTGTTTCGAAATCTTTGCAAATGTGGAAAAGCAGTTGCATGATCTCGTCGCTGGTTTCTGGATCTAGGTTTCCAGTCGGTTCATCTGCGAGTATGAGTCTAGGTGAATTGAGAAGTGCTCTAGCTATATCTACACGTTGTTGTTCTCCACCGCTCAGTTCGAAGGGCATTTTAAACCCTTTAGATTTTAAATTTACTTTTTCAAGCACATCAGCGATTCGATCTTTAATGAGTTGCTCATCTTTCCATCCAGTAGCTTTAAGAACAAATCTCAAGTTTTCATTTACGTTTCGATCTGTTAGAAGTTGAAAATCCTGAAACACAACACCAAGGTTTCTTCTTAAAAAAGGAACCGTTTTCCATGTCAATCCTTTTAGGTTATGTCCTACAACCCAACCTTCCCCTTCTATAAGATCCAGATCTCCGTATAATGTTTTAAGCAAACTGCTCTTACCTGTACCCGTTTTTCCAACGAGATAAACGAATTCACCTTTGTCTACAGATATATTTACATTGTTCAATACAAGATTGCCACTTTGATAAATATTTACATTCTTGAGTTCTATGATTGATTGAGACATGCTTAAAAGTTAATCAGAATTTGATAATTACAAATGTATCGAATGTGTTATGAATAAACAATTACTTCATCTTTATACCTGATTTCAAGTGATTTTTTAACATCATCTTCTACCCTGCCTATTATTTGTGCGTCGATTCCAAACGATTGAGAAATTGAAATCACTTCCGCAGCAGTAGATGCGGGACAATACACTTCCAATCTACAGCCCATGTTGAATACTTCAAACATTTCTCGATTAGAACTTTTGCTGTTTCTTTGGAGAAGTTGAAATACCGGTGGAGGATTGAAAAGATTATCTTTTATGATTTTCATATTTGAAGGCAAATATTTCAAACATTTTGTTTGTCCACCTCCACTGCAATGTATCATTCCATGAATATCATCAAAATGCTTTTGAAGTAATTGAATAATCACAGGAGCGTAAGTTCTGGTAGGCGAAAGAAGCATCTTCCCTAGATCTTCAAATTCGCTGTGAACTTCTTCTGGCTTGTCGGTTAATCTATCTTTTCCAATATAAACCACTTCGTCATTTAGTATGGGATTAAAACTTTCAGGATATTTTTCTGCATAGTATTTTTCAAGCGCATCATGCCTTGCAGAAGTAAGTCCATTGCTCCCAATTCCACTGTTATATTCAGATTCGTAAGTTGCTTTACCGAAACTTGCCAAGCCAACTATTACATCACCTGGTTGAATTTTTTCGTTTGAAATAACTTTATTTTTCGGCCACCTTGCAGTCATGGTACCATTTACTGCAACGGTTCTCACTACATCGCCTACATCTGCTGTTTCTCCTCCTAAATAATGGATTTGAACGCCATAGGTTGAAAGTAAATCAAAAAAAGATTGAGATCCATTGATTACTTGGTTCAGAACAGTTCCGGGAATTAAGTGTTTGTTTCGGTCTATGGTGGAATTGAATACGATGTCGGTATAGATTCCCACACAAAGTAAATCATCTAGATTCATTACGATTGCATCTTGAGCAATGCCATTCCATACCGATATATCGCCCGTTTCTTTCCAATATAAATAGGCAAGAATACTCTTTGTACCTGCTCCATCTGCATGCATTACGTTTACAAAAGAATCATCTTTACTCAGATAATCTGGATATAATTTGCAAAAAGCATTTGGGAACAAACCCTTGTCTAGTTTTTCAGTTGCAGAAAGTACGTCTTCTTTATGAGCGGAAACGCCACGTTGATCGTACAATGATTTATTTTGACTCATGGTGCAAAACTAAATTGGTTTTAGCGAATTCTCATGTATTATTATGCATAGTTTTACACCAGATTTTATGATCATCCACAAAAACACAGAGAACATTTTCATTTCTGAGAAATCGGTTGTCACTGTAGGCAGTTTTGACGGTGTACATGGAGGTCATAGAAAAATACTGTCTAGACTCACAGAAATATCGAACGAAATTCAAGGATGTTCTGTTGTGATAACCTTCTTCCCTCATCCAAGACACGTACTTTCCCATTCCGGCAGTCCCCTTTTTTTACTCAACACGCTCGAAGAAAAAGCAGCACGTCTATCAGAAGCTGGTATCGACCATTTGGTATTGGTAAACTTCAATGAGCGTTTCTCCGAAATGAGTCCGGAAGAATATATTGAACAATTCCTTGTTGCTAAATTTCATCCCCATACATTAGTAATCGGACACGACCATCGGTATGGGAAAGAGAGAAAAGGAGGATTTGAATTGATGGAGCAATATGCAGAGCGAGGTATTTTTAAGCTTGAGGAAATTCCAGCCCATGAGTTAAAAGAAGCCACGATAAGCAGTACACTTATCAGAAAAAAGATTTTAGAGGGAGATATTGACGAAGCGAATCAGCTTTTAGGTTACCCTTACCGATTTTCTGGTTTGGTGGTAGAAGGCAATAAATTGGGAAGAACCATCGGATTTCCAACTGCAAATATTAAAATAAATGATACTACCAAATTGATTCCAGGATTTGGGGTATATATCGTGATTGTAAAACTAGAAAACGGATCGGAATATAGAGCAATGATGCATTTAGGAGATCGACCGAGTATCAATGATAGTTCAAGGTCGATAGAGGTTCATATTTTAGGTTTTGAAGGAGATCTTTACGGACAAGAAATAACTGTTATTTTGATGGGGAAATTGAGAGATATTGTACAGTTCTCCGATTTGGAGGCACTAAAAACCCAATTGTTATTGGATCGCGAAAGGACTGCGCGTTATTTTTCTGATCTAACCTAATTCCTACCAACTTCGTCCTCTGGTTTACGTTCAACCACAATTAAATCTTCCAGAGATACAAGCATTGGAACGGATCCAACCTGAAGCAAGGCTTTTTTTCCTCTTATCTCTTTAACTATTCCTACTTGCCTATTTTTTCTCATGTTCACCAAACTGCCGAGTTGAATATCCCCTCCAATCTCATTGAATTTTTCCCGTATTTTTTTGTTGTGTTTTTCAGCTTGAAATTGTTGTTTTTGTCCAGTTAGCGTTTGTTGTATCATTCGAATAACTTCATCTTTATTTTCAGATTTTCTCCATTCTACAACCAAAGCTTTTAATTTTCTTTCTGTATCTCTAAGGTATTCTAGTTTATCTTCTGATAATTTATTTTTCAACCTCAGCTTTTCCATTTCTTGGCTGTGAGACTCTTTGTTAAGAATGATTTGCATTTCCTTTTTCAACTTTTCGTTTTCTTTGAAAAGTTTATTCAAATCGATTTTTTCTTTTGTTAAAACTTGCTGTAGCTGTTCGGTTTGGTTCAGCAGTTTATCGAGGTGGAATTGATTTTCATCTACCCTAGCCCTCGCTTTATCTATCAATTTTTTATCTAAACCGATTCGCTCAGCGATTGAAAAAGTGTATGAACTTCCGGGTGCACCAATTGTTAGGCGATACAAAGGCAAAAGGTTTTTTTCGTCGAATTGCATGGCACCATTGAAAACACCCTTTACTTTATTGGCCATTATTTTCAAATTGAGATAATGGGTTGTAACTACACCGATTGAGTGTTTA
>JBDLUO010000216.1:0-6873 GCA_039805285.1 Bacteroidota bacterium
AATTGTACAGGAAATGAAGGATGTACATTAAGCTACCAGCAGGATCGTGTGGATGTGCTAAAAAGTTATGCCGACTACAGCTGGAGTCTGGATCCTAAACACCTTGCCATTTTCGAACATATCGGCGATCACAGGGCAGAAGAACAAGCTTGGGGAAATTACCGATTGAATGAAGGAAAAGGAATCATGATTTGGGAAGAAGTATGGACCAATTATAAAGAATTGGCTCAAGGTAGAATTGGAGACATTCGAAGCATGCTGAACACCACCAATGGCTTAACAGGTAAAAGAACCCTTGGTTATTCAGAATCGCACGACAAAGATCATGTCATGTATGAAGCAATGGAATTTGGCGTAACCACAACCAACTCCACGTGTAAATCACCAAGAGGAAATTTAAATAATGCATTAGACAGGATGGCCGCAATCGGAGCTGGGAGTTTACTTATTCCTGGCCCTAAAATGATTTGGCATTTCCAAGAAATGGGTTACCAAAGAACATTCAACACTTGCTCTGATGGAAGTATAAATCCTCCAGGTGAAGGCCCCGGTAACCCAGCAGGCGATTGTAAACTGGATGAAAAACCATTGTATCCATGGACGGAGAATTGGTTAAGCGATGCACAAAGAGAACGCTTATTCGACACATACAGCAAACTGATAGAAATGAAAATCAAGTTGCCTGTATTTAATGGAAATGTGGCACTCAATAGTGAAGATGGAAACGATAATAATTTCAAAAAAAGAATTTACATCTGGGACGACGCAGTTCCATTGGATTCGTTGAAAAACATTGTGATTTTGCTGAACTATTCGATCTGTCCTCAGCAAATTCGCGCAGATTTTCCGTTTGCTGGCACATGGCATAACATGATGGATAATACCCGCAAAACCGTCACCAACACCGGTGAGTTAGTAACTGTTCCTCCAGGCGGTTTCTTGATATTTGGCAATCAGCCAAACAAATTGCTCTTCCAGGATACGAGCATCGATCCACCACCACCTCCTCCTCCAGCAGATACAACCTATTTTACTGTGGCAGGCAATCCAATTAAAGATGGTGTGATTCGATTGAAATACAAATTGAACAACACCAACAAAGCCGAATTCTATGTGTTCAATTCTGCCGGACAACATGTGAAATCTTATACACTGAGTTTGAATGAGAACACAGCGAATCTTCCTTTGCACCAACCTGCAGGAATGTATTTTGGTGTGTTGATGACCAGTTCGGAAAAAAGAACAGTGAAATTATTGGTTCAATAAATTTTTATTCTACCAACGAAAAGTGCCTTCCATAAAAGAAGGCACTTTTTTATTTTAATACAGTCATATTGGAAAACAATTAACCGTAAAGTTCTACATGAATGTCTTTTTTATCATACCCCAATTCCATAATCCGAGCCTTCGCTTCATCTATCATAGCCTTCCATCCGCAGAGAAAAAAATAGGCCGGAGTTTGATTCTGGCAGATCGACTCGTAGATATCATGAACGTATCCCGTTTTTCCTTCCCATTCCTCTCTGGATAAGGTTGGATAATACCGAAATCCTCGCATCTCTTGCTCTAATTTTCTTAACTCATCAAAATAAAGAAGGTTATTCTTTTTTCTACAACCATAAATCAAATTGATTCCCTGATTTGGAATTTTGTTTTTGAAAATATGTTGAGCCATACTTCTAAATGGAGCGATACCAGTACCCGTGCAAATCAAGAACAATTCTTTATCCAAAACTTTAGGAAGAGTAAATACGCCCTGAGGTCCTCTGTACGTCAGTTGAGAACCAATTCCAATTTCGTTAAAAAGATAGTTCGTTCCTAGTCCTTCTGGATTGAGTACAATAAGCAATTCAATCTCGTTGCTTCCGTCAGGAAAGGAAGATATAGAATAACTCCGCCATCTCTTATTTGGCTTTTCATGTATGGGAAGATCCAGTGTAATGAATTGCCCAGGTTCATATTCAAAATGATCCATGCCATCCATTACAAGTCTGAATCGACGGGTATCCTCCGTTTCATTTTCTATCCCGATTACAGTAGCAGTGCGCCAAGGAATCAATGCCATACCATTATTTTAAGGTAAGTTAACAATTAATCCCGATTCGGTACATGATGTTGAATCAATTATCTTTGCCGAAAGAAGAACAAAAATATTGTTCTATCATACTATCATTTCGCGTGCATGAATCTTGATGAGCTGAAGGAAATCTATTTTAAAGACACCCGCTGTTCCCAAATAGCGAACAGACTCAGTTTTTCCAAACCGAACCATCTCTTACTGAAAGGCCTTTCTGGAAGTGCTCTGGAAATGATCATTGCATCCGTTTCTAAAAATGAAATGCAATCGCAATCGAATCATTTGATTGTAATGCGAGATGCAGAGGAAGCAGCTTATCTGCAAAATACATTGGAAAACATCACACAGGCATTGGACATTTTTTATTTTCCGTCTTCCTTTAAAAATAAAAAGAACTACCAATTGCTGAACAGCAGTCACGTGATGCTGCGCACAGAAGCTTTGACCCGCATCTCATCAGGTGGAAATAAAAAAATAATGGTTTCTTACCCAGAAGCCATTATGGAAAAAGTGGTTTTGCCCGAAAAGCTTCAAAACAACATTATCCACATCAAACAGGCCGACGAAATCGATGTTGTTGGATTGATGGATAAATTTACAGAACTTGGATTTTCACGAACAGATTTTGTATACGAACCCGGACAATTCGCCATGCGTGGCGGGATTATGGATATCTATTCTTTCGGAAATGAAAAACCATATCGCATCGAACTTTTTGGAAATGAAGTTGACAGCATCAGAATTTTTGATCCGGAAACGCAATTGAGCGAACGAAAGCTACTTCAGGTAAGCATCATTCCGAATGTTGAGACCAATTTTGAAACAGGAGAAAAAGTAAATCTACTTGAGTTTCTTCCAGAACAAACTACGATCTGGATGAGAGACTGGTCTTTCATTCGCGACAGAATGGAACAGGAAAAAGAAGATATCGAGATTTATCTCACACATATACAAACGTCAAATAAATCTGAAGATGATCCTTCTGATCATCCCGAAAACCAGCTCAAAGAAAAGGCATCATTATCCGATTTTGTTTTTGCAGAAGAGATAGAAATTGCTTTCAAAGAAAGACACCTAATCGAAATTGCAAACAAAGCTGCTTTTGTTGATGATGAAAAAAAAATCGAAACAATAGAATTTCAAACCATCCCTCAGCCTGCTTTTAACAGGCAGTTTGATTTGCTGATCAAGAATTTGACCGAGTATCAACAAAAGAAATATTCCATTTTTCTTTTCTCTGAAAATCCGAAACAATTAGAGCGCTTACACGTCATTTTTACTGACCTCAAAGCCGACATCCCCGTAATACCCGTCCCCGTTTCTATCCACGAAGGATTTGTAGACAACGACAATAAGGTGGTTTGTTACACGGACCATCAGGTATTTCAACGATATCATAAATACAAGGTTAAACAAGCTTTCAGCAAGAATAAAGCCCTAACCTTAAAAACCCTTCGTGAGCTTCAACCAGGAGATTATGTTACGCATATAGATCATGGTGTTGGTGTATACAGCGGACTTCAAAAAATGGAAGTCAACGGAAAAATGCAGGAAGCTGTAAGAATACAATATAAAGACGGAGATCTCTTGTATGTCAACATCACCTCTCTGCACAAGATCAGCAAATACTCTGGCAAAGAAGGATCGGTTCCCAAAATGAATAAACTGGGAAGTGAAGTGTGGAGTAAACTAAAAGAGAAGACAAAAAAGCAGGTTAAAGATATCGCTACAGATTTGATACGTTTATACGCACAAAGAAAAAGCCAGGAAGGTTTCGCGCACATGCCAGACAATTACATGCAAACGGAACTGGAAGCAAGTTTTATTTATGAAGACACACCCGATCAGGCAAAAGCAACAGAAGATGTGAAGCGAGATATGGAGAAACCCTCTCCTATGGACAGATTGGTTTGTGGAGATGTTGGATTCGGCAAAACAGAAGTAGCAGTAAGAGCTGCATTTAAAACATGCTGCGATGGAAAACAAGCCGCCATTCTTGTACCAACAACAATCCTCGCTTATCAGCATTACAAAACGTTTAAAGAAAGACTCAAGGACTTTCCAGTAACCGTAGATTTCATCAATCGATTCAAAACGAGCAAGGAAAAAAAGGAAACCTTAAAGAGACTTTCGGAAGGAAAAATAGACATCATCATTGGAACGCATGCGATTTTAGGAAAGGACGTCATATTCAAAGATCTGGGCGTGATGATCATTGATGAAGAACAAAAGTTTGGTGTAAGTGCAAAAGAAAAATTGAAACAATTAAGAGCTACCGTAGATTCTCTGACACTAACGGCAACGCCTATTCCCAGAACCTTACAATTCAGTTTGATGGGAGCCAGAGACCTGAGTATCATCAATACTCCTCCTCCGAACAGACAGCCCATACAAACAGAAGTAACCACTTTTCAGGAAGATCAGATCCGTGATATTATTTATTACGAAACAGAAAGAGGTGGACAGGTTTTCTTTATCCATAACAGAGTAAATGGACTCCCCGAAATGAAAAGCTTTATTCAGGGACTTTGTCCGGATTTAAGCATTGCTTTTGCGCATGGTCAAATGGAGGGAGATCAATTGGAGGATACCATTCTTGATTTCATGGACAAGAAATATGACGTACTGGTTTGTACCAATATCGTTGAAAGTGGAGTGGATATTCCGAATGTGAACACCATTATTGTGAACAATGCACATCAGTTCGGATTAAGCGATTTGCACCAGCTTCGTGGAAGGGTTGGCAGAAGCAATAAAAAAGCATTCTGTTATCTGCTCGCTCCTCCAATGAGCACCTTGCCTGCAGACAGCCGTAAAAGACTGAGTACACTTGAACAATATAGTGAATTGGGAAGCGGTTTTCAGATTGCCATGCGCGATTTAGACATACGAGGTGCAGGGAATTTACTCGGTGGTGAGCAAAGTGGATTTATTGCAGAAATCGGATTTGAGATGTATCAGAAAATTCTTGATGAGGCCATTAGAGAACTGAAGAGAAGTCAGTTTAGGGAGTTATTTAAGGAAGAGATTCATAAACAAGATGATTTTGTACGCGATTGTAGTTTTGATACGGATTTGGAGATATTGATACCAGATGCATATGTAGAGAGTATTTCGGAGCGACTGAGTTTATACTCTAGATTAGACCATTGTGAAACGGAACAAGAACTAATTGAATTTCACAACGAACTAACAGACCGATTCGGTCCCGTACCACCAGAGGCAGAAGATTTATTCATCACGGTTAGATGTAGAAAATTAGCGGTTGAGCTTGGATTTGAAAAACTTTTCCTCAAACAGGAAACACTCAAATGCTATTTTGTTGGCAATCCCGATTCCCCTTATTTTCAGAGTGAAACATTCAACAGAATCTTGCAATTCCTTCAAACAGGAACGAATAAAGCCAAACTAAAACAAGTTGGAAAACATGGTATTCTGGTTGTTGAACAAATCAGAACGATGAGAGATATCCATGATTTTTTAAGTAGAATGAATCAATTTGTACAAGGGAATTGAGGATTAACATTTGATTGGAAGTAATAATTGCCATACGAAATAATCGACCTTAATCTATCTTCCTTTATCCTTCTATTTTACTGTAACAAGATAACAGTCCCTTTTTTAAACATCTTCTTGCCAGTATAATCTTCTCCTGATATTTGCCAAACATAAGTTCCGATTGGCTGTTTTCTGCCATTTAGTGATCCATCCCAGCCAAAACCTCGACGTGAAGTGAAAAAGATTTGTTGTCCGTATCTGTTATAGACAATAAAATGATCAAATCTTTTAACCCCAACCAAAAAAGGCTTCAACACATCATTCAACCCATCTCCATTTGGAGTAAATGCGGTAGGCATATAAAAATCAGGGCCTTTATAAATGACGATATTGATGGTGTCGTAACTCGGACATCCTCCTGGAGTAAAGGCTTTTAAATAATACGTTTTATCCTCATAAACAACAGCAGTTGGATTAGAGATATTCGTATTGCTAAGACCCTCTGCGGGACTCCATGTATAACTGATTCCTCCACTTGCCTGAAGCTGAACTGGTTGTCCTGCAGATGCAATCGTATCATTTCCGGCGAATGCATTTGTTCCGTATATATTCACAACATCCCTGAGTGTATCCGAAGAGCATCCGTCTGCAGAGATAGCGTATAACGTTACTGGGTATGCGCCATTTGCCTGATATTGGTGTGTAAATGAAGTGGATGATGCTGAAGTGCCATCTCCCAAGTTCCAAACCCATTGAGTTATATTGGTAGGAACACTGGTTTCTTGCGCGCTGAAATATACAGGATCAAATTTACAAGTATCCTGAAAATCGAAATCAATTTTAGGTTTTCGAACAAGCTTAAAGGATTTAAAAACGGTATCACTGAAACAGCCATTGCTGCTTGTTACCACGAGTCCGACTTGTTGATTGCCAAAGGGGAAAAATCCTCTCGCAGGATTTACACTTGAAAATGTATTGTTGTTGTATAGCCAGTTCCATTGCGCAGATTGACCATATTGAATGCTTGAAGCATCTGTGAATATCAAACTGCTGTCTCCGCAAATAACCGGACTCAAAGTAAAATCTGGTGAAGGTTTATCAGCAATCGTTATGGACACATTCATGGTATCAGAAACACATCCTCTTTGATTTACTACTACATGCTGTATCGGATACAATCCCGAGTTGGGAAAAGTAAAAACAGGATTACATGCATTTGAAAATTGGCCATTCCCAAATCCCCACCAACACGACGAAATAGTTTGTCCGTCTGTGGTATAAGAGGAATCGTTTAACGT
>JBDLUO010000217.1:0-6676 GCA_039805285.1 Bacteroidota bacterium
CTGGAAAAATGGGAATATCTCACCTTTCTATTCTGGGTGCGCATCCAGATGTGAAAGTGGTGGGTGTGGCTGACACTTCAAAACTGGTAACAGACGTTTTGGAAAAATACAGTCCAATTCCTGCTTTTACCGACTACAAAAAAATGATTCATGAAACCAAACCCGATGCGGTCTTCATTTCGGTACCCACGAAGTTTCATGCCTCAATGGTTGAAGAAATGTTGCAGCATAATCTACATGTTTTTGTAGAAAAACCATTTTGCATTCGTGCAGACGAAGGAGGAAAACTTGTTTCACTGGCAAAAGAAAAAAACAGAATCAATCAAGTTGGATACCACAACAAGTTTATTGGAACTTTTGAAGAAGTGAAAAGACTTGTCACAAACGGACATATTGGAAGCATTCAGCATTTCTTGGGTGAAGCATACGGCCCTGTAGTAATCAGAAAAGCCAAAGAAACCTGGCGTTCCGATCCTAAAGAAGGCGGTGGCTGCCTTATGGATTATGCCTCTCATGTGATCGACTTACTCAACTACCTTGTTGGGCCCATAGAAAAAGTACATGGCAGTATGCTAAAATCAATCTACTCCAATCAAGTTGACGATGCAGTGTATGCCCTACTAGAAACAGACCATCACATATCGGGAGTTTTATCTGTAAACTGGAGCGAAGAAACATATCGTAAAATGTCTACTGGAATTACCATCATGGGAAGCGAAGGCAAAATCATTTCCGACGCCTCCGAATTGAAAGTTTATTTCAAAAATGACAATTGTCCTGCCGGTTACAACAAAGGATGGAATACGAGATATGTTACAGACCTAACACCTGGGGTTGACTTCTATCTCCGTGGCGAAGAATATAGTGCACAAATAGATTATTTTATTGCCGCCATAAAAGGTGACATCTCGCATCAAAAAAACAGCTTTGCATCTGCATGGCAAACCGATAAGGTGATTTCTCTCATTAAAAACAACGCCAAATAATAACGATGAACAGAATATTATACGGAGATAATCAGTTCTTTGCCGTGAATCACATCTCAGATGAAAAATCACGCGCACAATCGATTCGCTTCAGAGAAGACAAGGCTATCTTGGAAACCATCGATATCGCAAGAAATCTGGGGGCTGAAACATTTATGTGTACTACACACGACCGGATTTACAACATTTGCGACATGATTCGAAAAGAACCAGACAAATACAAAAACTTCTCGATCTATCCTTGCATGCCTTATGCTCATAAATATGCAAATGCCGTTACAGAACTCGGCATCGTTGACACCATAAAACAGTATGTGCCTGGAAATTTTTTCGGTTCTCTGTTTAAAGGAGGAATGGCAGTTCTTTCCAAAGATTACCTTTCGATTATGGAACTGCTGATTGATGCAGAAATGAAGATGTTCAAAAACATCAACACCCCGGTCATATTTATTCAGAATGTGATTACAGATCTTTTACTCGGATTGGGCATGAAGGACATTCTGAAAGCATATCACGATTACATCATTAAAAAGTACAATGCAGAACCAGGGTATATAACCATGAACCTGCCTCTCCTGCTTGAAACCCTTGAAAGCTGTGGCATCAAAAACCCGATCATCTGTGCTTCTATGAATAAGGCCGGATTTAGAATGTCTGGCGGCATTGCACTCTATGAAAAAACGTTGAGAGAAAAACAAGTTCGTGCAATTGCCATGCAGGTTTTGGGTGGTGGAGCGATACCTGCACGAGAAGCCATAGCGTATGTATGCGGACTACCAAAAGTTGAATCCATTCTTTTTGGTGCTTCTTCTAAGCAAAATATTTCCCAAACCATCAGTTTAATCCATGAGTTTGATGAAAAAAACAATAGAATATCATGATTAACATAACCATCGTAGCCGGCGCAAGACCCAATTTCATGAAAATTGCGCCAATCATAAAATCAATACTCAAACAAAAAGAAAAAGGGACTCCCATCAGTTATCGACTGGTTCATACGGGACAGCATTTTGATAAAGCCATGAGTGGCGATTTTTTTGAACAACTAGACATCCCAGAGCCAGATTCAAATCTAGCTTGTGGTGGTGGAACTCAGGCTGCACAAACGGCAGCAATCATGATAAAATTTGAAGAAGAATTATTATCACATAGACCAACCCTTGTTCTGGTTGTTGGAGATGTAACATCCACTATGGCTTGCACCATCACGGCAAAAAAACTAAACATTGATGTTGTGCATGTGGAAGCAGGCATTAGATCTGGCGACATGACCATGCCGGAGGAAATCAACCGCATGGTTACAGATTCGATATGCGATCATTTTTTTACAACCAGCGAAAAAGCAAATGAAAATTTAAGGGCATCTAACATTGAGGAAAATCGAATTCATTTCGTTGGAAATACGATGATTGACACCCTACAAGCAAATCTTGGTAAAATAAGAAAACCAGATTTCTTCGATCAACATTCCCTTTCTGGAGCTTCTTTTTTTCTACTGACTTTACACAGACCTTCCAATGTAGATGATGCTGAAAATTTATCCGTTCTGCTTACCGAAATCATGAAGGCAACAGCCCCTCATCCAGTTGTATTCCCGGTTCATCCACGAACCAAACAAAATCTAGAAAAGCTAAATCTTGAATTCGAAAATCTTATTTTAACCACACCGCAAGGTTATCTTGAATTCATTTATCTCATAAAAAATGCCAAAGGAATCGTTACCGATTCTGGCGGAATAACCGAAGAGGCTACCGTATTGCATATCCCCTGTCTTACCATGAGAACAAGCACTGAAAGGCCTGAAACAGTTACGATTGGCACGAATGAACTTATCGGAGACGATCTGATTAAATTGAGTCAGAACATCCAAAAAATCAAAGAAGGAAATTGGAAAAAAGGAAGCATTCCACCTTTGTGGGACGGAAAAACATCGGATAGAATCATAGACCAACTCATTTCCGTTTACAAACATTAATCACTAATTTAACCCGATGAATCAACAGTTCAAAAGATACTTACAGCTAAGTCTGATTTTCATGGATCTCTTCATGATGAACTTCTGCTTTTTGTTGTTGGGATATTTATTGAATCATAGAATTCCGAGTCTTTGGGATAAAACCTACATGAGTTTTTTGTTTTACACAAACATCATCTGGATTTTGCTTTGCTTTTTTAGTGGCACGTACACAGAAAAAGTTATGCTTCAATTTGAAAGCTTCACAAAAAGAACGGTTCAGGTTTTTCTAGTTTGGTTCATCCTGTCTATGATGTATCTTTTCTTTTCTCGTGTAGTTGAAATATCAAGATTGTTCATTTTGTGTTTCTTTATGTTTTTCCCGATTGGACTATTTATCATTCGCTTCTTATACGTAGGCATCAGAAATTATTTCAAAACCAGAGATTTTTTAATCAACAAAGTGATCATCTTGGGCTACAATGAAACATCATTGAAACTGGCTGAATATTTCGAACAGGAGTCCATAAACACACATTTGGTTGGATTTGTAGAAGATGAAAAGAACATAAAAGAATTGACACGTTATCCTGTTTTGACAGATATTAAACATGTAGTGACTGTTGCTAAAGACATGGATGTTCAGGAAATATATTCGACTATAACACCCGAGCAGAACGGTTTCATTTACGAGCTTATGACACAAGCAGAAAATGAGTGTATCAGATTTAAGGTTGTGCCGAACCTTGCTTATTTTTTCAGCAAACCTGTTGTGGTAGACTATGTAAGAGACATGCCCGTTTTGTCGCTAAGAAGCGAGCCATTGCAAGATGTTGGCAATCGATTTAAGAATAGAATACTGGACGTAATCATCAGTTTATTGGTGGTAATATTGGTACTATCTTGGTTGATTCCATTGATTGGCTTATTAATTTTTCTAGAGTCTAGAGGACCTATATTTTTCAAACAGGCTCGGACGGGAAAAAACAATCAGCCATTCATGTGCCTGAAGTTTAGGAGCATGAAACCGAATAAAGATGCTGATGCAAAGCAGGCAACTAAAAACGATAACCGTGTGACGAAGCTGGGGAGAATATTAAGAAAGACGAGTCTGGATGAATTCCCGCAATTTATAAATGTGTTGAAAGGAGAAATGAGTTTGGTTGGACCTAGACCCCACATGGTAAAACATACAGATGATTATTCTCAGGTTGTAGATCAATATATGATTCGACATTTCTTAAAGCCAGGGATAACCGGATGGGCTCAAGTAAATGGATTTCGAGGAGAAATCACGGAACCCAAACAGATTAAAATGCGCGTTCAAAATGACTTATGGTATCTTGAAAACTGGAATATCTGGCTAGATATAAAAATTATGTTTTTAACCGTTTATACCATTCTCATAGGAGATAAAAAGGCCTATTGATTTAAAAATCCAATATGAAATTTCTCAATACCGATTTTATCTTAAACGATAAACGACATGGATGGATAGATTATGATCGTGGAATAAGCATCATACTTGTTACTTACCGCCATTGCTTCGAGAGCCTGAAAAACGCTGGAATCGATCTTTCCAATCATCCCTGGCTGGAATATATCAATGTATTTTTCTTCGGTTTTCGTATGCCTCTGTTTTTCATCGCATCCGGCATCTTCATATCTGGCAGCATTTCTGTTAAAGGCATTTCTCCATATCTGTCCAACAGAATCAAAACCATACTTTACCCCATGATCGTCTGGGGCTTCATTCAAATTAGTCTGCAATTGGTTTTTTCTGGCTACACCAATTCTAAAGGTGATGTTGGTTGGAATACGTATCTGGAACTTTTTACAAACCCAAGAAGCACAGGTCAATTTTGGTATTTACACGCGTTGTTTTTGGTGGGTGTAGTTTATGCCATTCTTAAAGTGTTTCTTGAAATCGATTATAAAACCCAACTGGTCATCGGAGCTGTTTTATACACATTATGCGCCATAGACAACCATTACGCCTTTTCTTTTCAAGCCAAGCTCGGATTCATCAATGACTTCTTAAAATATTATTTATTCTTTGCCATAGGTGATGCCATATCTAACCGAATTTTTCAAGAAAAAACAGCCGCACTTTTTTCTTCTTACAAACTAATCCTTCCTCTATTACTTTCCTTCGTAACAATACAGTATTTTTTTACTGAAATAAACATGAAAGAAGGAAACAATTATTTCGTAGAGAACCAGATGCCCATGTTTTTTTTATTGGTCGCGCTGGTAGGTTGTGCGCTTTCGCTTTCCGTTTCATTCTCATTAAAAAAGAGAAACAGCATGCGTTTTTTGCGTGTTGTTGGATATAATTCGGTACACATTTATTGCATGCAAATCATCGTAATGTCTGTAAGCAGACAAATACTTATGAAGTTGGTACATATTGAAAACCCAACCATCCTCGCCCTGCTTGTTTTATCAACGGGAATCATCGTTCCCATAATTATTTACCAAATTTGCCTTAGAATGAATCTTTGGTGGTTGTTTACCTTAAAAAGACCGGATGAAGAATTGAAGTACATCCGAGCGGAAAAATCATTATAGTTTTATCAACTTCCTACTTTCCACTCCATTTTTTGAACGCATTTTTACAAAGTAAACTCCACTCCTTCTGTTGGCGCCAAATGATGTCAGAGTTTGGTAGTTGAATTCCTGTTTTTCCAACAACCTACCCTGTTGATCATAAAACTCAAGTTTGCATTGTTGTGGCGTGTTTATTTTTATTGTAAAATAATCCTGGGTAGGATTAGGATGTATTTCGATTAGTTCAGCATCATCTTCTGTGTTACCCAATGCGGATTTGGCCGTGCATGGAAGCGTACTCGAAGCTACAACTGCAGTTTTACTGGCTATTGCTCCGTTCGCATCTTTTACATATAAAGTATAAGTGCCTGCACCCAATAAGCTGAACACATTGTTTGACCCATAAGTGTAGGTATTTATTTTATAAGAATATGGAGCCCTCCCATTTTGAGCACCTACGGTAATCGTGCCATCCCATCTGTTCCTACAAGACATATTGGTAACATTCAAAATCACTGCTTTTAATACATCGTTTACCGTAACAGTTTTTGTAATAACACAACCAATCGCATCTTTGACGTTTACCGAATAAATACCAGCCAACACACCACTAAAAGATGAGCTTGTTTGATATGCTCCAGCGTTTAAAGAATATGAGTATGGTGACGTGCCTCCCGAAACTCCTGAAATATTTATAGATGATGTACCTCCCGAAACCAAAACAGATCCTCCGGTTACAGTTGCACCCAAAGCAGAACTGGGTTCTGTAATTGTCGTTGTTCCAGTCTTAATCACGCCGTTTGAATCCGTTACTGAAAATGTGTAGGTTCCTGCAGACCTTAGAAAGGTGCCTGTGCCTGTGTATGGCGCGGTACCTCCTGTCGCAGATATGGTGACTGTCGATTGTCCACCTTTACAAATGATGTTCGTTTTTAAGATATTGATGTTAAAAACAGAAGGTTGAGTAATGGTAATGGTATTGGTTTTAATACAGCCCAAAGAATCTCTCACACTGAAAGAATAGGTACCAGCAAGGACTCCGGTAAATGTTGCATTGGTTTGAAAACTTCCCGCATTCATCTGATAGGTGTATGGCGGTCTTCCTCCAGATGCAGAAAGTGAAACGCTGGTTGAACCTCCATTTTGGATGATTCTTCCTGGATTGGTGTTCAACACAAGCAAGGAA
>JBDLUO010000218.1:0-3740 GCA_039805285.1 Bacteroidota bacterium
GACCCAAAGAAGAGGTAGTAACGGTAAAGATAAAACGAAGTATAGTATCCAACACCAACAACAGGATCTGAAGCAATGTAATTTCCACGATGAACATTCCAGGTCCTCGAAGCAAGAAAGCATCGTCATGATTTTGTATGCCAGAATGGATCGTAAATTGGATCAACCAAGGTCTGATTGGAGCCATGACGGCAAGAACGATAGACAGAAAGAGAGAGAGGTAAATTTTTTTTTGATAAGGTCTTGCTATGGAAAGGATGCGCCGAAGCAGTTTATAGTCGAATATTTTTTTTACAGATGACGGATCACTCATGCCTCAAAGGTACTGCATGTGAAGAATCACATGGATTCCATTTTTTTATAGTATGCCTTTATGAATATCGCGCCTAGATTTTTATAAGGTGGTACATAGCTTTCCCAGCTTTCGCGGATATTCTTGTTTTTCTCTTGTTGAAAGAGTTGGGTTAGATTGCCCCACATGTTTCTCCAAACAATTTTGTCGCCAAAAATCAGCGTCTGATTAAGTGCGTTATGAATGGGTCTATTGATGTCTCCTGCCCCAATTTCTTTGGTAGAGATGATGTGTGCCTCAGGTGATACTTCTAATATTTTTTGCAGATTTTTGTATCCGCCGCAGGACCCGAGCAAAACAATTTTTGCGTTCATTGGCATTCTGCTGATGGTTCCAGGTAGCCAATAGCTGTGTCCGCGATGTATGACGATGCTCGGAAACCATTCATTCTCCTCGAGGTAAGAGATCAGATGAACCTGAGCGCTGTCGTCTAAATTCGCATCATAGTCTAAAGGCAGATTGGCAAAGATCCACAAGTTACCTTTGATCGATTTTATTTCTACCCATTCTTTCTTTTTGGTAATTCTCCAGTCTTTAGAAGGAAAGGAATTTAAGAAAGGCTGAAAAAATGTTTTGCCATCTTCATCTCCATAAAAGAAAACCTGCTGAATGATTCTACCGCTGTCATCTTCAAGTCCTTTTTTATCTAATTCATAGATAGATGGGATTCCGGCAATTTGAGTGAGGTCTATTTTTTTTGTACTATCCGAAGAAAGAAAGATATTTTTTAGCAAGCTGTATACCAGTTCGCCGTGTTCATTGTTGTCGTTTACACTGTTGATTTCATTGTCTTCTACATATTCCAGAATTCGACTTTGTAATTCTTTGTTGTTGATGCTGCTGTAAGAATCTGCTACATCCGTTGCATCTTCTAAGCTACCCGATTGATCGAGGTTGGCAACAAATGCTTTCATCAGCGCTTCCGAACTTGTAGCTGGCATTTTTTTCAAAAATGTATCCAGTCTATTGAAGTTTGCTGTGATCTTGATGAATTTCTTGAAGAAGTCGAATCTTACCTGCAACAGAAGTGAATCGCAGCGTGGTTTCGTACCCAAGCGTTGCAGCATTCTATTGAAACTGTGTTTAAAACTAGACGTGTAGATGTCTCCCTCTCCCATCACAATCATGTAATAGATTTCTGCTGCAGTTAAAGAATCAATTGATTTCATCCTTACATTTAAATTCGATTCGTCGTGTAAGTTATTTATGGGTGTGATGAAATGTCTGATCGCTCTATCTTTTAATACCTCACGAAGTCCGTTAGAGCCAAACATGGCAATGGGCGTATCTTTTGCGGGAGAAGACATCCTCCTGAAATATTCTGTTTCTGTTTGAACCAAAAGTTTATAATAACCCACGCTGTCGAATCCTACTTCTCCGTCGCCAACAATCTTACTGATTCCTTCTACGGTTTTCTTTCCACTGATGATATCATCTAAAAATGGAAAATACATCAATGCATTTTTGGTTTGGCTCAATCTAGATACCGTAATTACCAAGGGATTAGTATTCAGATGTATCAGTTTTCCTTCGGGCGTATTTACGGATTGAGCATAAGAATACAATTGCGCAGGATTGAATTTACATGCAATAACAATGAGGCTATCTGCAAACGATTCCTTTACAAAGGGTCTTATGGTAGATAAAATAACATCTGGATGTATCGTGCAATATTTGAAATAAACCATCTTCTCCGCTTCTTTATAACCGGGATGATCCGCAAAAGCCATGGTATTTATGCGCGCAACGATGTATGATTTGTCTTTGATGAAATCGACAAGTGGTTTGCCTTTCTCTTGGGCTTTAACCATCAAAATAAAATTATCTATGACTGCCGGAAATTCACTGGGCGCTATCTCTCGTTTTTTCCAAGCTTGTCTAAATAATCGAAGCTCTAGTTCAATATAGCCAAGCAATCGAATTTTATCGTTGTTCTTGTCTATGTTTTCATTGGCTTCTACCCAAATTTGAAGTTCATCAATTTTACGAAAAAGGATATCAGATATCCGGAAGTTAACTTCTTCGTTGTTGCCAATGCGCATGAGATTGTCCGACTTGCCATCTGCTCTGTCGCAAGCCATCTGTTCAGCATTGATTTTGTCGTGAAAATATTGACGGAATACGGGAATAGTAACCGTGTCGGGATGTGCCATCGCCAGCATCCGTAATAACACAAAGGAAACAAGAAAAATAAACTTCTTGAACATGAAACAAATTAAAGTAGGTTGAATCAGCCTTTTGAACGATTAATTCAAAATTAAAGCAGGTTCACTTAACAATTTGATAATACAATTTAGACAAAATTATGCCA
Organism: Bacteroidota bacterium; assembly: GCA_039805285.1. Taxonomy (GTDB): domain Bacteria; phylum Bacteroidota; class Bacteroidia; order Chitinophagales; family Chitinophagaceae; genus Ferruginibacter. The sequence continues at coordinate 2,664 of JBDLUO010000218.1, forward strand.
AACGGGTGGATGATGTTGTGTTAAATTTGTATTCATCCAAATTCAATGATGAAAAAAGTACTCATAGCCGACGACGAACAAGACATTCTTGAAATTCTTCAGTTCAATCTGGAAGCCGAAGGCTATTTGGTTGAAACCGCTGACAATGGAATATCCGCCATTGAAAAAGCTATTTCTTTTTGCCCTGATCTCATTATTTTGGATGTAATGATGCCTTATAAAAACGGCATTGAAGTATGTAATCACCTTAGAAAACAACCCGAATTCAAAAAAACGCTCATTATTTTTTTAACCGCAAAAAGCGACGATTCCACAGAAGTAAAAGGACTCGAATCTGGAGCAGACGATTATTTATCAAAACCCATTCGTCCGAGAGTGTTGATGAGCAAAGTAAATGCGCTTTTTAGAAGAGTTCCGAGCAATGAAAAGGAAGCCGATAAAATCATATTGGGAGACCTAGAAATCAATAGAACCGCATATACTGTTATATACAAAGGAGAAGAAATTACACTTGCTAGAAAAGAATTCGAACTGCTTTCTCTATTGGCATCCAATCCCAAAAAAGTTTTTCTCAGAACAGAAATTCTAAGCCAGATTTGGGGAACCGACGTAATTGTTGGAGACAGAACCATTGACGTACACATCCGAAAGATCAGGCAGAAACTAAACATGGATTGTATAAAAACAATCAAAGGTGTTGGCTATAAACTAGAACTCTGATTTCTTTTTTTTTCTCTTTCAATTGCTACCTTCGTTTCTTAAGGTGCCATATGTTTCATAAATACAACCTCACTCCGCAACAACTTTCTTTCATTGCAGCTTTGCTGTTGTCTGTACCCGTTGCTCTTGGTTTCTCATACTTCGCTATCAGTTGGTGGACGCCATACATTCTATTTATTTTGATGATGATATTTAGCTACACGCTGATTTCTCTGATTTTGAACCAATTCTTATACCGACAAATCAGGTTGATTTATAAAATGATCTCTCAAACCAAAGCCACTAAAAGAGAAGAGTTTTACAACAAAAACATTCTTCCGACAAAAAGCATAGATGAAGTAAGAAAAGATGTTAAGG
>JBDLUO010000219.1:0-4103 GCA_039805285.1 Bacteroidota bacterium
CAGAAAAAGTATAGTCTGGCATGATGCCCATCGTTACCTTAAAAGCGCTTTTCCCCATACTCACTTCCCTGGTTTTTGTAAACACCATTTCTTCGTCTGTAGAAGTCGAAATAACATAACGTATGAGGTTTACAATTCTTAACATACCCGCATAGTTTATTTTTTCTGGAAGGTCTGAGGGTTTGTGATAATCACTATGGGTGCCTGTAAAGAAGAAAAGAACCGGGATGTTTTTTTTGTAAAATGAAGTGTGATCGCTGGGTCCAGAACCAGAGCTATCCACTTTAATGGTAAACCCTTGTTCATTCATTCTAATCATTTTTCCCCAAGATGGCGACGTTCCAAATCCACCAACCGTAATTGCGTTGGTGCTGTCGTTCAGTCTTCCTATCATATCCATGTTAATCATGTAACGCACAGATGAAAGAGGAACGGTTGGATGTTCAACAAAATATTTTGATCCAAACAATCCAAGCTCTTCTCCCGAGAACGCGATAAACAAATAGTTGTACTTCTGGTTTTTTTTGCCTTTCAACAATTCAGATAACATAATCAATGCTGATGTGCCACTTGCGTTATCGTCTGCTCCGTGGTGAATCTTGGGTTCGTTTCCGGCATACAACGAATTATGATCTTCGCCATAACCTAAGTGGTCGAAATGGGCACCAAGTACAATCGTTTGTGCAGCACCGTTATCCACCATTCCTACCACATTAATTCCGTTTCTAACGTTTTCTTCCACTTCGGTTTGAATCGAGACTTTTGCATTTTCTGCTGCGTTTCCAGAAAAAAGTTTCGCCTTTTCTTGGTTAATAAATATGACCGGAATGGATAATTTCTCTTTTTTATTTTTTGCATCAAATGCCATTGGAAGTCCGTTTTCTCCGCTATTAAAGAGTACCAATAATTTAAGAGCATGGGTTTTGGCAATCGCCAAACAACTTTCGTAAACCTCATTTTCGAAATCACCATGCGGACTTGATTCTGCTTTTTTGCTTTTTAGGTCGAACAACATAATTTCATCCGAATTAGCAGCAAGATCGATGCTTCCATTTGCAGAATAAGAAAGAGGGCTATAATCAACACCAAGCATTAAAGATTCGTTGTTGATTGACATTCTGTTTTTGTCGCCGAGCTTCAATCCTTCGACTACCCGAAAGTTTTGGAAATATTGGTTATTGTCTCCTTTTGGCACCAATCCATTCGCTTCGAATAACTGACTAATATGTTCAGCAGCCAACTTCTCTCCTGCTGTTCCTGTCCTTCTTCCTTCCAGTTTGTCATCCGCCAAAAACACAACTTCCTGTTTCAGTTTCTTCAATATTTTTTTGTCTGATTGTCCTTGAACCGAAAAAGAAAAGAACATTAAAAAAGAGAGTAAATATTTCATCATTGTTGAATTGATAAACGTGGATGTTTCAATAGATTAAAAAAGCCAATCACAAAGTTAGTCATCTTCCTATTTTGTATTTCACCTTTTGTTTCATCTTACAAACCTTAATTTTGTATCCGTATTAATAAACATTGAAATCTCATTTTAACATAGCGCTTGTAGGCAATCCCAACTGTGGCAAAAGTTCACTTTTTAATGAGTTGACAGGACTCAGACAAAAGGTCGGAAACTTTCCGGGTGTTACTGTCGACAAAAAGTCGGGCACCCTTCAACTCCCATCAGGTTCTAAAGTAGAAATTACAGACCTTCCAGGTACATACAGCATTTATCCGAGGAGGGCTGATGAGTGGGTAGCGTATCGCGTTTTATTGGAACAAAAAGCATCAGAAAAGCCAGACATGGTTTTATTGGTCATTGATGCAAGCAATCTACGTAGAAATCTTTTGTTCTGCTCTCAAATCATCGATCTTAAAATTCCGGTGGTTGTAGCCATGACCATGAATGACCTGGCTCGAGAAAACGGAATTAAAATTGATGTTGCCGGATTGGAACGAGAGCTCGGCGTTCCGATTGTACCTGTTAATCCTAGAAAACAGAAAGGAATAAACGAACTGAAAAAAGTAATAGAACGTACGGTACATCAGCCCTACACACCTGCCACATCTTCTTTTATTTATAACCAAATGTTGGCGCCAGAAGCCATCAAGTCCATTAAAGAAGATTTTCCTGCATTGCAGGATTATACCGCATTACACTATCTTATTCATGCCTCAGATTTGTTGGATGACAAAGAAGCGGCCATGAGGATTCAACAAACGGCTCAACATTTTCGATTCAACCCAACCAAAACGCAAGCCGAAGAAATTATGCAACGATATGCCAGAATAAGGCATGTGATGCAGCAAACGGTTGTAGAAACAGACCCACTAAAAAAATCGTTGGTAACAGAAAAACTTGACAACATTCTGTTACATAAAAGATACGGATATCTGATTATGATGTTTGTACTTTTCCTTTTGTTTCAAAGTGTATTTTGGCTTTCTCAATATCCCATGGATGCCATAGAGTGGGTATTTGGTAGAATAACAGCAGGTTTGACAGAACAGCTTCCAGTCAATAAGCTTTCGGACATTTTTATTCATGGCATTGTAGCTGGATTAAGTGGAATACTGATTTTTATTCCACAAATCATGATCCTTTTTGGAATGATTGGTTTGTTGGAAGATAGTGGATATATGGCAAGAATCAGTTTTTTAACGGACAGGGTTATGCGAAAAGCTGGACTTAACGGAAAAAGCGTAATGCCAATGATCAGTGGATTTGCTTGTGCCGTTCCTGCAATTATGAGTGCAAGAAGCATCGAGAATCGTAAGGAAAGACTGATTACCATTTTGATTACGCCTTTTATGAGCTGCAGCGCAAGACTTCCTGTATTTACCATTCTGATTGCACTCGTGATTCCACAACAGTATTACTTCGGATTTATCGGATTACAAGGTTTGGTGATGATGATGTTGTACTTGTTCGGACTTTTAATCGCATTGATTTCTGCGTGGGTTTTGAAGTTGCTGATAAAAACCAAAGAAAGAAGCTTTTTCATTTTAGAACTTCCCACATACAGAAGTCCGAGATGGAAAAACATCGCCATTACCATGGCAGAAAAGGCAAAGATTTTTGTTTTAGATGCCGGGAAAATAATCATGATTATCAGTTTGATTTTATGGGTTTTAAGCAGCTATGGTCCAGGAGAAAGAATGCAAAATGTGCGCAAACAATTTGAAACACAATACATAGTCTCTAACCCAACCCAAAAGCTACAACTCGAAAGAAAAGAGCAGTCTGAGTTGCTCGAGAATTCTTATGCTGGAATTATTGGAAAAAGCATTGAGCCTGCCATAGCACCTTTGGGTTATGATTGGAAAATTGGAATTGCTTTGGTAACATCATTTGCAGCAAGAGAGGTGTTTGTAGGCACGATGGCAACTTTGTATAGTGTGGGAGAATCTGATGGAGAAAACAATGCTACGCTTAGAGAAAAAATGTCCGCCGCAGTAAATACAAAAGGGGAGAAAGTGTACACTTTGGCAACGGGTGTTTCTTTGATGATTTTTTATCTACTCGCCATGCAATGTATGAGTACACTGGCTGTAGTAAAAAGAGAAACAAAATCCTGGAAATGGCCCATCATTCAACTGCTCTATATGAGCGGACTCGCATACTTGTTTAGTTTTATAGCCTACAGGTTGTTATCCTAATTTGGCATCACCATTCAACAGCTTTTCTTATTTGAGATAACAAATTGGGGTAGATTTGTTTGTAAAGCTGAACCAGAATTTCTTCTTTTTGCGGTTGTCTTTGTTGCGGTTGGTTTATCCTATCCCACTCTTGTGTGCCTAGCGCTCTTCGGTCACCTTGGAAAGAAACCCTGTCCTCCTGCCATTTATATTCTTCCACAAAACTTCGCTGCATCGAGTTTCTATTTTCTAAAATATCAACCAATTTCATTTCCAGATTCGCAATTGCAGCATAATTCGTTCTGGTTGTGAGTAAGGTTGCGCTTACATTTTGATACAGTGGGTTGCCGGTGGTATCGGTTCCCACTTGAATGGATTTGTTTACCTGATTTTGAAAAGTACTTACAGTTGGTCTCGGCAATTCCAATCTTTGTAAAATCAAATCAATGGTCCAATCCGCTTCAATTTCCATGCTT
>JBDLUO010000220.1:0-9876 GCA_039805285.1 Bacteroidota bacterium
AATGGTATAAATCTGAGCGCCTTTAAATGCGGTCAATTTGTTTTGTGCTTCGAGCTGACCGACAAACACAAGTGCAAGGGTTACAAAAAGGGTTTTATGCCAATCGAAGCGCTGTGCTTCCGCTTTCAAATACATAAAATTTCGATTCATGTTGATTGTATTTTTTTGTAACGGGTTGATTTTCTTTTATTTAAAAAATATTTTCAAATGGGTACAATATGTTTTTTGCTTTTGCGTTTTAATACATACCACCAACCCTAAAGAAGATGAAAAAGCAAAAAAAAGCAAAAAATCCGTTCAGTTTGTTGAGCGAGTCTGTAAAAAAAGCATTTAGAAGTTTCTTTTTCTACAAAAAGAATGATAACCACGAAAGATGGAGAAATTATCTAGCCTCTTTGTAATGCTGTTTTAACTAAATAGATATTCAACATCTGCCCTGGTGAGTGTTTTAACAAAACTCGAATCATCAGACACGAGCTCTTTCGCAAGGGCTTTTTTCTTTTCCTGCAACTGTAGAATTTTATCTTCAATGGTATCCACACAAATCATACGATAAGCAAATATATTTTTCGTTTGTCCGATACGGTGCGTTCTGTCAATGGCCTGTTGCTCTACCGCAGGATTCCACCATGGATCAACAATGTATACATAATCTGCTGCAGTCAGGTTCAGACCGACTCCACCCGCTTTCAACGAAATAAGAAAAACCCTGCTCTTGTCTTGTTCCTGAAAATTACGAACGGCTTTCTCTCTTTCTGTTGGGGATGTTGACCCATCAAAATATTCGTATGGAATTCCATTTTCTTCCAGTTTTTTTCTAATCAACGCCAGCATGCCAAGAAACTGCGAAAACACAAGTGCCTTATGTTCTCCAATGTTTTCGGTAATTTCTCGGGTTAACTCTTCTAGTTTAATAGAATGATTCGGATAAACTACATCTTCATTTAATATCGCTGTACTGTCGCAAATCTGGCGCAGTTTCATCAATCCCTGCAAAATGGTAAGTTGTGATTTTTGTATGCCTTGCTGTTCGATGGTTCCCAATATCTTTTCGCGATAACTGTTTTTATATGCATCATAAATGGATCTTTGTTCCGATTCCATTTCACAAAATAAGATCGTTTCTGTTTTTTCGGGAAGATCCTTTGCTACTTGCTCTTTGGTTCTTCGTAGCATGAAAGGATACAGTAATTTTCTCAGGTGTTCCTTATGTTCTGTTTCTCCAAATTTATCTATCGGTGTAGCAAATTCATTTCTAAAGAATTCCATAGAACCCAATAAACCCGGATTTAAAAAATTCATTTGGGCATACAAATCAAATGTATTGTTCTGAAGCGGTGTACCACTCATACACACCTTGTTTTTCGCATTCAACAAGGTTGCTGCTTTTGCTACTTTAGAAGATGGATTTTTGATGGCCTGACTTTCATCCAGAACTACATAATCAAAATTGACATTTAGAAAAAGACTGATGTCGCTTCTGATGGTTCCGTATGTGGTGATGATAATCTGGTTTTCGGTAAGCTCTTGAATGTTTCTGCTTCTGTTTACCCCATGATGTATGTGATAGGTAAGCGCAGGTGTAAATTTTCTAACCTCATTTTGCCAGTTGTATATCAAAGTAGTTGGACAAATAACGAGTGCCTTAATTGTTCCATTGTGATGTCTGTATTGTTCCAGCATGGTAAGGGCCTGAACTGTCTTACCCAAACCCATATCGTCTGCGAGAATTCCACCCCATCCTACTTCTTGCAGATAATTCAACCACTGAAATCCTCCAATTTGGTAGGGCCTTAAAACCGCTTGTAGGTTTTCTGGTACCGGAATTTCAGGTATGGTTTTAAAGTTTCTTAGTTTTTCAAATTTTTCATCTAGGTTAAAACTGATTTCGTGTTCGTTTCGATTTTCATACAGTTCATCAATTACGCCCATATGATATTTAGAAAGGCGGAGTTTGTCTTGCTTTCCTTCTCCAACCTTAAACAATAGCGCATAGCGTTTTATCCATTCGTCGGGCAAAATGCCCAAACTTCCATCGCTGAGTGGAACAAACGATTGTTTAGATGCAAGCGCTCTTTTAATGTCGTTTATGCCTACCCGTTGTTTATCGAACTCGATTTCCACTTTAGCATCAAACCAATCCAATCCGCTGCTGACGTGTATATGGGTGCTCGGTTTTGCTGTGTTGAATCTAAAATTTCTCAACGCTTCAAATCCGTATACAGGTACTTTTATTTCTCTCATCGCATCGATAAAAAGAAAAAACCAGTTGTTTTTTAAAACTTCAGTTCCTTTTAATGATAGGTTCTGTTTGTCTTCGTGATATTGAAATGAAGAGTGAAGCGCGATAAGTTTTTTAATAAATTCATTTTCCACGTCTCCGTTCCTATGTATGATTCGAAGCTTATCGCCTTCGGGGATAGTGATGGTATTCTTTTCGCCAGAAACAGATTCAAATCCGGCATATAAAAAGATCGGTTGAAAAACAAGGTGTTCTCCTTTTTCCAACAACTGTACTTTTGTTTCGGGAACAACATGATACTCTTCATGAATCAACGATGGATCAAAACGGACTTTATGTTTCCTGGTAAGAGGAAGAATTAAGTCTTGCATGGAATCCATCCAATTTTCGCGACTCAGATGTATGTTTCCTTTTTTGATGAAGGGATCCGACTGAACGATGTCTTCTGTTTTATCCCAGGTATGACAAATGCCATCATGAATAAAAAGAAGTCGACTTTCACTTTCGTTTTCATCAAAAGAGATTAATTTCTTTCCAATTCTTGCTTTACATACCAGCTCCAAACGATTGTCTGACGCAGCAACGTGAAATTCTGGAAGTATATATTCGTCGCTTAATTCTAATTCTTTCAGGTTCGCTGTTGTTAGCTTTTTCCCTTTAGGCAAATAAAATATGAAAGGATTGGAAACCTGCTCTTCACAAATCTTTTTGAATTTAGGATGCAGGTATTCCGCCATAAGCTGTCTGGTTTCTTCTGGCAGCTCACCTTCTTCTTGCTGAACAATATTGTCCCAAAATCCACTGAAGGGAGAATTTCGATTTAAAAACTTATTGAGCTCCGAAGGCTGCCATTTTCTAATCTGTTGAAACAGATATTTATCTTCCTCCGTAAAATCTTCTGTCTGTACAAATTTGGTTAAGTCTAAGGTTTCTACTTTACCCAAAAATCGTTTTCTGTCTTCATCCGTTTCTCCCTGAACCGCATCCAGAGTGAATCCTGGAAACTGTTTGGTATTGAAATTGATGACTACACCCAAAGCAATGAGTTTTTCTTTTTTAACCGGCTCTTTTACCTTCTCTTGAGGCAAGAAAGCGGGTCTCATCATTTCTTTATTGGGCTTTTGATCTACAGGCTGAACCACGCGCTTGATAGAAGGGTCCAACACTTTCAAAAAAGGTTTCCCTTCTTTATATATAAACTCAAACTTACCGTCTAGCTTGTCGTTTAAGGAATATCCATAAATCTGAAGCAGTTTGTTTTTCTCTTTATCCCAATTGCGAATCGAATCAAAATAATTGTTTCCGTATGCGTTCAGCAATTGAAGAAACAACATGGTTTTGTGTTCGCAGAGCGGATGTGCAGATTCTGCACAAGTGCAAGATGTATCGAAATTTCTTTCGTCATTTTTTTGAAACACCAAAGAATACGTTACGCCCAAATGATTTAATTCCGCTTCCACTCTTTCATCCTCAGCCTTCAGTATGGTCGCTTTTGATTTTCTCAACAACATTTCTGCGTCTTCGTAAATGGCTGGAGAAGATAGCATCTTAACCATCTTAAGGTCTATGTTCTTCATTTTTGCAACCGTATGATACTGGTTGTATTGGATGATGCTGCTACCCAACATGTTTTTATCTGCCATATCCTGAAGCCTGAACAATGCAGCAGATTCGTGTCTGCACACATCTCCCATATTATACGGACAAGAGCAGCGTAAACTCATGAGCTTTTCGTCGGTATACTTTTGAATGTATACTTTGTAATGTGTAGAATAGCTATCGTCTTTCACACGAAAAACGATGGTACCCATCAGTTCGTCGTGTTCTATGAGTTCGACATAACCGGATTGAAGAATCTTTTTACCCCTTCGGATTACCTCGTCGGTACCGTTGTTGTAAATGTGTTTGATGATGTGAGGGAGTGCCAAATTATTTGTTTTACCATTGCCCCGATGAATGCGAAAAAGGCAATTTGCAAAAGTAAACGAAAAAAAATGAGGCCTAAGTTGAAAAGAGAAATTTGTGGAGAAGTTTAATGGAAAATCAAGGTTTTTTAACGATTAATTTTCCTTGATGATAAATCGGAACCACATTTGCCGTATTTGGCGTCATACAATGCATGATGTCTTTTTCCAAACCAAATGAACTTAACCTTAAATAATGTGATGCATTGTTGTTTTTCATGAATGCAAAAAGGTCGTTTTGTGCTTCCAAATAAAGCTTGTTGGCCATAATAGAAGAGTCGCAGGCAATATTGAAATGGTCTTTTATTTTTTCTATAACCGCTCCGGCAAAAAGCGTGTCTTCTATGTTAACCCTGTCTTTCCAGCCAGCACAAGCAAGCATTACTGGATTTTTTTGTTCAATTAAATAGGCACAAACAGCATCAAGATTAGCAAACGAGCCCGTAATTATGGATTGCGCACCCTGACTCAGTGCCATGTGAAGCAATTTGGTACCATTGGTAGTTGTAAGTACCAATGTTTTCGATTTGATGAAAGATTCGGGATATTCAAAAGGAGAGTTTCCGTATTGTAAACCCTCAGCAACCTTTCCATCGCGCTCTCCGGCAGTAATTGCATGCAGTTGTTTTCCGATACTGATACATTCCTGAACCGAATCTACAGGTATAACCGCGTTCGCTCCGTTGTACAAAGCGGTTGCAATGGTCGACGTAGCCCTAAGCACATCGATTACCACAACGGTTGCGTTTTTGATGTCGTACAAGTTCAAAAGCGCAGGAGAAAGCGTTGTGAAAAGGGTAGGATTTTCTTTTTTTATTTCAGACATTACGGGTTACGGCAAAGGTTAAACGAATGGAATTTTTACTACAACCGCTTTTAGCTTTTGGTTGCGGATATGAATGAATATCGATTTGCCTTGCGCAGCATGCGAAGTTTCGACATATCCCATACCAATTGCTTTTCCTAAACTTGGAGACTGGGTTCCAGAAGTTACCTTACCGATAACGGCGCCAAGTTCATCCACAATTTCATAATCGTGGCGGGCAATGCCTTTGTCTATCATTTCAAAACCAACCAGTTTTTTAGTCAGTCCGTTTTTCTTTTGAAGCTGTAGCGCTTCGCTGTTGGTAAACGGTTTGGTGAATTTGGTAATCCAGCCCAATCCTGCTTCCAGCGGTGAAGTATGGTCGTTGATGTCGTTTCCATATAAACAAAATCCCATTTCCAATCTGAGGGTATCTCTCGCTCCGAGTCCGATTGGCTTTATTCCTGATGATTTTCCGGCTTCAAATATTGCTTCCCAAATTACGTTAGCATCATTTCCTTTGTCTTCAAAATAGATTTCAACACCGCCGGCTCCGGTATAACCCGTAGCACTGATCAATACATTTTCTATTCCGGCAAAAGTCCCTTTCACAAAGGTGTAATAAGATAAGTTCAGCAAATCCATCTCGGTTAGAGACTGAAGTATTTTAGTCGCATTTGGACCTTGAATGGCAAGCAATCCGGTTTTGTCTGAGATATTGTGCATTTCTGCGCCGGAATGATTGTGAGAAGAAATCCAGTTCCAATCTTTTTCTATGTTACCCGCATTTACAACCAACATGTACGAAGCGTTTTCCTCCATACAATATACCAGCAAATCATCTACAATTCCACCTTCGTTATTGGGAAGACAGCTGTATTGGGCTTTTCCATTGGTGAGCTTCGAAGCATCGTTGCTCGTAACACGCTGAATCAGATCTAGCGCATGAGGACCTTTGATTACAAATTCTCCCATGTGGCTCACATCAAAAACGCCCGCGTTGGTTCTTACTGCTTGGTGTTCGTCGTTGATTCCTGTGTATGAAATGGGCATATTGAAGCCAGCAAATTCAGCCATCTTCGCACCAAGTGCTATATGTTTTTCCGTAAAGGGCGTATTTTTCATATACTATAATTAAGGCGCAAAGGTATATGAAAATGAGAGAAATTAGATTGCCCCAAAAATAAGAAAGCCGGATGCTAAAGATCCGGCTTTTATGAGTTTTATTGGGTTGAATCTAATCTCCGATTTCCTTGCTTCAATTTATCTTGAAGCGCTTTTTCAACGTCTTTCTTCAGCTTCAACAAGGAATCAACCTCTTTTTTCTCTTCATCTTGTTGACCAGTTTTTTGATTTTCATTAAGTCCTACAAGCTGTAGACCATCATTTGTCATGATAAACAATTTGCGCGCATCACTTTCCATTTGCCAATTGTCAAATTCCCAAACATTGTTGTTGTAATTGGAAACCGAACCACAATCCTGCATATCAATTGTTTTTCCTTCTGGCACCCCAATCAATACCACCACCTGCTGGTTTCTGAATTTTTGATTTTTAGATATGCTTGTCGCTCGATCTATGAAAAGCAGACTGTCTTGTTGGTTGATGTTAAATTGAATGGTAGATGCAGTAGTGTCGGCCGCAAATCGAGTGCTGCCGTGAGCCGAATACACCGTTCTTACTTCAAAAGAATCGCTCAAGGAGCGTACAATTTTAACGCGGACATTGTTGATCGTAATTGAATCTTTGAACAATTCCATGGCTTCAAAAAAGCCGATTATATTATTTTCTTCGTCATCAAAAATGGGATTTTTTTTCAATTTGATGATGAGCTTTCCATTGGTGGGTTGTTGAATGGGGATGATTCGTTCGTTGTTGTCGCGGTGACTCACCGATGAAAAGTCTTTACCCAGGGTAGAGAACAATCCAAATAAAGAAATCCAACCCACAATCCACAAGGAAATGAAAGAAATATTAAGCCATTTGTTCTTGGTTTTAATTCCCGCTATCTTTCTTATCAACGAAACAACAATGGCCAATATTGGAAGAATAATAAAGAACAATATTGTACCTAACGCAAAATAATTTTGCCATTCTCCGTTTAACATAAAGTCTTTAAATGGAAAAATCACAACAGAACTAAAGCTCAGCCCCAACAAAAAGAGCACCATCGCCAAACCAATGATTGTTAAAATGGTGTAAGAAATGGCTTTTATCATCACGATGATTATTCGCACAATTGCATTAATAAATCTACTTAACGCGCTTGAGGATTCGGCTCCGATTGCCTTTACTTGTTGTTCTGCACTTTTGCTGAATTTTTCTGCTCTTTCTTTAACCCCTTTCATCTCTTCCTTAATTACATGCTGAATAGAATTCATATCTACTTTCTCCCCCCTCATTTCCAGTTTTTCGGTAGTGGTTTTGGCTTCGGGTATTCCAATCCAGCAAATCAGATACGTAATAAATGTCCCGGGCAAAAATCCCGCAAACCAATGCCAATTATTTAGTCCAGTTATACCCGTTGCAAGCAAAGGCAACAAAAAAAACAACCGTGGCACCCAAACTTCCATTCCAAAATAATTGCTGATTCCACTGCATACACCTGCCACAATTTTATGATCCCCATCACGATATAGTTTTTTTCTAACGGCTCCGATTTGTCCCTCTGCAGAATTGGGAACAATGGCCCACAACACCAAATAGGGAATCAATCCAAAGCCAAAAATGAAAAACATAACGGCAAAGATTACACGAACTACAGTTACGTCGATGTTTAAATAATTGGCAAGTCCGGCACACACACCCCCAATTATCTTTTTTGTTTCATCACGATACAGTCTTTTAGACGAAGATGTTTGTTGATTTGTGGTTTTTTGTTCCGGCTCTGTTTCTTCCGAAACATCTGCCGCTTTCAGATCTTCGATTCTTCCAATGCTGTTGATTATCGCATTAACATCTTCATCCGTAATACAAGCCGCACCTTTTTTTAACCGCTGGTCGAAAAGCTCAGCTATTCGGTCTTTTATGTCATGCATAATCTCCTCTTTACCCAATTCTGAACCAAAATGAATTGACAACGAATCGGTATAAGATTTAAGCAAATCGAACGCTGTTTGTTCGATGGGGACAACGCGTCCTTGATAATTTATGTGGATGACTTGTTTCATTTTGTTTGATTGGGGTTTGCGTTAGTGATTTGTTGAACCGCGTCTGCGATTTCCTTCCAAGTGGTTTTCAATTCATTGTAAAACAACTTTCCGGCGTCTGTAAGCAAAAAGTATTTTCTTGGTGGACCACTGCTGCTCTCAACCCATCTGTATTGGAGCAAACCCGCATTTTTTAATCGAGTCAACAATGGATAAAGGGTACCTTCAAAAATGTGAAGATTTGCCTCTTTCATTCGGTCGATGATGTCGGATGGATAAACTTCTCCTTGCTCTATGATGGAAAGAATACAAAACTCTAAAATTCCCTTTCTCATCTGGCTGGCTGTATTTTCTATGCTCATGGTGCGGACAATTGATATGAATAATCAAATACAAACCAAAGGTATAGAGTCTTAAGGTACTATGCAATACATAATACTATTATTTTTGAAACATTTTTTATTTACTTGACAATCTGTCTTTTTTATATGATTTTATTGTTTAATTTTTATTTTTTGATGAATAAAAATCGGTTTGAAACTCCATTTTCAACCTTTTATTCTTGCGCTTTACGCGTTCGATTGGATCCTTAAGGATGTGATTTGTCGGAAAAAAATAGGTATTTTGTCGGAAATTCTATTTCTATGCGTTTATATATGATGGGCTTATTGTTTGTTGGACTTTCTCTTGCTTCGTGTGGCGGATCTGATGCCAAAAAAGATTCCGAAGGTGTTTTAGATAAGCCAATGGAAGAAGAAATGATTGCTAATCCAGACAGCATAACTGAAGTTCAACAAGCGCCTATAAATGAAGTAAAAGCAGAAACCAAAATAGACGAAAGTAAAAAAGAGGTCGTGATTCCTGTAGACAGAAGGGGCAAATGGGGCAAATCTGATCGTTTTGCTTTTTTAGAAAATTGTGTTACTAATGCAAAAATCAAAATGGGAGACGAAAAAGCAAAAGAATACTGTTCTTGTGTACTGGAGCTGGTTGAGGCAAAATACACTTCGGCTGTAGATGCAGCCAATATAGACTTGAAGGATATGTTCGAAATGGCTAAAAGCTGCATGCAAAACAATTAATTTTTCTGATGAAAAAATATCTCTTTTTTCTTTTTGTCGTAACACTGTATTCCTGCGCAGGCAGTAAAAACTATCTTGAACGGGGAGATGTTGACCGTTCTTTACAAGATGCGGTAAGAAGACTCCGTAAGAAGCCTGAGGATGAAAAAGCGCTTGACGCCATTCCGATTTTATATAAAACGATCAAGAAGAAGCATCTCGATCAGATATCGGCATTGAACAGTTCTACTTCCGATCAAAGGTGGAACAATATCATTCATGAATACGAATATTTACAATCGGCTTACGATGCCATCATAAACTCAACGGAAGCTTTTAAATTGGTTACCCCAGAAAGTTATGCTGTTCAGTTATTTTCCGTTAAAGATAGTGCTGCTGATTTTTATTATCAACAAGGTTTGAGTTATTTAAATAAACGGGGCAGAGAAAATGCCAGGCAGTCTTATCTCATGTTTAAAAAAACAGAATCTTTTGTTTCTGGATTTAAAGACGTTCAAGATAAAAAAAGAGAGGCCATCGAAAATGGTACCGTTGATATTGTAATCACCCCTGTACAAGAAAACTCTTTTTTTAACCTGCGGGGTTTCGGTTCATTTGCCAATCGTTACAGCGATCAGTATTTTCAACAAAATCT
>JBDLUO010000221.1:0-6383 GCA_039805285.1 Bacteroidota bacterium
GAAACCTACAATTTGATTCCACTGTTCTCTACGGTAGCCCTAATCTTTTTTATGGGGGTATTACAAGCCCTCACAACCGAAAAGGAGAAAGATTGGATGGATAAATATAAAGATGCAGAACAGATTAATTAATGGGCTTGCACTCTTTTTAATCTATTGGCGCCGGTATTCAGCAGGGACACCGGTGACGATGCAAAGCCTCAGGCCTGTGACCTGAATGTTTATTCTCAAAACATGCCCCTCGTGAAAATTTCCATAGGCGCCGGTATTCCGCAGGGACCACCGGTGACGATGCAGAGCCTCAGGTCTTTGACCTGAATGTTTATTCTCAAAACATGCACCTCGTGAAAATTTCCATTGGCGCAGGTATTCTGCAGGAATCACGGGTGACGATGCAGCAGAGCCTCAGGACTCCGTCCTGTATGTTTATTCTCAAAATATTGCCTTTGTAAAGAAAATGCTGATTTTGTGATTAAGTCAGTGCAATCGTCCATTGGCGCCGGTATTCCGCAGGGACACCGGTGACTACACATAGCCTCAGGTCTGTGACCTGACAATCTATTTAAAACATGCCTATTATGAGAATTTTCATTGGCGCCGGTATTCCGCAGGGACACCGGTGACTACACATAGCCTCAGGACTCCGTCCTGTATGTTTATTCTCAAAATATTGCCTTTGTAAAGAAAATGCTGATTTTGTGATTAAGTCAGTGCAATCTCCAAAACCTGATTCATGGTTTTTACATAATGGAAAGTGATTCCAGAAATGAATTTCGGATTGATCTCTTCCACATCTTTTTGATTTTGCACACACATGATGATTTCTCTGATTCCGGATCTTTTCGCCGCAAGCACTTTTTCTTTAATGCCTCCAACCGGTAATACTTGCCCTCTCAAAGTAATCTCACCCGTCATGGCTAGATAAGGTCTTAATTTTCTACCAGTGAAAATACTCACCAATGCACTCATCATGGTTATGCCGGCACTTGGTCCGTCTTTTGGGACGGCTCCTTCAGGAATGTGTATATGAACATTTTTTGACTGAAAAAGGGTAGGGTCTATGCCGATTTTTTTTGCATTGGATTGAATCCAGGTATATGCAGTACTGGCACTTTCCTTCATCACATTTCCCAGATTACCGGTCATTTTGAGCTCGCCTTTGCCTTCGCTAGTCTGTGCTTCGATAAACAATATATCTCCTCCAACATAAGTCCATGCCAAGCCCACAGCCACCCCTGGCATCGGACTCATTTTATACAGCTCATTCATAAATCTCGACTTACCTAGAATTCGCTCTACATCCGTCATGGTTATGTTGCTTTTCCCTTTTCCTTTTACCACTATTTCTTTGGCTTGATATCTCATGATGCTCGCCATCAATCGGTCTAGTTCCCTAACGCCACTCTCTCTTGTATATTCTGTGATGATTTTTTCAATTACCGCATCACTCATTTTGAACGGATAGGGTTTAAGTCCATGCATTTCCTGCTGCTTCGGAATCAAATGTCTTTTGGCAATTTCCACTTTCTCCTCCGTAGCATACCCACTCAAATCAATTACTTCCAATCGATCTCTCAATGCAGGTTGTATGCTGTTGATGTTATTTGCTGTAGCAATAAATAAAACCTTACTTAAATCGTACTCCAACTCTAAATAATTGTCGTAAAATGAATGATTCTGCTCCGGATCCAACACCTCAAGCAATGCCGAAGACGGATCTCCACGATGGTCTGCGCCAACCTTATCTATCTCGTCCAGTATCATTACTGGATTGCTCGATTTGGTTTTACGAATCGATTGAATCACTCTTCCGGGCATGGCGCCAATGTATGTTTTTCGGTGTCCACGAATTTCACTTTCGTCGTGTAATCCACCCAAACTCACCCTAACGTATTTTCGGTTTATGGCTGCGGCAATGCTTTTACCTAAACTGGTTTTGCCAATCCCCGGAGGACCAATAAAACACAAAATCGGACTTTTCATATCCCCCTTTAGTTTCAACACAGCAAGGTATTCCAAGATTCTCTCCTTGATCTTGTCCATACCGAAATGGTCCTTATCTAGAATACGTTTCGCTTTTTTTAGATCATATGAATCCTCGGTGTAATCACCCCAAGGTAAGTCCAACATCAAATCGAGGTGATTGTAAATAACAGAATAATCGGGTGTTGATGGATGCATACGTTCCAATTTCTCAACACTCTTGGTGAACATTTCTTTAGCAGCAGCAGTCCATTTTTTATTTTCCGCTTTCTTCATCATTTCTTTTACCTCTGCCGCATTCTCACCTCCCAATTCATCCTTTATGGCTTTCAATTGTTGTTGAAGAAAATAATCTCTCTGCTGTTTATCTAACTCAGCCCTTGTTTTATTAGTGACTTTATTTTTCAATTCGGCATACTGCAATTCGGTATGCATCAGGTTTAAAAGCAATTCTCCTCTGGATTTGATATTATCAATTTCCAAAAGTTGCTGCTTCTGTTTCAGCTCTCCATTTAAGTTGCTGCTTACAAAATGAATCAAAAAAGCAGGATTCTCTATGTTTTTTAAAACAATGGCTGCCTCACTCGGAAGATTTGGCGACAATCCGACAATCTGTGTGGCAATGTCCTTTATGCTGCCAATCATCGCATCAAAATCAGGATCGGGTGTTAATGGTAAATCTTCGATGATTTTTATCTTCGCCTTGAAATAAGGGTCTTCGCTGGTTATTTTTTCGAGTCTGAATCTTTTTTTTCCTTGGATGATAATCGTAGTTCCTCCATCTGGCATCTTAATCAATTTGGCAATCTTGGCAACAGTACCAATCTGCTCAAGGTCATTCACAGCCGGGTCTTCTACAGAGCTGTCTTTTTGTGCAACTACACCAACCAGTTTGTCTTTTTTATACGCATCCGTAACTGCTTTTATGCTCTTGTCTCTACCAACCGTAATGGGTATAACTACGCCCGGGAATAGGACGGTATTTCTTAAGGGTAAAATCGGCAATTCATCCGGAATCAACTGTGTGTCTGATCCTGCATCCTCCTCATTTAATGGGATTATGGGCATAAACTCCATTTCTTCCTCATCACTCTGCATAAATATATTTTTCATAATGTTTGTTCAAGTCGACAAAATTAATGCTTATTTGCCTTTTTCATAGTTTGTTTAATGGATTAAGCGTTTATTTCTAGGAAGAAGACATTCGCTTTTCTAAATCTGTTTCTAAATTCATTGTATTATTTTTGCGCTTCATGAACATTCCTCTTTCTCCTCACGAAATTTTTATGCTACAGCGCGTTGCTCTTGCTGTGAATGAAATGCAACTCGAAGCCTATGTGGTTGGTGGATTTGTGCGAGATAAGATTTTAGGAAGACCAACAAAAGACATCGATATCGTAACCCTAGGAGATGGAATATCATTGGCTCACAGGGCAGCACAGGAATTTAAGCCCTTGCCTCATGTAAGCTTTTTTAAAAATTTCGGAACGGCTCAAATTAAAGTACCAGACTCTAAATCCACTTCACAAGACCCGGTTTATGTAGAGATTGAATTTGTAGGGGCTCGGAAAGAAAGCTACAATTCAAACAGCAGGAATCCAATTGTGAGTCCGGGTACACTAAGCGACGATCAACATCGAAGAGATTTTACCATCAATGCAATGGCAATTCGGTTAGATGCTGCTTATTTTGGTACACTAGTCGATCCTTTTGATGGCATCGGCGACCTCGAAAAAAAAATCATCAGAACTCCTTTGCATCCGGAAGAAACATTTAGCGATGATCCGTTAAGAATGATGCGCGCTATCCGTTTTGCTTCACAACTCGGATTTCGAATAGAAGAAAAAACATTTACAGCCATACAAAAAATGGCGCATCGGATAAGCATCGTGAGTGGCGAACGAATCGCTGATGAAATCAATAAAATTGTTCTTTCACCAAAACCCTCGGTTGGGTTCAATTTGCTTTATCAATCTGGCTTATTGCAAATCATTTTTCCACAAATGGTTGCTTTGGCAGGCGCAGAATACATTGACGGAAAAGGACATAAAGACAATTTCACACATACGCTACAGGTTCTGGATAATATATCCGAAAACACAACAGATCTCTGGTTGCGCTGGGCTGCGATTCTTCACGATATTGGCAAACCACCCACAAAGAAATTTGAAAATGGCCATGGCTGGACCTTCCATGGTCATGAAGTGGTAGGAGGAAGAATGGTCCCAAAAATATTCGCTCAACTAAAACTGCCTCAGAACGAAAAGATGAAATTCGTTCGCAAACTGGTTGAACTTCATCTTAGGCCCATCAGTCTATCTAAAGAAGACATAACAGATTCTGCCATCCGTAGACTCATTTTTGATGCGGGTGAAGACCTTGAATCGCTATTCTTACTTTGTAAAGCAGATATAACGTCCAAAAACAAAGAAAAAGTGAGGCGATTCCAATCCAATTTTGAATTGGTAATGGAAAAATGCACCATTGTAGAAGAGCAAGATCATATTCGAAATTGGCAGCCACCGGTTACCGGAGAAATGATCATGGAATATTTCTCTTTGCCACCCTGCAGGGCAGTTGGTGACATTAAAAATGCAATCAGAGAGGCCATTCTGGACGGTATCATTCCAAATGAATACGAACCCGCTTTTCAGTTCATGATAGAGACAGGTAAAACCCTAGGCTTAGAAAAAGTGGATTAAATCTCAAATCCAAAACAGCAGTTTGAATGCATTTTCGTTTTGGCCTTAATCTTGGTTTAGAAAAAATTCACCTTCAAGCTTAAATCCTTAGATTATTTCAGGTAAAATTCAATCTTTTTTTTCTCTATATTTGAACTATGGCAATTTTAAAATTCAGAGCTTATTGGGAAGAGGATGAAAGTGTATACCGCGATGTAGTCATCCGTCATACCCAAACATTCATGGACTTGCATCATGCAATCCTCAAATCCTATGAGTTTGACCATAAATTTGATGCTACATTTTATAAATCGAATGATACCTGGCAACAAGGGAGAGAAATTTCTTTAGAAAAATACGACAAAACATACAAGGTTGAACCGCTCATCATGGCGGAAACGGCCATAGGTACTCAAGTCGCTGATCCGAATCAAAAGTTCATTTACGACTATGATTTTAAAAAGGGTTGGAGATTCATGGTTGAATTAATCAACATCGATAAAGAAGAGAGCTCAAAAATAACCTATCCTTCATGTGTGAGAACAGAAGGAATCGGACCATCGCAATACGGTACCAAAGGCATCATAGAGCAAAGAATGTCGGAAATGGAAATGAAGTATGATTTGCCCGAAGATGCTTTAAATGAAGGTTTTGGAGAAGAAGGTGAGGAAGGGGATTCGGAAGTTTCTGGCTTTTTTTCAGATGCTTCAACCGAAGAATAACCAGACATACAACCACGCGCCCTGCTCCATGTCAAAAACCTGTATCGTTATCGCCGGTCCTACAGCAGTTGGAAAAACCGACGTCGCAATTAATGTAGCCCATTTATACAAAACCGAAATTATTTCTGCGGATAGCCGTCAGTGTTATGCCGAAATGAAAATTGGTGTGGCTCGTCCCAGTGAAGATCAACTTCAATCGGTCCCACATCATTTCATTGCCTCTCATTCCATACAAGATAGATTGAATGCGGTCAGCTTCGAGAAGTATGCATTAGATAAAATCAACGATCTTTTTCTAACAAACGACGTAGTTGTGGTAACCGGTGGAACCGGATTGTACATCCGTGCGCTTTGCGATGGTTTAGATCCCATACCCGAGGTGCCAATCGAAATCAGAAATGCCATTATTGATGGATACGAATCTGGTGGTTTGCCTTGGCTTACCGCCATGCTGCAAGAGCAAGATCCCTTGTTTGCAAAGCAAGGAGAGATGCAGAATCCCCAGCGGATGATGCGCGCCTTAGAGGTGGTAAAAACATCCGGGAAGTCTATCGTTTCGTTTCAAAGCATGGAAAAAGTAGAACGTCCTTTTCGAATCATTAAAATTGCGCTCGAATTGCCTCGTCTTCAATTGGTCGAAAGAATAGATGAACGTGTAAATGCAATGATGGACGCTGGATTGTTGGAAGAGGTGCGCGATCTGATTCCCCATCGTTCTTTAAATGCGTTACAAACGGTGGGTTATTCGGAGCTGTTCGATTTTTTTGATGGAATGTTAACCATGGAAAAGGCGGTAGATCAAATTAAAATTCACACCCGGCAGTATGCAAAAAGACAAATGACTTGGTTTAAAAAAGAAACGGATTATCATTGGTTCAATCCAAAAGATCCAAATCTGCTGGCTAACATCTCAGCCTTGATTTCAAAAGATTAAAACTTAAATCCGGCTGTAGCCAATATGCTCCCGCCTCTCTGACGTAAACTTGAAAATGTATTT
>JBDLUO010000222.1:0-9050 GCA_039805285.1 Bacteroidota bacterium
GGACCGCCTCTTTGGATATTGCAAATAACCAACGGAATTTCCAGCATAACTGCCAATCCCATTGCCTCTGTTTTGAGCGCCATACCCGGACCAGAAGTGGTTGTTATACCTAGGTTCCCTCCGTAGCTCGCACCAATTGCGGATGTAATCGCAGCGATTTCATCTTCTGCCTGGAACGTTTTTATACCAAAGGATTTGTATTTACTCAATTCGTGCAAAATATCCGAAGCAGGTGTGATCGGATAGCTGCCTAGAAAAAGGGTGAGTCCAGATTTTTGTGCTGCAGCAATCAATCCGTAAGAAAGCGCCTGATTGCCCATGATGGAACGATAGTTTCCTGAAGGCATTACTGCTTTCGCTACTTCGTAACGAGACGAAAAAGTTTCGGTTGTATCTCCAAAATGATAACCCGCTTTTAATGCGAGTACATTGCTTTCCAAAATATCTTGGCGCTTTGTAAATTTTTCTTCTAAAAAGCGAATGGTATTATCCATGCTTCTGTTGTACATCCAATATAGAAATCCGAGTACAAACATATTCTTAGCACGATCTTTTTCTTTGGTTCCTAAAGAGAAAGACTTTAATGCTTCGCGTGTCATTTTGGTAACATCAATTTTAATGACTTCGTAGCCATCAAGACTGTTGTTTTCGACTGGATTTTCGCCATCTGGGTAGTTTGCCAGTCGGAGATTTTTAGCGTCGAAACCGTCTGTATTGACAATGATTTTGCCGCCTTTTTTTAGTGAGGTAAGATTTACTTTTAGAGCGGCTGCATTCATGGCTACAAGCACATCGCATTCATCACCAGGTGTGAATATACGATCGCTGCTAAAACGAAGCTGGAAGCCACTTACACCAGGCAAAGTGCCGATCGGAGCACGGATTTCGGCAGGAAAATCAGGGAAAGTGGCTAAGTCTAACCCTAGCAATGCTGAATTATTGGTAAACTGTGTTCCTGTTAACTGCATGCCGTCGCCACTGTCGCCTGCAAATTTTATAACTACTTCTTGAAGTAATGCGGGATTTTCACTCATTGTTGTGCTATTGTTCCTTACCGGTAAATCCGATATACAAATTTACACCTTAACCTGCATTTTGTTCAGATAAATATTCTGCAGAAACAGTTTTGTTTTCGTTGCATTGTTTTAGGTTTGTAAAAACCTCATTTATGTCGGATTTGCAAGACTATCTTTTACCCCTTGATCCTTTTGAATTGTTCGGAGAAACCATTTTTACCGATGGGCAATTTGGAAAAAAAATAAACACATTTGAAACGGATTTTCCCGATTTACAGAACATTGACCTTGTAATTGTAGGAATTGACGAAATGAGGGGCAAGGGCATCGAATTTAAACCGAGTGATGCTCCAAATCAAATTCGCAAACAGCTTTATTTTCTTCATGCTTGGCACGAGGATGTAGAAATAGCTGATATCGGAAACATTCGGATGGGTGCAACGATAAACGACAGCTATGCCGCCTTGCAAACTGTACTTAAAGACCTTATTGAAATGGGTAAAAAAGTGTTGATTCTTGGCGGAAGTCACGACATAACACAAGCTCAATATCAAGCATACAAATCGATGAATCAGATTGTGGAAGCAACCTGCATCGACGCTTCGATCGACCTCAGAGGAGACAGCATCATCAAAGACGAAAATTTTCTGCTCGAAATGCTTACTTCGGAGCCCAATTTCATCAGACATTACAACCACATCGGATTTCAAAGCTATTTCGTACACCCAAGACTGTTAGAAACACTCGACAAACTCAAATTCGATTGCCACAGATTGGGCGCAGTTCGATCTGCCATAGAAGAAATGGAACCCATCATACGTGGCTCTCATTTTATAAGCTTCGATATTTCTGCGATAAAACACGCCGCAGCTCCAGCCAACAATATGAGCAGCAACGGATTCGACGGAGAAGAAGCTTGCATCCTAACTCAATACTCGGGATCGAGTACAAACATGTCTACCATTGGTATTTATGGATACGAACCACAAAACGATAACCGCGATCTTACCGCAAAACTCATTGCTCAAATGGTCTGGTATCTGATTGACGGAGTATCAAAATCAAAACATGAGGCCCGTTTAAATGATACCAATTCATTTAACGAATACTATACCCTATTTGCCGAAGTGGAAACCTTATTTCTGCAAAGCAAAAAAACCAAAAGATGGTGGATGAAATTACCTAACCAAGAATTCATTCCTTGCAGTTACAGCGATTTTCTTTGCGCGAAAAACAACGATATGCCCGAAAGATGGCTAAGGGCACAGGAGAGATTGGATTGATGGATTGGATTATCAAATCATCATCAACCTAAATACCAGTAGACATTTTTGAAATTTGGCTCTAATTATCATTCATGCAGAAAACGGTTTACGCTTTATTTTTTCTCTTCCTCGTTGCAACTTCCTGCACGATGCAAGCTCGTATAGGGAAGTCTGCCAACAAGATCTTATTGAACGCTCCGGAAATCAAGAAAGCGCATATTGGAATCAGCATCTACGATCCATCATCAAAAAAATATCTTTTTACAAACAACAGCGAAAGCAATTTCATACCAGCAAGCACAACAAAACTTTTTACTTTGTTTGCCGGAATGAAATACCTGGGCGACAGTCTTACCGGTGCTTTTTACCGAAAAAACAATGACACGCTGTTTTTGGTGCCCAACGCAGATCCAAGCTTCATGAGCAAGAAATTCAGTGTTCATCCCTTGCTTGAAATGATAAAGAAAAATGAATCTTCCATTTGCTTTGTAATTCCTTCAGATTCTATTGAACCCTACGGACCCGGTTGGGCATGGGACGACCAGCAAGAACCATATATGGCACAAAGAACCGTTATGCCGATATATGAAAATCAACTAAAACTGATTTATGGCAAAAAAAACAATAACGACTCTAGTTACAGTCTCGTTCAAATGAATACAGAAGTTCCCGGATTTTCTCAAACGATTACCTATGATTCATCTCGGAATTTCATCCAGCGAAAACCAGGAACAAATAACATTATCACTACCCTGAACCGGAAAGAAAATGAAATGGAATTCAACATCCCATTTGAAACGTTCGGGAATAAAGCTGCGATTCAAACACTGGAAAACCTTTCTTATCGCAAACCTTCGATAAGAGCAGATTCGGATATACTTTACGGTAATTATCTGCCTCTTTATTCACAAGCGAGCGACTCCGCATTTTCCATCATGATGCACCAAAGCGATAATTTTTTTGCAGAGCAGCTTTTACTTATGATCGCTCAATCCCACTTGGGCAAACTGCATGAAAAAGCACTCATAGATACCTTACTTCAAAATGATTTTCAAGACATCCCACAAAAGCCCAGATGGGTTGATGGCAGCGGACTCAGTCGATACAATCTTTTTTCTCCCAACGATGAAATTTATATCCTCGATAAACTGATTCGTGAATTCGGCACAGACAGATTGGAACAGATTTTTCCGACCGGAGGAGAAGGCACAATGAAAAACTTATTCAACAAAGAAGCAGGATTTATATTCGCCAAAACAGGATCTTTCAGCAATACTTTTTGCATCAGCGGATGGATGTATAATGCAGATAAAAAACCGATTCTTTTTTCGGTAATGGTCAACCAATATATTGGTAAAAACAAAGTGTTGAGAGAGGCCGTT
Source organism: Bacteroidota bacterium (assembly GCA_039805285.1). Lineage (GTDB taxonomy): Bacteria > Bacteroidota > Bacteroidia > Chitinophagales > Chitinophagaceae > Ferruginibacter. The sequence goes on from JBDLUO010000222.1 coordinate 3,664, forward strand.
GAGTCTTTTCTAAAAACAATAAGAACCGTCAGCTTTAAATAATTATACATTTACTTCCCAAACATCTTGTCCATTTCTTCGATACTGAATCGAATTTGGGTGGGTCTACCATTCGGACTGCTCCCTGGTGTTTTGCAAGCGTACAACTTTTCCATCAGGTGTTTCATTTCTTTCTGACTCAGTAACATTCCGGGTTTGATGGCATGTTGAAATGCCATTGCACGCATCAATTTTTCTTTTTTGTCGTATTTGAGTTCGCTGGTGAAATGTTTGAATTGTTCCAACATTTGTTCAATGGATCGTTGTTCATTTCCGCTGAGCACATCTGCTGGCGTGCCTTGAATCACAAAAGTATTTTTTCCGAAAGGTTCAAGTTGATATCCAAGCTCTAACAGTTCGGGTAAAAGATCTTCCAGTAAAGCAGCATCAGATGGATTAAGTTCTAGTGTTGCCGGAAACAAACTTTGTTGAGACGAAATGGGCTTGCCCGTCATCGCTTCGATATAGCCCTCATAAAGAACCCGCTCATGAGCCAACTGCTGGTGCACCAATGTCAGCTGATCTTGATGCTGAAATAAAATATAGGTTTTACTCCACTGCATCAAATTCAGTTCCGAAAAATCATACGTCGGAATTTGTTCTGGCGTGAATACAGGATTGGAAATGGTTTGTTCTGCCGGAATTTGATCTGCATCATAAAAATCTTTCCAATGGGTAAGATTAGAAGACTTTTCAATGAAATGAGCTTGCCCTTTTTTCGTGAAAGTTTGATATAAATTAGAGGCCGATGTTCTTTCTTGTTTTTCTTCTGTAAATGGGTTTCGTACCGCATCCAATTTTTCAATGCCCGGATCCAGTTCGAAATCCAAAGTAGGCGTAATGCTGAATTGAGCCAACGCATGTTTAACGGCAGATTGAACAAAAGCATAAACGATCTTTTCATCCTCAAACTTTATTTCTTGTTTGGTTGGATGAACATTGATGTCGAGTTGTGCAGGGTCTAAATCGATGAACAACGCATACATCGGAAAACTGTCTTTGGGTAAAAGATCCGAATACGCATTGCTTATGGCATGATTCAGATACGAGCTTTTTATGAAACGATCGTTTACAAATAGGAATTGATCTCCTCTGGTTTTTTTAGCCGCATCGGGTTTACCTACAAACCCCGAGATGTTAAGATAATCGGTGTCTTCGTGAACCGCTACCAATTTTGTTTGATACGTATTGCCAAGCAATTGAACCAATCGTTGTTTTAAGCTCCCTTTTTCTAGGTGAAATACTTCATGTCCGTTGGAATACATCGAAAAGAAAATCTGTGGAAAAGCCATCGCCACCCTCGTAAACTCATCCATGATGTTTTTGAGTTCGGCCGTGTTGCTTTTTAGAAAGTTTCTTCGGGCAGGCACATTAAAAAAAAGATTTTTCATGGCTATGCTGGTGCCTGGATTGTGCGCTACGGGCTCTTGAAGAATCACTTCACTGTTTTCGATTTCGATATACGTACCACCCGCATCTTCTGCCCTTCTGGTTTTAAGTTCAACACGAGCGACAGCGGCAATACTTGCCAATGCTTCTCCCCTGAAACCCATTGTTTTTATGCGAAATAAATCATCAATTTTACTGATTTTTGAAGTCGCATGACGTTCGAAAGCCATCCTTGCATCAGTTTCGCTCATGCCTTTGCCATTGTCGATTACTTGTACCAAAGATTTTCCGGCATCCGTAATAATCAGTTTGATTTCATCCGCTCCGGAATCAACCGCATTTTCGAGCAATTCCTTTACTGCGCTGCCCGGACGCTGTATAACCTCACCTGCTGCAATCTGATTTGCAATATTGTCGGGTAATAAATGGATGATATCTCTCAAAATCTTGTAATTTGGGAAACAAAAGTAACCAATCCCAATCACTATTATTTTCTGACCCTTATGCGTTTTTTCACCATTCTTTGTTGTTGTTTGTTTTTTTTCAGGGGATTTTCCCAAAATGAGGCTCAAAAATGGGCAGACAGTGTGTATGAAAAACTCACAGACGAAGAGAGAATAGGACAGCTCATCGTAGTAAGATTGTCTAAAATAGACCCTAAAACGAAAAAAAGAGTTCCCTTAACCGATCAGGTTGAAGGATATGTAAAAAAATACAATGTAGGTGGGGTTTGCCTTTTTCAGGGTTCGCCAACGGAACAAGCCATGTGGATGAACCGGCTTAAAAAAACAGCTAAAACACCCATTTTATTTTCTATAGACGGCGAATGGGGATTGTCTATGCGTATTCCAGACAGCATTATCCCATTGCCACGCCAGATGATGCTTGGGGCACTTTCAGATTCTTCGATCGTTTACGAATACGGGAAAGTGGTGGCGAATCAATGTAAGAGAATGGGAATACAAATGAATTATGCGCCAGTAATTGACGTAAACAACAATCCCAACAATCCGGTAATCAATGATCGATCGTTTGGAGAAGTAAAGGAAAAAGTCGCCCGCTTTGGCATTCAATACATCAAGGGGATGGAAGAAAATGGAGTAATGGCATGCGTAAAACATTTTCCGGGACATGGAGATGTGGCAGTAGACTCACATTTAGATTTACCGGTTATCAATAAGAGTTTGGAAGAGCTTGAGCAGCTTGAATTCTACCCGTTTAGAAAAGCGTTTGAAGCAGGTGTTAGCAGTGCGATGATTGCCCATTTATACATTCCCTCTATCGACAATCGGAGCAATAGGGCAACCTCCTTATCCAAGAACAACATTGACACCATACTGCGACAAAATTTCAAATTTAACGGACTCGCCATTACCGATGGTTTGGAAATGAAAGGCGTAAAAAAATTCTTTCCTGATGGTGAACTTGCAGTTGAAGCCATCATGGCAGGCAATGACTTGTTATGTATCCCCGACAGTGTTCCGCAGGTAGTTGAAAAACTGATGGAGGCCTTAAAAGCCAATCGCATAACAGCCAAAGAGATTGAAACACATTGTAAAAAAGTACTCCTGGCCAAGTATCAATTTGTTTTACAAAATAACGATACGGTTGCCTTACAAAATCTCACGTCAGATTTGAATAAAGAAGTGCCCGTGTTAAGAGAAAAAATTGCCGAACAAGCCATCACACTTGTATCTAAAGAAGATGCTTTGTTTTTTCCACTTGATGTAGAAAAGCATAGAAATAAATTGGCTTATGTTGCTGTTGGAATAAAATCTCCAAATGCAATAACAAAGCAGATGGAATCAACGTTTGGCGCAACTGTAATTTATTTTGATTTCAATGTTAAAAACCAGGATTCAATCGCAAAAATGAAAGACAGTTTGATTCGAAATTATCAAGCTGTTGTTGTTGGCATACATCAGATCAATCGTGCGCCAGCAAATAATTTCGGCATGTCAAACGAAGCGGTAACGTTGGTTAGAGAATTGCAAGAAAAAACAAAAACGTTAACCATACTTTTTGGAAATGCCTATGCTGCAAAAAATTGGAACTATGCACCAAATTTAGTTGTTGCCTACGAAGATGATTCTATCGTTCAAAAAACCATGATGAAACTGCTTTTAGGCAAGATCAATTATCGTGGAGTCCTTCCCGTTACGGTGAGTGACAACCTAAAATCGGGCAAAGGTATTTTTGCACAACAACGTTTAATGCAATACGAATTGCCATCTGCCTATATCGCTCAAAGTGATGCTGCCATTCAACTGGATTCAACTGTTGAAGATGCAATTAAAAAAAAAGCCCTTCCGGGTTGTGTCGTACTGGCAACAAAAAACGGAAAAGTAATTTTTGAAAAAGCATACGGTCATCACACCTATTTGCAAGAACAATTGGTACAACCCGGATCAATCTATGACCTTGCATCCTTAACCAAAATACTTGCCACTACCCTTGCCATCATGAAAATGTACGATGAAGGCTGTATAGACCTGAATCGATCCATCAGTCATTATTTACCAGAATTTGAACATACAAACAAGGCGAATATTAACCTCAATCAGCTTTTATTACACGAAGGCGGATTGATTCCCTACATTCCTTATTTCAAAGAAACACTCGATGCGAAAGGGAATGCCTCAGATGCCTTTTATAGCGACATCAACAAAGATTGTAAACATATTCTTGTTGCCCCCAATTTGTACCTAGACGAAAGATTCATTGATACGTTTTATCAAAGAATTTTATACAGCGAAACGAGCGATACTGGTAAATATGTATACAGCGATAACGACTTCATTCTTTTAGGAAAAGTGGTGGAGCGACAATCTGGATTGAGTCTGGATGAATACTGCAAAAAACATTTCTACATTCCGATGGGGTTAAACTCGATTTCCTATTTGCCTCTGGATAAAATGAGATATGAACGAATCATTCCGAGTACCAAAGAAACTGGATTTAGGAACAAGGAGCTGAGAGGATACGTACACGACCAAGGCAGTGCCATCATGGGTGGAATTGCTGGGCATGCAGGACTTTTTGGAAACGCCTACGATATAGCTTGCTTGATGCAGATGCTCATAAATAAAGGAACATGGGGAAGTAATCAGTTTCTAAATAAAGAAACCATTGAAAAGTTCACAGCTTATCAGGGAAAAAGCAGAAGAGGACTTGGCTTCGACAAACCTGAGAAAGACAATGAAACCAGAACCGAACCTTATCCTTCTGCATTATGCTCTTCACAAACATTCGGACATACTGGATTTACGGGAACATGTGTTTGGGCAGACCCAAAAGAAGAAATCATTTTCGTATTTCTAAGCAATCGAATTTACCAAGATCAAGGTGTATTTAAAACCCTGAACTTAAGAAGTAAAGTTCAGGATTGTGTGTATAGATTTGCAAAAGATATTTCAACAAGTCCACTTCAACAATCCATGAATTAACATGAACTATCCCTATCAGATTCAAACCAAGGAAGCCTACGAAAAGGCATACAGAGAAAGCATTGAAAATCCGGAAGCCTTCTGGAGTGAGATCGCTTCTCAATTTCGCTGGCAAAAAAAATGGGACAATGTTTTAGATTGGAATTTTACAGAACCGAAAGTGGAGTGGTTTGCTGGAGGAAAACTGAATATTACGGAAAACTGTTTGGATCGATGGGCCGAATCGGATCCAGATCGTGTGGCTTTGATTTGGGAATCGAATGATCCTAAAGAAAAAAGTAAAACATTAACCTATAAAGAATTGTTGAACGAGGTTTGTCTTTTTTCACATGTATTGCAAAAGAATAACATCAACAAAGGAGACCGGGTTTGTATTTACATGCCGATGGTTCCCGAACTTGCCATTGCAGTACTTGCCTGTGCAAGGGTTGGCGCCGTTCATTCCGTAGTATTTGGCGGATTTTCTGCACAAAGTATTGCCGATCGAATCAACGACGCATCTTGTAAACTCGT
>JBDLUO010000223.1:0-5091 GCA_039805285.1 Bacteroidota bacterium
CAACACCTCACCTTCTTCCACTTTAAAATTAATGTCACGTAACGCCCAAACCCAATCAGCCAAACCCTTTTGACTGCGGTTATTTGTTGCACCCACATGCAAGAAAGGATCTTCCTTCCCAAGCATTTTAGACCATGCTCGCTGCAAGTCTTGCCGCAGGGTTCCGCTTCCTACTTGTCCCAAACGATATTGTTTGGAAAGATTATCAACTTCTATTGCATATTTACCCATGATATTTAGACTGTGTCCATGAAATTTTGTTCAACCTTATTGAAAATAACAATACCACTTAAAAGCAGGCACACCATAAAGGTTAAACTATATAGCATTCCCCCTGCCGAAACCTGACCAGAACCCAGAAATGCATATCTGAACATTTCAACTATCGGCACTAGTGGATTGGCTTTGACTACTGCAACATATTTTTCAGGTACTGCATTTAATGGATAAATTACAGGTGTTGCATACATCAGTAAAGTAACACCAAAACCAACGAGCATTGACAAATCCCTGTACTTGGTTGTCATGCTGCTGATGATCATCCCCAGACCTAGCGCATAGCCTGCCATCATCAACACAAGCAAAGGAACATAAAGCACATTCCAGTTGGGGGCTACATTGGTGTCTCCTGTAATTTTGAAGTAAAAAAGTATACCCAAAAAAAGACAAAACTGAATGGCAAAACGGATTAATCCGGATGTTACAATTGACAGTGGCATAATCAATCTGGGAAAGTATACTTTTCCAAACATGGCTGCATTGGAAACAAACAGATTAGCTGTCTTGTTAAACCCCTCAGAAAAGTAATTCCAAATGACCAATCCGCTCATGTAGAACAGCACTTTAGGCATGCCATCAGTACTGATACCAGCTATGTTTCCGAAAACAAATGTAAAAATCAGCGTTGTGAGGACAGGTTGCACAAAAAACCAGAGTGGACCGAGAATGGTCTGCTTGAAGGATGCGAGAAAGTCCCGCTTCACAAACATGAACCATAGGTCACGGTAATCCCAGACCTCCTGCAAACGCAAGTCGAATAAGGATCTGGAAGATTTTATTTGTATAGTTTTTTTCATATCCAAAAGCGTCAATTAATCATTTAAAATGTCAAGAAATTTTATTCTTTAACGACATTAAGGGTTTTTCGAAAAATCGAAAGGAGCAAAATGATAATAAGAATAACAAAAAAAAGCACTCCACATAAAAGAAGATTGGACTCCTTACATGATCTGGAAAACAATTAAGTAACCAAAAATCTGGATTACGTTTAACCAACCAAACTCGAATACCTTTAAGGTAGCTGGGAATGAAGTTATGGTAGAGATAAATACCATAACTGATTTTACCTATCGCGACCATTGCTGGATTTCCTATAACATTTTTACCAAATCCGCCTTCGGGTTTATTTAAAACATATACAATGATGCAAGATGTTCCCAGAGCCACCAAACTGCGGTGATCAATCAACGTATAAAATGAAAACAACCTTCCCAATATCGAAAATAGAATCAAAGCAAACCCTATGTAAAGAAAGGAAGATGACTTGTTCAATAAATTTGGTTTGTTCAAGTGAAACCAAGCCACTGCAGCCCCTGCGGCAAATGCATGCAAACAAGTTGGAGTAAGTACGTCAACCATACTCTTTTTGACTAATACTAGCGGCAACATATGATAACAAAGAAATCCAATTGTAAAAAGCATCCCAATTGCCCAACCCAAACGCTTTAATGGCAAAAAAAGGATAACCAATGGCCAAAACAAATAGAACTGTTCTTCGACAGCAAGGGTCCAAAAAGGTGATACCTTTCCAATAGGCCATGACTGGCGGATGTAAAAAAGAAAGTTCTGCAAATATGCCACATACCATCCCCAATCTACTTTGAGAGTATTGGGCAAAAAATGATTTAAACGAAAAACTACAAATAAAAGAAGAAAATAAGGAGGAAAAATTCTCAAAGCTCGCCTATACATGAACCTAGCTACCAAGTGCCATTTCCCATGCGGATCAGTTCCGTTTTCATTATTATATCTGTATACAAGTAAAATACGGGTGATAAGGAATCCACTAAGTGAAAAAAATATATCTACTCCAATGGAACCAATGCCTGATTGGGTAACCATCCCTCCTGCAAACCAATGGAAGATAACCACCATCATCACTGCAATGGCCCTGATTCCGTCTATCTGCTTGATGTATCCAAGTTGCTGCACAATTATTTTTTGTAGGTCAATTCCATAAATGCCTTTGCTGATCTGCTCCAAGTAAGTTCCTTCCCATGCTCAAGCGCATTGGTGCGAAGTCTATTCCAAAGCTGATCATCTGTCAGTACCTTTAACGCATAATCCACAAATTCATTGTCATCTTTTGCCACAAAACCTGTTTGTTCATGAACCACCCGCTCTTTCATTGACCCCAAGTCACAAACAACCGCAGGCAAACCCATGGCTTGTGCCTCTGCAACGGCCAGACAAAAGGTCTCAGATCGATCCCCCCTATAAAACATGGCCCTGCCTTGTTGCATTTCCAAGAAAAGATCTTTCTTGGGAAGTACTTCCCGCACAACAATATTGCTGCCTGACTTTGAATGTGCATAATCGATTTCAGCCTGCATACGACTTCTCACTTGCTCACCCCAAGCGCCATACGTCTTCCACCCAGAAAAAATATGCAACTCTGCATGTGGTACGATGGGATGAATTTCAGAAACCCATAAATCCACCAACCACCGCAAAGACCTCAACGGATTGCTGGTAAAATAAACACGGGGAGAAGGGATCAAATGTTTGTTATTATCATAACAAAATATTTCTGTATTTAAACCAAATGGTATCACTTTCCTGCCTCCTGTTGGAATGAAAAACGGCATAGTAGAACGATGATATTCGCCTGAAAAGACTACCATTGGCCTAAATCGGATTAGATACTTCAAGCGTTTCCAGTAAAAAAGATACTTGGCTTCATTGTGGATCCAAAGTATCTTTTTCTTTGCTTTAACATGCTTGAATTGCTTGAAAAGTCCAACTGAAACATTAACAATCATCAAATCAAATTCTTCATATATATTGGATTCATTTAAGTTCATCCATTTAAAACTATGATAATCAACAAGCTCACTTGTTCTTGTTAAAACAACTACTTCATGTCCTAATTTAGTAAATGCACGAGATAATTCAATAAAAGCAGTCTGGGTACCTGCTATCGCTTTCTTTTCCAAATCACTTGGTGAAAGATCGTTTGCATACAACATTAAAATCCTGGACATCTTAGTTTAAAGTTTTTTTAAAAAAAAGCTCATTAAAATATTTTATTTTAACTTATTTTAAAATTTAATTTTAATTACCCAACAGATTTTTGTAGTAATTCAGTTAGCCTAAAAGATAAATTGAATAAGTCTACGAAAATATCAGCCTCTCGATGATTTAAGTTAGTTGAACTGCATAGTTGATACCCATACTGTAAACCAAAGACATTAGCAAGGGAAAAAAAACACCAGTAATTATTCTGCGCTGATTTGAGTTCCAGCACCCTGGAGCCTTCATTCATGAACATGATATTGGTCAAACCAGCACCATGATTAGATAACACAATCGCAGCTTCATGAAATAAATGAATCTGCTCCTTTATTGTATAATCTTCCAATTTATGTATTTCGAAATCGTATTTTCTTAAAAACTCAATCAATTCAACTTCATTACTTACTTTTCGTCTTCTTGCATTCGATCTGGTTATGTAAACCCTTCTATATGGAACTATTCCTTCTACAACTCCAGCTGAATTCTTCAAAACTTTAGCTGTTTGGTGCATATATGTATGATGAAATCTCCCTACATGAGGAATAGGTATCGCAAATAGTGATTCTGTCTTAACAGCTTGTTTATCATTGAAGAACTCATACTTAAAAGAGAGCATACACAAAGCATCTCTAACAAACGAAACACGATGAAGTGATTCAGGAAGCATTACCATAGCTTCAACATTACATTGATTCATTGTGATTATTGCAGGAAGGGTTTCAGTCATCCAGTGAAAATAATTATTACCCCACACCTGATAGCCTAAAATTACTTTTTTCCTTCTTATTTGAGTTTGGATACTAATTTGTATTAATCTTTTAACCCGATTGAGTATATTAATTTTATTGTGCCTCAGGAACTGATCCTGTACTTTCCAGTCAGACATTACAGTATGCTGGTTAATCACTGCATTTTTTAACTCAAATATCTTTATCAATGGAATTTGAAAAGAATAGTTTTCATCATAAAAAAGTGCCTTATCTTTTTCATCATAGAATAATGGGTATGGGTATTCAATGATATGACCAGGGAATATTTTTCTTTCAATTTTCATTGTGTTCAATCAATTCAAATTGTTTTAATCCTGCTATCGCAGCGTATTTTGAAAATTCGCTACGATGCATTTTTCCATATCGGATTTGTATCACTTTATTGCATGAACTTAATCCTATAAAATCTTCAACTGATTTCTTGAATATGAATCTATCTTTATTAATTGCAGTATGTCCAATACAGGATATATCAATACAAAATCGATGCTTCAAATCTTCAAACTTAGTGTTCCGATTTAGTGCTTCAAGAAAATTACTTGAATCTGAAACGATCTTTAACTTCATTTCAGGATGAGCAATTCCTATCTCAAGAATTTTATTTTCGCACCATTCAATCATGGCCAATTGTTGTTCCGGATTTACTTCATGATTTCTTAAATCAATAAAATCTCCAAGCAAACCAATAAAACGCAAATGAATTCCAATTGTATTTTGTATATCCAAAATCGGTATTTCAAATATCCTTTTGAATATACCAGACCAAGCAGCTTTCATTACACCCTCATTTTCTGTATAAAGATGCAATACATTTTCATTGCTATATAAATGAATTTCACGCTTTGAAAAAAGACTTCGCTTAATCAACGCTACCTTATCTGGCAAATAGTTATACCAAATAACAGGCTTGGCTACACTCTTATCATAATTTATTTCAGATTGTTCAGTGATGATATTAATTATATCACTCTTCAAATAAGCAATAAATGGATCATTCACATCGCTGAAATAAACGGAAAATTGTAAT
>JBDLUO010000224.1:0-9980 GCA_039805285.1 Bacteroidota bacterium
CCTCCACCACCTCCACCGCCGCCGCCACCAGCACCACCGCCGCCACCAGAAGTAAATCAAATCAAGTTTACACCTCCTAAAATCGTAAAAGACGAAGAGGTTAAACCCGATGAGAAAATCGAAGAAATCAAGGAAGATCAAGTGATTTCTACCAAGACTGTAGAAAGCGACAATACCAATCAAATTGTTCAGGCTCCCATTGACGACAATTCAAAAGCAGTGGAAATGCCTAAAGAGGACGATGAGAACAAAGTATTTACTAAAGTAGAAGTTGAGGCCGAATACGTTGGTGGAGCATCAGCTTGGAGAAAATATCTGTCTAACAATTTAGACAGTGAAGTTCCAGGGTCTAATGGAGCGCCTCCCGGACAATATACCGTTATTGTAAGATTCATTGTTTCAAGAGATGGAAGCGTAAGTGATGTGCAAGCAGAAACAAGTCATGGTTATGGAATGGAACAAGAGTCGATTAGAGCCATCAAAAAATCAGGTAAATGGACGCCTGCCATTCAGAATGGAAGAAATGTAATTGCATATAAAAGACAGCCGATTACTTGGGTTGTTTCTGAATAATTTTCTGATTCTATTATTAATGCCCCTCAAATTTAGAGGGGCATTTTTTATTGCCATACTTCATCAGAATAGAAATAAATTTGCATTATGAATAAGCTATCAGGTTGGGAAGATACCATTGTGGCACCCGCCACTGCTCCGGGGGTTGCTGCTATTGGCGTTATACGAGTTAGTGGACCTAATGCGATTGACATTGTTAATGAAATATTCCCGGCCAAAGACCTAACCAAACAGCCTACACACACACTTCATTTCGGAACGATTCAAATGAACGGACAGATTCTTGATGAAGTGCTTGTTTCATTGTTCAAAGGTCCAAAAAGCTATACCGGAGAAAACACCATAGAGATCAGCGGACATGGCAGTCCTTTCGTTATGCAACAGATATTACAGGCGCTTATTTCAAAAGGAGCACGAATGGCGAAGCAAGGAGAATTTACACAACGTGCTTTTTTAAATGGCAAGTTAGATCTGACGCAGGCAGAATCAGTAGCAGATTTGATTGCAGCGAATACAGAATCTGCGCAACGCTTTGCCATAAGCAACATGAGAGGGGGATTTTCATTTCAACTGAAACAGATGAGAGAACAATTGATTCAGTTTGCATCACTGATTGAATTGGAACTCGATTTTGCAACAGAGGATGTAGAGTTTGCGGATCGCACTAGATTCATATCACTCATGAAAGAAATCAAGGCCGTTACAATGGAATTGATTGCCTCATTTCAATTGGGTAATGTAGTAAGAAATGGAGTGAGTGTAGCTATCATTGGAAAACCCAATGTAGGTAAATCAACACTCTTAAATGCTTTGCTCAAAGAAGAGCGAGCCATTGTGAGCGAGATTGCAGGAACAACACGAGATACGATAGAAGAAACATTAAATATAGAGGGTGTGCTATATCGGTTAATTGATACAGCAGGAATTCGACAAAACAGCAAGGATCAGATAGAAAACATCGGAATAGAAAGGAGTTTAGAAAAGATGAGAACGGCAGATTTGGTCGTGTATTTATTTGATGTAAAAACGGAGACGGCTACGGAGCTTGAAAGTCAGCTAAAGCTCTTTAAAGAAGAGGGAATTAACTATTTACTTGTTGCGAATAAATGTGATGATGAGCTAGAAGAAACGAATTCAGAAGATGCTGTTCTTCGGATTTCAGCCAAGCAGAACAGAGGGATAGATACGTTAAAACAGCGGATGCATCAAACGACGGTAGGTGCTGCTGTAGCTTCGGATCAAACGGTGGTAACAAATGCAAGACATTTAGAAGCTTTAAAACACATGTTAACTTCAATTATTCAGATTCAAGAAGGAATACAATTAAACACACCAGGCGATTTATTGGCCATAGAGATACGTACATGCCTTTTCCATTTAGGCGAAATAACCGGAGAGATAACCAGTGAGGATAAGCTAGATTATATTTTCAGTAAGTTTTGTATCGGTAAATAATCGCCGATAATCATCAGTAACAAAAGATAAACTAAACCTTTGCTAGTCAAGGGTTTTCGCGTTTTTAGGTATCGAATGAATTTTCGACATTTTTTGCATTTTTCACCTTTTTAGTTACTTGCCATACTATATCGGAGAATATAAAGACTATTAGTTAGACGTTTTATTTCTGTCAAAAAAACGAAAAAAATCGCTTACACATTTTCTATAAACGCAAAAAAAAACAGTGGTCGCCCATAACAAACAATTAAAAAATTGTTTTGTTATGGTTGAAGGTAAACCTCATTAAGAACAACGAAACATCGTTTTATCTCTATTTTCAAGGACTAATCATTCATGTCAAAACAGAAAATAAATATTGTTTGGCTTAAACGTGACTTGCGTTTTACAGACCATGAGCCTCTGTTTAATGCCCATAAATCTGGACTCCCTATTTTATTGATTTATATTTTTGAGCCATCGATCATGGTTTATGATGACAGTGATGTTAGACACTGGCGTTTTGTACATGAATCTTTACTTGAAATGAATATTAAGCTCAACGCATGTGATGCTAGAATTCATATTTTTCACCATGAAGCAAAAGTAGTTTTTGAATCTCTTTCTTCTTTATTTCAAATTCACACTGTGTTTTCATCTGTAGAAACTGGCAATAAATTAACTTTTGATAGAGATAAATTGATCGCTTCTTATTTCAATGAAAAGCAGATCTGTTGGAAAGAGTATCAAACCAATGGTATAATCCGAAGATTAGAGTCTAGAAAGGATTGGCAGAAACTATGGAAATTAAAAATGTCTGAACAGACATCTAATATCAAATTAGAGGAATTGAAATCGGTTTCCATACCACTTGATTCTTTTCGATCAATTAAAGGCGATGATTTACATGCCGACATCACAAAAAGAAATCCAAATTTTCAACCTGGAGGAGAGTCTTTCGCATGGAAATATCTACAAAATTTTATTTCGGAGCGGCATGTGGATTACAGCAAAAACATTAGCAGTCCTTCATTAAGCAGAAAAAGTTGCAGTCGTCTTTCGCCATACCTAGCCTATGGAAACATCAGTATGCGTATGGTCTATCAATACACATCAAAGCATTATGCTGTTTCTTCGAACAAAAGAGCGCTGTCTAATTTTATTTCAAGACTTCATTGGCATTGCCATTTTATTCAAAAATTTGAAACTGAATGTAGATATGAATTTGAAAATATAAATCGTGGTTTTGATGCCATTATTAAACCAAGAAATGAGGACTATATCAAAGCCTGGCAAACAGGACGAACAGGTATTCCAATCATAGATGCATGTATGCGTTGTCTTGTTGAAACTGGTTATTTGAATTTCAGAATGAGAGCGATGGTTGTGTCTTTTTTTGCTTACAATCTATGGCAAGATTGGCGCGAATTACATTTTTTAGCTAGACAGTTTTTGGATTACGAACCCGGAATTCATTACCCTCAGTTGCAAATGCAATGTGGTACAACCGGTATAAATACAATCCGAATTTATAATCCCATTAAAAATGCGGAGTCTTACGATAAAGAAGGATTGTTTGTAAAAAAATGGGTTCCGGAGCTTAACAATATACCCGCCAATTTGATTCATGAACCACATAAGCTAACTTCTATTGAACAGAAATTATACGATTGCGAAATCGGAAAAGATTATCCTTTTCCCATTGTAGATGTCGAACAATCCAGGAAAATTGCAAGTGAAATTATGTGGGCGAACAGAAAAACGATCGAGGTTAAATCTGAAGCGAAAAGAATCTTAAAAATGCATGTAAACACCTCTAATTAAGCATCTTTCCAATAGCAATTTATTTCAACGCTGGCCTCTAATACAAAGACTTCAACATTCAACAATACCGGACAAAAAGCAGCGTCTTATAATATCGGTCATTCAATTATGAAGACAATTTGATAAAAAATTAAAAAAAAAGCGCAAAAACAATATAAAATCAAAAAGGGTTAATATATTGTTTGATGTATTGCAAAGTAATGGATAAAATATTAAATTGCGTTTACTTGTATTGGCTTTTTGACTTAAAACATTCTAAATATGTGCGGTATCATTGGATTTTTTTCAGAAAACAAAAATGCGTCAAATCATAGACAAACCATCTTGTCGATGTCTAAAAAAATTCGACATCGTGGTCCGGATTGGTCAGGAATTTATTCAAACGACAACGTCATACTTGCCCACGAAAGATTGGCAATAGTCGACCCTCAATCTGGAGGTCAACCTTTGTTGAACCAAGAAAAAACCATAGCTCTTGCCGTTAATGGAGAAATATACAATCATCGTGAACTCCGAAATTCAATTTCAGAATATCAGTTTTTAACCCAATCCGATTGTGAGGTGATTCTTGCCTTATATCAAAAAAAAGGAGAAGCTTTTCTGGAAGAGTTGAATGGCATTTTTGCTTTCGCTTTATATGATGCAGAACAAGATTGTTTTCTGATTGCCAGGGACCATATGGGAATTGTTCCACTTTATATTGGGTGGGATGTGGAAGGTCATCTCTATGTTGCTTCAGAATTGAAAGCATTGGAAGGTCAATGCAATAAAATTCAGGAATTTCCTCCTGGACATTTTATTTTCAGCAAACAATCCTTGACTCCGCAAAAATGGTACATGCGATCTTGGGCGCATTTCGAAAGTGTCAGCAACAATGAGTCCAATATTTCAACCTTGAGAAAAGGACTCGAAGATGCGGTTCATCGTCAGTTGATGTCTGATGTTCCCTATGGTGTTTTATTGTCCGGAGGGTTAGATTCTTCTATCGTTTCAGCCATTGCAAAAAAATTCTCTTCTATGAGAATTGAATCAGACGATAAACAGCAAGCATGGTATCCACAACTTCATTCATTTGCCATCGGATTAGAAGGTTCTCCTGATTTGTCGGCTGCTCGGCAAGCTGCGGCACATATTGGTTCCGTACATCATGAAATTCATTTTACCATACAAGAAGGTATGGATGCATTGCGTGATGTAATTTATCATCTTGAAACCTATGATGTTACTACCGTCAGGGCATCTACGCCCATGTATTTGTTGGCAAGGGTCATAAAATCCATGGGCATAAAGATGGTTCTTTCCGGAGAAGGTGCCGATGAGATTTTTGGAGGATATCTTTATTTTCACAAGGCACCTAATGCAAAAAGTTTTCATGAAGAAACAGTTCGTAAACTCGGAAAACTTCACCTGTATGATTGTTTAAGAGCCAACAAGTCCCTTATGGCATGGGGTATTGAAGGTCGTGTTCCTTTTTTGGATAAAGAATTCATGGATATTGCCATGAATTTGAATCCTGCGGATAAAATGGCGTCTAATGGTAAAATGGAAAAATGGATTTTGAGAAAAGCTTTTGAAGATTACTTGCCGGAATCCATAGCATGGCGTCAGAAAGAACAGTTTTCAGATGGTGTTGGTTATGGCTGGATCGATTCATTAAAGGCAAAGGCCCAGGAATTGATTTCAGATGAAATGATGGAAAAAGCGGCACATCGTTTTCCAATCAATACACCACAGTCTAAAGAAGAATATCATTATCGTTCCATTTTTAGTGAGTTGTTTCCATCAGACTCGGCTGCACTTTGTGTGCCATCAGTAAAATCTGTCGCATGTAGTACACCTGAAGCACTTGCTTGGGATGCCTCGTTCCGTAATTTGAACGATCCTTCCGGAAGAGCTGTCGCTTCGATTCACAATGATGCTTACAAAAAATCCTAGTATACACCAATTACGATCACAGTTTGATACATTACCTATGCAAGTTTTAAAATTCGGCGGATCTTCTGTAGCCAACGCAATAAACATCAAAAAAGTCATTCATATTGTCAAATCCAGAAAAAAACATTCGGATATCGTCGTGGTCTCTGCATTGGGAGGAATAACGGATTTGCTGCTCAACTGTGCCCGAGTGGCTTCACAAGGCGATTTGAGCTATGTAGAAATGGTTGATGAAATAGAATCAAGGCATCAATCTTTGATATACGGTCTGATGCCTGATAAAAATGAAAATATCTTGAATCAGATAAAAACCAACTTGGAGGAGCTGAAGAAAATCATCCAAGGTATTTATATGATCGGAGAGATCACACCCAAAACCCAAGACCGTGTTGTTTCTTTTGGTGAGCTGCTCTCTTCTATGATCATTGCAGAAGCATTTGTTCTTTCTGGAATGAAAGCCCAATGGGTTGACGCAAGAAAAATCATCAAAACCAATTCCACATTCGGAAATGCCAGAGTTGATTTTACTTCAACAAATCAAGAAATAAATCATCTGTTTTCAGAATCTGAATTACTATCTATTGTACCAGGATTTATCGCTTCTGATTTCGATTCCCATACTACTACGCTTGGCAGAGGCGGTTCGGATTATACAGCAGCCATAATCGCAGCAGCTCTTAAGGCAGAGGTTCTTGAAATTTGGACCGATGTGAGTGGCATGATGACGGCAGACCCACGGTTATGCGCAAATGCTAAAATCATTCCCTCCGTTACCTACAAGGAAGCAATGGAACTTTCCCATTTTGGAGCCAAAGTGATTTATCCTCCCACCATACAGCCGGTAATGAATCAAAACATTCCCGTTTGGATTAAAAATACGTTCAGTCCAGCGGATGAGGGAACAGTCATTTCTACCGATGGTAAAATCACATTCAGTTCCGAATCGAATTCTACCACCTCACTGATTACTGGAATTTCTTCCATCAATAAAGTAAGTCTGATAACCCTCGAAGGATCGGGTATGATTGGTATACCCGGATTTTCAAAACGCTTTTTTGAAGCATTGAGCCGTGAATCGGTGAATGTTATTTTTATCACACAGAGTTCTTCTGAGCATTCCATAACTGTAGGAATTGATGAAGAAAAAGTAAGCATATCAGTTCGTTCTGTGAATGCTGAATTTGATCGTGAGATCTCGATAGGTATGATTGATCCTTTGCTTATTGAAAATGATTTATCCATCATTGCTGCAGTAGGAGAGCGGATGCATGAGCATTCAGGCATAAGTGGAAAAATGTTCAGTGCGCTTGGCCGAAATGGCATCAACATCAGAGCAATTGCACAGGGATCCTCTGAAATGAATATATCAGCAGTGGTGAGTACAATCGAAGCAAAAAAAGCAGTGAATGTTTTACATGAAGAATTTTTTGAAACGACATACAAACAAGTAAATGTTTTTATTGCAGGAACCGGCAATGTCGGTAAGAAATTGATCAGTCAAATTCAAAACCAAATACAGAAACTCCAACAGAACTTATCAATACAGCTAAGGGTTACAGGTATCATGAACAGCCGTAAAATGAAAGTGAATGAATCCGGAATAGATTTATTGGAATGGGAAAAAATATTGAGCGAGGGTGAGTATGCAGATCTGGATCGATTTGCAGAAAGTATGATGTCTTTGAACCTTCGAAATTCAATCTTTGTCGATATTACGGCTCACGATGCAGTTTCCGTTCTATATGAAAGGATCTTGCAAAAAAGCATCTCAGTTGTGGCATGCAACAAGATAGCTGCATCTTCATCATTTTCGCGCTATCAGAAATTGAAAGAACTTGCAAAAGAATTCAATACCCACTTTTTATTTGAAACGAATGTGGGTGCTGGGTTGCCAATCATCGGAACCATCAATGATTTGGTAAACAGTGGCGATAAGATACACAGAATGGAAGCTGTTCTTAGTGGTACGTTGAATTTTGTCTTCAATACTTATGATGGCAGTGTTTCATTTGCCGATGTAGTTGCTCTAGCACAATCGGAGGGTTATACAGAACCTGATCCAAGATTAGATCTAGGAGGAACAGATGTAATGCGTAAGATCTTGATTTTGGCAAGAGAATCTGGCGTGTCCATGGAGTTTGGTCAGATTGAAAACAGAAGCTTTATGCCTGATGCATGTATGACAGGAACTATAGAAGAATTTTATGAAGCCATGAAAAAGCATGAGTCACACTTTTTGTCTTTGTATGAATCTGCAAAAAAGGAAAACAAAAAACTCAAATTTGTAGCTGCCTATGATGGAGAAAAGGCAAGTGTTGGACTCCAACAGATTGGTTCTGATCATGATTTTTATCATCTCTATGGCAAAGACAATGTAGTGTTGTTTTATACGGACAGATATCAGCAACAACCCTTAGTAATCAAAGGGGCGGGAGCAGGAGCTGATGTAACTGCCAGCGGCGTTTTTGCCGATATCATAAGAGCCACAAAAAAATAAACATGCAAACTATAACAGTCAGTTCTCCAGGCACGCTTTCCAATCTATGTTGTGGATTTGATATTTTGGGTATGGCTTTGCAAGAGCCGTTTGATATCATTCATGTTTCAAAAAGAAGCAACCCCGGCATCTCTATACATCATAAGGATACGTTTGGGTTGCCTAAAGATCCGAATAAAAATATTGCCGGAGTTTCTTTACAAGCCATGATGAAAATGTTGGATTATCGTGAAGGATTTGATGTGGTCATTGAGAAAAAAATAAAACCCGGTTCCGGACTTGGCTCCAGTGCGGCAAGTGCCGCAGGTGTGGTGGTTGCCGTTAATGAGTTGCTTGGTAAACCATTGTCTGATAAAGCATTGCTTTCGCTTGCTATGGAAGGCGAAGCAATGGCAAGCGGCTCTCGTCATCTAGACAATGTGGCTCCCTGTATTTTAGGCGGTACTGTTTTGATAAGAGATACCAGTGAATCAGATGTCGTTAAATTAAACAATCCAGATCTGTTTATCAGCATCGTTCATCCTCAAATTGAAATCAAAACTTCGTATGCCAGAGAAATTCTTCTGGTTGACATACCCTTAAAAAAAGCGGTTGTTCAATGGGCGAATGTAGGAGGATTGGTGGGTGGAATTTGTATGAACGATTTAGAATTGATCAGTCGATCTTTGGTAGATGTAATCGTTGAGCCAGTCAGAAGCAGACTAATCCCGGGATTTGATGAAGTGAAGCAAAGCGCATTAAAAGCAGGCGCCATGGGAGGAGGAATTTCCGGTAGTGGTCCGAGCATATTCATGTTCAGTAAAGATGAAGATACGGCAACAAAAGTGGCTTCGGAAATGCAATCGGTATTTGATAGGATCAATATAGAATGCAAATCTTATGTAACCAGGCCATCAAAAAAAGGAGTTGAAGTGTTGAATTCAAAATAAGCAAACCATTCATGAGATACTATAGCACAAACAGAAAATCTGACTGGGTAAATTTCAAGGAAGCCTCTATTGCAGGTTTGGCAACTGATGGAGGACTGTACTTTCCTGAGCACATCCCCATATTTGATAGTGTTTTTTTTGACGAGTTGAATAGCATGTCTGTACCTGAAATTGCATTTCAGATTCTTAAACCATACGTTGGAAATTGTATACAAGAACGTGAACTTTTTGACATAGTAGATAAGGCGTTTGATTTTCCTATACCCCTCCTAGAAATTAAAAAAGACATCCATGTACTTGAGCTTTTTCATGGCAATACACTCGCATTCAAAGATGTGGGTGCAAGATTCATGAGCCGTTGTTTGAGCCATTTTGTGAAAGATGAAAGTCGAAGAATGACAGTGTTGGTAGCTACTTCGGGAGATACAGGAGGAGCGGTTGCAGATGGTTTCTTTGGCGTTGAAGGGGTAGATGTGGTGATACTTTTTCCTTCGGGAAAGGTAAGTGCAGTACAGGAAAAACAATTGACAGCCATGGGTGGCAATATACATGCCATTGAAATTGAAGGAGATTTTGATGATTGTCAGACATTGGTAAAACAGGCATTTTCAGACATTGAATTGAGAAAAGACCTTTTTCTTACCTCTGCCAATTCCATCAATGTGGCAAGATGGATTCCACAACAGTTATTTTATTTCATGGCTTGGAGACAATGGAATCAAGAAGAAGAGGCGCCTATTGTATCTGTACCCAGTGGAAATTTTGGTAATATTTGTGCGGGATTGCTG
>JBDLUO010000225.1:0-2593 GCA_039805285.1 Bacteroidota bacterium
TCAAGGGTTTAATTATAAGCATTACCGCTATAGGCGAAATAGAAGAAAATAAATATGTAACTAGAAGTGGTGCACAAGTCAATGATTTAATCTGTGTATCAGGCAATTTGGGTGCTGCATACATGGGTTTACTTTTGCTCGAACGCGAAAAGAAAATTTACCTCGAACATCCAGGTATACAGCCCGACCTAGAGGATCAAACATACGTGTTGGAGCGCTTTATGAAGCCTGAAGCCAAACGTAAAGTAGTGGCTTGGCTGAAGGAAAATGAGATATTGCCTACAGCTATGATTGATATAAGCGATGGTTTAAGTTCAGAAATTTTACATATCTCCAAGCAAAGTGAAGTTGGATGCCAGTTATACGAAGAAAAACTCCCGATACATGAGCAAACACGGGCAATGGCAGAGAAATTTGGCATAGCAGCAAGCACGGCAGCATTGAACGGTGGCGAGGATTATGAGTTGCTGTTTACCGTATCGCCCGATGCATTTTCCAAGCTTGGAACGACTGATTTAGTGACTGTGATAGGGCATGTAACCAAGCCTGAGGATGGCAACTATTTCATTACAAATGGGAATAATAAAATAGAATTAAAAGCACAAGGGTGGAATCCAATAAAAAATTAATCAAATAAAGATGAAAAATTTAACTATTTTTGTTACGTTTGTTATCCATTCTTAGGTTTATGAGAAGATTTACTATTATTTTAGCTACGGTATCCATGTTCCTGTTGGTGGCATCAAGTATCGTTTTCAACGCGTGTAACAAAGATGCCTGCAAGGACATTATTTGCAAAAACAATGGCGTATGTCGTGATGGTGTATGCAAATGCGCATTGGGTTACGAAGGTCCTTTTTGTGCAACTAAAATGTACGAAAAATTCATTGGTACTTGGGACGGAACCTTGCGCTGCAATGGTTTGATACCTGAAGTGGTCAACTTAGTGATTGCGCCAGATGCACAACCAAATCGCGTAACTTTGTATGATATATTTGACCAAAACAATGCTATCAAAGCAACTATTAATATAGATAAAATAGAGATTGAGGAGCAAACTGTCAATGGTACTATATACAAAGGCAATGGGTATTTGGATGGCAAATACGTAACCTTGTATATTGAAACCAAAGATGCTACTACACTCGAAACGCATGCTTGCGTGTACAATGGAGTTAAATTTACTCAACCTTAAACTACTAAGCCATAAATGAAACGTATTGCATTTCTTACCTCGTTTTTAATCATCGCATTTTTCAGCGTAGTGACTTATTTTTCATCGTGCAAACCCGATGCTTGCATTACCCGCAACGTGATATGCCAAAACAATGGCGTATGTCGCGAGGGGGATTGCCTTTGTAGTGCAGGATTTGAAGGTGATAGCTGTCAATTTAAAGTCAACAAAAAGTTTGATTCCTATTATGCTTGTATCCGCACAAAACTCATCAACGATACGATTGTTGATGATAATGATGATACACTTCGTGTAAAAGCAAAAAGTGACAAATTTGGCATCACATTCAATTCTATCCGCGATTCTGTAGTAGAAGTAATTGACGGAACTGTCAATGGAAATTACATTACGATTCCCGAAAAAACTATCCTTACAAACAAGTATTGGGGCAACGGAAGCTTAAACAATGGTGTACTTACAATCACCCTTTACACGAGTTGGCCTCCGGACGGATCTGCAAAAACAACTTATGTAGGATATAAATACTAGGTTTTTTTGGTATTTTAAAAAAAATCATTACTTTTGCAGTCCTTTAAAATTAGGAACTAAAAAATTACTTGTATGAAACGCACATTCCAACCACACCGCCGTAGAAGAAAATCTGTTCACGGATTTCGTCAACGTATGGAAACTCCAGGCGGAAGAAGAGTGCTGGCCGCACGTCGTAAGAAAGGCCGTAAAAAATTAACCGTTTCGGACGAAAGTCGTTTGAAATAAACAACAGTATGAATAAGCCCTTTTCTCTTTCTAAAACAGAGAGGTTAAAGAGCAAAAAAACTATTGATACGCTTTTCCGGACCGGAGAAGCGTTTTTTGTTTTTCCCTACAAAGTTATTTTTAGGATAGCTCCAGCCAATTTAGTCGAAGCATCAGACCAAGTAGCACCTTTGGTGATGGGCATTTCTGTGCCTAAACGAATCTTTAAACGTGCCAATAAACGCAATAGAATTAAGCGATTGACGAGAGAAACCTATCGCATCAATAAAGTAGCGTTAAAAGAAGCGTTGAAAGCTACAAATCAAACCTTGGAGATGATGCTGATATATACAGCCCAAGAAGAAATAGAATATGCTACACTTGAACTTAAAATGCAGAAACTCCTTCAAAAATTACATTCAAAAGTAGAACCTAAGGTGAATCAAGAAAAAATTTAGAGGGTAAGATTTAACAATTACTTCTTAGCAGCTTTCTTTTTCTCCAATTCTTTAGCATCTTTTTCAATGATACGAAGTAAATCGGCTTCAATGCTCTCATTTACATTTTCGATAATACGACCTACCTCACGGTTTTGAAGCATAACGATTACGGTTGGTACACGTTTGATGTTGTAAAAAACATGTTCCAAGTTGAGGGTTTCTT
>JBDLUO010000226.1:0-5532 GCA_039805285.1 Bacteroidota bacterium
GTGTCATTTTTCCAAATCTACTCATCCCCTGAATTTTCCGTTTGTACAAATTTTGCCTGAAGTGGTTTAATTTATTGACGTAATTTGAGGAGAAAGAATTCAACAAGAAATTGATAAAAAACAATTTATGCCGTTTACAGTAGCCATCTCACCCATGAGGGTTCCTTTTCGTGAAAACAAATTCTTGTGGTTGTGCCTAATCACTTTTTTCTGTATTTGGATCAACACTTTTCTGTTTACTACAGACATCAATAATTGGATATTGGAAAATACATTGACTTTTATTTTTCTGACATTTTTGCTTTTAACTTATCGAAAATATACTTTCAGTGATTTAAGCTATTTGTTGATTACGGTTTATTTGTGTCTTCACATTTACGGCGCCAAATATACTTATGCCGAAAATCCGTTTGGGTATTGGCTCAAAGACTATTTTCATGCCTCTCGTAATCATTACGACCGAATCGTTCATTTCAGTTTTGGATTTTTACTCGCTTATCCGATGCGCGAATTGTTTCTGAGCTGGTTAAAATATCCCGCCTTGGTTTCTTGGATTTTACCCATCGAGATAACTCTGTCCATTAGTGCTTTTTATGAACTAATTGAATGGGCTGTTGCGGATGTTTTTTTTGCAGCGCAAGGCGCCGCTTATTTGGGAACACAGGGAGACATTTGGGATGCGCAAAAAGACATATTTCTCGCCTTTTCTGGTGCAATTCTGGCAACTACCATTGTGTCTGTTTTAAAAAAGGCATTCAGGATATATTAAATAATGAATTAAAAATGACAAATAAGAACCCATGAAACTTTCCTCCATTAAATCAATGCTAAGCAATGCGAAGATTGCGTTTTTTCGTTTCCCCGCTACTATTTTATCCGCGGTTATATTTGCTTTCGTTGTTATTGTGATGATTGAGCAAGACAAAGACTTTGAGCGCTTCAGTCAACTAAATTTACTGCTAACATCATTGATCGGCATTTCATCTTTTTTTCTCGCACAAATCTTTTTTGAAACCTATTTCAATTCATGGAAACAAAGAGCATCAATCTATGGAATTGTTTTTATTTTATTGGCGCTCATCTACCTTTCTCTTCCCAATGCTCAATCACAATTCATACATGCTTTCCCTTACATCAACTATCTGATTTATTTTATAACGGCGCATTTAATGATCGCCATTATCCCTTTTGTAAAAGAAAAAAAATACAACGGATTTTGGAATTACAATAAGCTATTGTTCATCAGGATTATTGTAACACAGATATTCTCTACCGTATTGTCTACCGGACTATTACTTGCACTTGGTGCTATAAAAATGTTATTTGATGTGACACTAGACGACAAACTATTCCCTGAAATTTATGTAACAGTATTTACCATATTTAACACCTGGTTCTTCGTAGCCAACATCCCTTCCGATTTACAAGCGCTCGAACATCAAAAAACCTATCCAGCTGGTTTAAAAATATTTTCTCAGTACATTCTTTTGCCACTCTTGCTGATTTATTTATTGATCCTGTATGCATATGGCGGAAAAATAATCTTGTCTTGGGAATGGCCCAAAGGCATAGTTTCTTATTTGATCTTGTGTATCTCGGTTGTTGGTGGACTTACTTTTTTATTGCTTCATCCTTATGCCAATTCATCCGAAAACCAATGGATCAAAAACAGTACCAGATGGTATTATATACTATTAATGCCCTTGTTGTTTATGCTGTTCTTCGCTATCTTTTTGAGATTGGGCGATTATGGCATAACACTAAACAGATATGTAATCTTGATTTTCGGCATTTGGGTGAGCATTGTAAGCGTCTATACCATAATGGGAAAAACAAATATCCGTTTCATTCCTATTTCATTGATCATCATTTTACTTCTCTCTAGTTTCGGACCCTGGAGCATGGACAATATTCCGAAACAGAACCAGAAAAAACGACTTGAAGTCTTGCTTACACAAGCTGGGATTATGAAAAATGGAAAGGTATTATCCGAAACAAAATGGCCTGCCGAAAATACATCTTTGATGCAAAGAGAGATTACAATACTGAATGATAAAAAACTAACGGACTCTTTACAGAATGAAGTGATATCCATTTTTCAATATCTTGATCAATTCCACGACTGCGATGTTTTGAACGATTGGTTCACCCAAAATATGGATTCTATTGTGAAGGATGCCAGAAAAAACAAATGGATAAATTACAACTATGACCAACCTGAATTGTATTTGAATACCTTAGGACTATCCTCAAATACCAGGGGCGAAACAGAATCACAAAAAAGTGAATCGACATTCGAATTGAAAAATAGAAATGAAAACATAATATCTGTATCCGGCTATGACTATGCTTTTCTTTTTAATGAATACAGTCTTACTGCATTAGAAGGAGATGCCACAAGATCTCTGATACATGATGTAAATAAAACAAAAGAGATTAAAGCAACAGACTTGTTGATTGTTCAAAAGCCGAGTCCGGCACTGCTGTTAAAATATAAAAACAAAGAATATCAACTGGCCTTGAGCCCTTTGATTGAAAAATTAAAATTGAAAGCAAACGACAATAATGCATATGAGAAAGATGATCTGAGGCTCGTTATGGAAACAAAGGATTTTAAACTTGTAGTTGAATTTTATGAAATCGTAATCCAAGAATCAAAAAACGAAATGAAGGTTGGTCGCATAGGGGGCGTTGCTTATTTGGATGAGAAATAAAGCAAAATATTTACACATTGGTTTTGTTTCAATGATGTAAGAAGAATTTTTATGATTTAGGTTTGAACTCAAATGGCACAATGAAGAATTTAATTATTTTTTGCTTTTTCTTTTTGTTCGGCATTCAACAAGTCGAAGCACAAATAGACATTCGTTTAAATGGTGAGTCTTATGCGCCTAAAGGTGAAACATTTTATTACTGTTATGATTCGGCAGCAACATTTGATTTTACCAATGAGATTGGTTGGCTATGGAAACGAAACTGGATTCCATTTACCAATGAGGCAATTAAAACAAGCGGAATTCCTTACACACTGTATTTGAAAATTCCCATCAAACAAAAACTTGATGAACCGATAGCATACATCAACATCGACAATCCTCATATCAATTTCATCCATGGATGGCTAATAGACAAAGATCGAGTAGTGATTGATTATGGAGTAACGGGAGATAATCTTGCACACAAAACCAGACCCTTACCAACCCAAAGTTTTGTTTTTCCTCTACCTGAAAACATTTCTGATTCCCTTTATTTTATCGTAGCGTTAGACAAGCGATTTACGAAAATGGAATTACCCATTTATTTATGTTCTGAAGACTATTTTCTCTATCAATATTTCACCAATCATTTTTTAATCTACATTTTGATTGGTTTATTTATTTTTATTCTCATTCTTAATTTTTATCTCTTCATCAGCATCAGAGAGCAATTGTATTTGTGGTATAGCATTTATATGCTCTGCTTCATCTTTGCTTTATCTACCGATATAGGTTTGATGTTCATGTACCTATACCCCAATCTACCCTCATTAAACGACCTGATAAGACCGATTGTAATTTCCATCAGCATTATACCTATGCTTTTCTTTTTTAATCGCCTTTTGGACATCAGAACAAACGCACCGGCTTATTATAAAATCAACCGATTCATCATCATCTTGTATGGCGTTTTAGCCATCCTCGCTATTGTCACATCCATTAACGATCAATTTAAAACACAAGCAATCTGGCTTAACATTCAAAGAATATTGTCGCCGACTATCTTGTTCATCATGATTTATGAGGCCTTCAGTATGTTCAGGAGAAAGATACGCTATGCTTCTTTTGCGCTTGCCTCTTTGCTTACCAGTAGCATTTTTTTCATCATCTTCATTTTAAATCAAGCCGGATTGGTAGAACACAATGATTTTACGAAGAACACCATGTATATCGGTCTTTTCTGCGATGCGATGATTATGGCATTGGCCATGACCTGGAAATTTAAGATCTATCAAAAACAAGCTGAGTTCAATTTACAAGAACAAGAAAATATGGAAAACATGTTGGGTTTGGAATTGTCTAATTTTCAAAAAGCTGAGATGAGTCGAATTTCATCCATGCTTCACGATAATATTGGCGCAAAGATGGGACTGCTTCGTTTGGAAACCGAAAATATGCCATTGGACGAGACAGGCAGAAATGAAATTGCAAAACAAATCACATCCATCAGCGAAGAAATCAGACAAATCAGCCATGGATTTTCACCCATGAATCTGAAAGAAAAAGGGATTTACGAATCAATCTTGTTTTTGATCCGAACCATTTTGAAAAACAGCAAGGTGGATATACAATTTGAATGGATTGGGGATCGGGATAAAATACCCCATGCCAGCGAGTTGTTGCTGTATCGATTTGTTCAGGAACTGCTGCAAAACATGATGAAACATGCTGACGCAAAACAAGTGATTTTACAAATCATTTATCATGAAAATCTGATTTCTCTATATTATGAAGATGATGGAACCGGAAGTATGCCAGACCAATTGCAATATGGAATGGGATTAAAAAACATGAAAAGAATTGCGGAATTATTAAAAGGTCGATTTCATATTGAAACAAGTCTGAAAAACGGATTCTGTGTATCTATAGAATTTAAACCTACCAAAAATGAAAATGTATAATGTAGCGATTGTTGATGACCACCTTCTTTTTGCAGAAGGCATTGGAAAAATTGTATGTGAACAGCCAGAATTCAAACTGGTATTCATTTCATCCAAAACATCAGACCTGATTGAAAAGATAGAGAAAGAAAAAGTGAATATTTTGATTTTGGACATCAATATTTCTTCTGAGGAAAATGGAATTGTGATGATGGAAAAAATCAAAAATGCATATGGCTCAAAAATAAAAATCATGCTGCTCTCTATGTACCAACCCATCGATTTGGGTTTAGACCTTACCGCATTCATTGGAGATTCTTATGTGTTAAAAACATCTGGGAAAGCGATTTTGAAAGATGCGTTACACAGTATGATCAACGAGGAGGTTTATTTTGATGTTCACATCAACGATTCAATTCCCATTCGTGATTCATTCACAACCGGACTCTCGTTAACCAAACGCGAAAAAGAAATCGCAGCATTGCTTTCTGCAGGAAAAACCTCAAAGGAGATAGCTGGTATCTTGTTCATCAGCGAGCATACTGTTAAGACACACCGTAAAAACATCAGTGAAAAATTGAAAACCAATGAGTAAGTGAGGAAATAATTCAACTGACTCATTCACAAATTATTAAGAAATAGTTCGGATAAATAAGAGTAAGTTCGAGTTAAATTGAAACAATACAGTCCTGAATAAACGAAGTGTTTAATTTTGCACTGAAATCAATAATTATTACATTTTTTTTTGACGAAAAATATACTGAAAAAGTAGTTCCTTCATTCTAAACGTTAAAACCATTTCTTCCATGAAATATATTTTCTATTTCTTATGTATTTATGCTCTTACCTCATGTAAAGTGACGTTTACAGAAAGAATCAGACAACAGGCGGAAAAC
>JBDLUO010000227.1:0-3305 GCA_039805285.1 Bacteroidota bacterium
GCTCAGCAACCGCATTGCAATTGCCTTCTGGGCTACTGTAACAAGCAATGTTTTTCTTTTGTGCGTAAGCAACATCAATATGCTCCATACCAGATCCTAGTCTGCCAATCCATAACAATTCTGGAGCATGGTCAATTAAATTAGCGTCTACTTTTATGTGCGTTGAAACTACAAGTCCAGTGGCTTCTTTCAAAAGAGGCAATAAATCTTTGTAAGAAATTCCAATATTCAAAACGTAGGAAATTCCTTTTTCAATAAGGGTTTCCGTGAATAAAGGATGAACGGATGCGGTAATGATAATCATGTTTATAATGAAGCGATCATACTGATCTCAACGTTTACATTTCGAGGCAATCCCT
Organism: Bacteroidota bacterium; assembly: GCA_039805285.1. GTDB lineage: Bacteria > Bacteroidota > Bacteroidia > Chitinophagales > Chitinophagaceae > Ferruginibacter. The sequence goes on from JBDLUO010000227.1 coordinate 360, forward strand.
TTACAGCAACCGTTTCACGAGCAGGAAAATCTGTAACGAAGTATTGTCCATATACTTTGTTCACCTCCGCGAAATGTTCCATACCACTCAAAAAAATGGTTGTTTTAACAACATGACTAAAGTCCATTTTTTCTGACTTAAGTACAGACTGCAGGTTTTTCATGACCTGCTCTGTTTCTTCTGCAATGCTGCTGTTGATTAGGGTTTCTGTTCCAGGGACTAAAGCAATCTGGCCAGAAATGAAAAGAAGGTCGCCTGTTTTTACGGCTTGGTTATATGGACCAATCGGTGCTGGGGCATCCGGGGTATTCACAATTTTTTTTTCCATTGGGGATTTTTCTTGGGATACAAATATATCCTATTTCCCTGCCTATTTTTGCTAAAATTTACACAAATGAAATTGCATATTCTTGGGAACAAAGAAATCGTGAAAGAAATAATCGAAAATTTCCCTCAAATAGAGTGGATTACAACCGAGCATTTAGAGGAAGCTATTGCAGATACCACATCAGATATCATCATTAACCTCAATGATGATGCTATTGCAGCAGATTATCATGCCACGAATAAAGCAGTTTTGGTTAACGCCGTTTCAGAAAAACTTTCGGATTATCATCACGGAGAAAATATTGTGAGAATCAACGGTTGGAATGGATTTTTAACAAGAAAAATATGGGAGTTATCTGGCAAGAACAATGAAGTTTTAGATACTTTGGCTTCAACTTGTGGAGTAACATTTAAATGGCTTCCAGACGAGCCGGGTTTTGTTTCGCCAAGGGTTATTTCTATGATCATCAACGAAGCTTTTTTTGCACTTGAACAATCTGTTAGTACCCAACCAGACATAGACATAGCGCTTAAACTCGGTACGAATTATCCGATGGGGCCATTTGAATGGGCAGAAAAACTTGGGCTTCACAGGGTGAAGGAATTGTTGGAAAAACTGACGCTGCAATCTGACATTTACAAACCATCAGCTCTTTTGTTAGAAAAATCTAAAGAAATATGAGCTACATACTCAACATAGACACCGCGCAAGAATTGGCGAGTGTTTCGCTTTCTCAAAATGGAGTCTGTCTTGGAGTTTTACAAAATGAAATTCAACAAGATCATGCTCGATTTTTGCATCCGGCAATCAAACAATTATTGAACAGCAACAAAATTGAATTGGAGAATTTGTCTGCGGTAGCTGTAACAGGGGGCCCAGGTTCGTATACGGGCTTACGAGTGGGAATGGCAGCGGCCAAAGGGATTTGTCATGCATTGGATCTTCCATTGATTTCTTTGTGCACGTTAAAAACGATGGCAAATGCAGTAAAACTGATAGCTACGGAGCGAGGGGCATTGATTTGTCCGATGATTGACGCCAGAAGAATGGAAGTATTTACAGCAGTCTTCAATCATCACTTAGATTCATTGGTTGAACCTTTGGCTATGATTTTAGAAGAGCAATCATTCGCAAATCAATTGCAGTCTAATCCTATTTTATTCTTTGGCAGTGGGGCAAACAAATTCGAAGCAAAAATCACCAACCCCAATGCCATTTTTTTAACCCAATTACAATGGGTTGATTCGATGTGTGAGTTGTCTTTCGAAGCACTGAAGCAAAAACGCTTTTCCGACTTAGCTACGCTTTCTCCCAACTATATCAAAGAATATCAGGCTTGATATGATTAGAATCGGGAGATTCCCTGATTTTGTTATTATTTTTTTTAAAATAATTTAATACATTTGTACTGCTTTAATTCCATAACTAAAAAAACCAATAACCTATGATTGTTCCAAATCAATCTGGTAAATCTTCAGACGACCTAACTCAACTTGCTGCTTCTTTGAAGATCAATATCAACAACGTAAAGAAAGCAGCACTTGTTTTAAGGGCTCTCAATCACAAACTTCGTCAGCAAATTTTAGGACTGATCAATGTAGAAAAAAAGATCACAGTAACTGAAATTTATGTAAGACTTCGTTTAGAGCAATCTGTTGCATCTCAACATCTTGCGATCCTTCGTAAAGTAGGAATCGTAATCACACAACGTGACGGTAAGTTCATTTACTACACCGTAAATCACAAACGCATTGACGAAATCAACAAAATCGTAAAAGAACTGGTTGATTGATTCTGCCGATAAATTATTCAGAAGCGGTTGAGTGATCAACCGCTTTTTTTATTTTTGCCAAAAAGTAAATCATGTTCATACAACAATTTTACACTTCTTGCCTAAGTGAGGCGGCTTATTATATTGAAAGTGAAGGAAAAGCAGTTATCATTGATCCACTCAGGGATGTGGATCAATATATAAGTTTTGCCAAGGAAAGAGGAGCAGAAATCATCTACATACTTGAAACGCATTTTCACGCCGATTTTGTAAGTGGTCATATCGATTTGAGTAAAAAAACGGGTGCACCAATTGTTTATGGTCCAGGTGCCATCACCCATTATAAAATTCACAACGCAGTAGATGGAGAAATTATTAAGGTCGGAAAACTTGAAATAAAAGTGTTACATACACCCGGACATACCTTGGAGAGTACTTGTTATTTGTTGCACAACGAACAAGGTGAGCCACATGCCATTTTCACTGGAGATACATTGTTTGTTGGAGATGTAGGCCGTCCGGATCTAAGCAGTGGACAAATGAGCAGCGAGGAATTAGCAGGCATCATGTATGAAACGCTAAAAGCTAAAATTCTTCCACTCAACGATCAAATCCTTGTATACCCTGCACACGGACCAGGAAGCAGTTGCGGAAAGAATCTAGGGCCTAACACTTTTAGTACCATAGGAGAGCAGAAACAAAGCAACTATGCACTTCAGCCTCAATCAAAAGAAGAGTTTATTGCCGCTGTTACCGAAGGACTGAAGCCTGCACCAGGTTATTTTTCCATCAATGCAGAAATAAATCAAAAGGGATACACTTCCATAGACGACGTACTTACCCAGGG
>JBDLUO010000228.1:0-4166 GCA_039805285.1 Bacteroidota bacterium
CCCATCTTGTAAACAATAAAATGCTTGTTTATTTTGATGGAGACCATTCGAATTTGAAACGACAAGTAAGAACGGGAATCGCAGAAATCATAACAAAAAATTTATTGTTTGGTGACAATCTTGGTGAAATTGCAGGCAACAAAACCTTGCTGGATTTACCGAAATGGCTCACAGATGGTTATGTTGAATATCTGGGCGAACATTGGAATACGAAATTGGATGATGAATTGAAAAGTGAAATACTCAGCGGTCGATATAAAAAGTTTTCCGCATTTTGTCATCGTAATTCAAAATTAGCTGGACATGCATTTTGGTACTTTATAGAAGAAAAATACAAAAAAGAAAACGTTACTTATTTTCTTTATCTAGCCAGATCTTTAAAGAGTCTGAACAAGGCGAGCGAATCGATAACAAAGCTAGCGTTTAAGGACCTTACAAAAGAATTCATGCTATATCAAGAGGAGAAATTTGAATCGGATATCCGTAGACGTAAAGCTTACCCCAAAGGAAATTATATCGAAGGTTTCGACATCAGTCCGAGATTGAATTATTTCAGATTCAATGTAAATCCAAATAAGAAAAACAATTCCTATTTGGTTACCCGATTCAAGAATGGTCAAGTTAAAATTATCTTGAATGATGACTTCGACAATGTAACTGTTTTAAAATATGGTGTTAGAAGTTATGAACAAGAATTACATCCAAATTATCCCATAATTGCTTGGGATGCAAAAGGCAGCAGGGTTTCAATTGTTTATTCAGAAAAAGGGAAAACATATTTGATGATTTATGATCCCACAAGTCGTGAAAAAAAGTGGGAAATAGAGCTAAGTGATAAGCTTGATGAAATTCAGGACATCAATTACATGTTGAACAACAGAACGATTCTACTATCTGCAGTAAAGAATGGACATACAGACATCTATAGTTTTGATTTAGAAAAAGAAAAGTTGATTCAAATTACGAACGATGTTTATGATGATCTTGATGCGAGTTTTGTGAGCTTTCCGAATAAAACGGGAATCTTATTTGCAAGCAATAGACCCAATGCTGATGCAAAAAATACTGACACAGCACTTCCCTCAAGTAACAGATATAATATTTTCATGATCACCAATTTTGGTGACAAACCCGAGCTGAATCAGATCACCCAGTTAACGGATGTTAAATATGGAAACGCAAGGTATCCAGCTCAGTACAATGTGAATCACTTCACCTTTGTTTCCGATCAAAACGGAATCGGGAATCGTTATGCAGGCTTTTTTTCAACGAAAAATCTAGGATTAGATACTTTGGTTAGGATAGGCGAAGAACTGCTAAGAAATCCAACCCAAGCGGACATTGACAGCGCTTTAAAAATCCAACAGAAAGAGAAAATTGATTCTGTAGCATACGTATCCATGACTGCAGATTCTACCTTTACATTTCCAATAACCAATTATGAAACGAGTCTGGCAGAAACGAGGAGTTCCGGAGAAAACAGAATACTCAGTGAAGTAACACGACAAGGCGATGAAAAAAACCTCTATAAATTAACCATTGATGCTGCTGCGTTAACTAGACGAAACATAACGACACAGCCTACACGCTATGCACAACAATGGATGAGAGAGAGCAAAAGAACGGGCACAAAAGAGAGCAATAACAAAGATCTTAGAAAGGCTGCCGCTGATTTTCAAACTGAGTTTGAAAGTGAAAACAGAAATGACAAGCCTCCAACTGAGACAGAAACTGATTATCCAGTAATGCAAATGGATGCCGCCTCTTCGAACGTGAGGCTCTTTGGATATAAGCCTTCTAGATACTCTGCCGATTTTGGATCCGCAGCATTTAACACCACCGTACTTTACAACAAATATCAAGCCTATGGCGGAGGATCCGGACCAATCATGTTGAGCAGCAACACACCACTTAATGGATTGATAACCCTAGGTGCAAGCGACCTAATGGAAGACAAAAGAATACAAGGCGGTTTTAAAATTGGTACAAACCTAAAAGACAACGAGTGGTTCATCAATTATCAAAATCTGAGAAGGAAAATAGATTGGGGTGGAACCTATTACAGAAATGTATTGGGCTCTGGTGCCAACTTGGTAGACAATCAAGGAAATATAATCGCTAGTTATCCTGCTAAATTACTCACAAACCTTTATCAAGGAAATATCACCTACCCTTTCGATGAAACCAAAAGCATCAGACTTACTACCGGAATTCGTTCAGATGTTTTGGCTGTTTCTAATCTAGATCGAATCAGTTCTCGACTTGAAAATAAGTCTACCATTTACGCTCTCACCCATCTGGAATATGTGTACGACAACAGTTTGATCAGAATGAACAACATCATGAATGGATTGAGGTATAAAGCATACATAGATTGGAACAGACAAGTGAAAGGAAAAGTTGAAACAGTTGGACCTACCTTGTTGAATTTTGGTTTTGATGCCAGATATTATTATCCGATTTACAAAGACTTTATCTGGGCAGGAAGATTTGCAGGAGATTTCAGTTGGGGGAATCAGAAATTCATTTACTATCTGGGTGGTGTAGATGGATGGCTTATGTTCGGCAACAATACAAAACCAGGAAGTACAAAAGAGCGTTATTTCAATACGAGCAATGTACCTGCAGCAGATGCATCTTACGCTTTCCAAAGTTTGGCATTGAATCTTAGAGGGCACATTCAAAACGCTGCGAATGGAAACAATGCGGTTGTAATCAACAGTGAATTCCGTTTACCCGTATTGTCTACTTTATTTGACAGGACGGTAAACAATGCTTTTTTGAATAATCTTCAAATTACGCAATTCATAGACCTTGGATCTGCATGGAATGGTGGTGCAGATAAAATCAGCCGTCCAGCTACGAGTTACAACAACCCCATTCAATTGCCGAATGGCGATGTGATACCCGGACCTGTGACTGTTAAACTTAAATCAGGAGGTGTAGGTCCATTTGTTGGAGGGTATGGTTTTGGAGCGAGAAGTATGTTGTTGGGTTATTTCGTAAGATACGACGTAGGTTGGCCTATGAATGGTTTCTTCCAAGGAAAACCGATTATGTATGTTTCCCTTGGATTCGATTTTTAAAGGTTGTTCATTTAACATTCAAGATCAAGAACACGCAATATAGCATCGCAAGCTTGATCTATTTCTGCGTCGCTGATATTCAAGGGAGGAGCGATTCTGAGAGCATGAGCAGCAAACAAAAACCAGTCAGTGAAAACCCCTGATTCTATAAGTTTATCAATCACTTTTTTATTCATTTCGAAATCATCAAAATGCAAAGCAATCATTAGCCCTCTGCTTTGAAAAGACCTGATTTTTTCATGTACTAACTTCTCTTTAAAGCGCTTCTCTTTACCAAACACGGCTTCAACCACTTTATCTCTGTTTGCTACTTGCAAAGCTGCTAACCCTGCAGCGCATGATACAGGATGTCCACCAAAAGTGTTGATGTGTCCGAGTACAGGATCATAGGTAAGATGATCCATTAATTTTTTGTCTGAAATGAAAGCACCCAGCGGCATCCCACCTCCGAGTGCCTTCCCTAAAAGTAAAATATCGGGTACAATATCAAAAGCCTCAAAAGCCCATTGTGTTCCGTTTCTTCCAAATCCGCACTGTATTTCATCCAATATCAACAATGTTCCCGTTTCTGTGCACTTTTGCCTCAACGCTTTCATCCAATGGATGTCTGGAATATTTACACCGGCTTCTGCTTGTATGCTTTCTGCGATCACACAAGCCACATCTTCCGTTATCAAATCAAGATCTTCCATTACGTTATACCTCATTTGTATAATGCCCGGCAATAGCGGCCGAAAGGCTTGTTGCCAATACTCACTTCCCATCACACTCAAAGCACCCTGTGTACTTCCGTGGTATGAGTTTTTAAATGAAATCATTTGGGTTCTGCCCGAAAATCGTTTTGCAAGCTTCATCGCTCCTTCTGTTGCTTCGCTTCCGGATGCCGTAAAGAAAACACTGTTAAGCGTCTTGGGAAGAAGCTGGGTTAACGCTTCTGCATATCGAACTTGCGGACTCTGAACCAGCTCTCCATAAACCATGATGTGCGTATATGCATTCGCTTGTTCCGTTATGGCTTTAACCACTTCGGGATGACTGTGTCCGATGTTACAAACACTGATACCAGCTATAAGGTCTATG
>JBDLUO010000229.1:0-15115 GCA_039805285.1 Bacteroidota bacterium
CCAAGAACTATGGATTTACCGGTCCTAATCTTCGTGCCGCAGGGATCGACTACGATGTTCGTCATCACAATCCTTATAGCAGTTACGAAGATTTTGATTTTACCATACCTGTAGGAACTACCGGAGATTGTTATGATCGCTTTTTGGTAAGAAATGAAGAAATGTGGCAAAGTTTGTCCATTTTAAAACAAGCCTATCAAAAAGTGCAAGGATTCAAAGGTGAGGAAGCTGAAGTATATCATGCAGATGTTCCCGCTTATTACCTTCCTGAAAAGAAAGATGTTTACACCAAAATGGAAGCATTGATTTATCACTTTAAAATAATCATGGGCGAAACAGCTATGCCAGCCGGTGAAGTGTATCATTCGGTAGAAGGAGCCAACGGAGAACTCGGGTATTATTTAATCAGTGATGGAGGAAGAACGCCATACAGACTGCATTTCAGAAGACCTTGCTTCATTTATTATCAGGCATATCCAGAATTGATTCAGGGTGGAATGTTGAGCGATGCCGTGATTACAATGAGTAGCTTGAATTTGATTGCAGGAGAATTGGATGCGTAGGGAGAAATGTTTGGATGTTAGAATGTTTGTTGTTTGTAGTTTGTTGTTTGGATGTTTATTGTTGAGTGTTTATTAATTATGGATCAAACCTACCAAACTTATTAAACCTCTTAAACCTCTGAAACCTATTAAACCTTTAGAACTTTTTGAACTTTTAATATGATACAGTTTAACGATAAAACGATGTTGAGGGTAAATGAGATTATCTCTCGTTATCCGGATGGCAAACAAAAAAGTGCGCTAATTCCTGTTTTGCATTTGGCACAACTCGAATTTGGAGGTTGGCTTGATGTGTCAACGATGGATTATGTAGCATCAATTTTAAAAATTGAACCTATAGAAGTATACGAAGTTGCGAGTTTCTACAGCATGTATAACTTGAAACCAGTGGGAAAGCACGTTTTTGAAGTTTGTCAAACCGGACCTTGTATGCTCAGTGGTTCAGACAACATCATAGATTACATCAAACAAAAACTAAACATTGCTGTAGGTGAAACTACAACAGACGGAATGTTCACCCTTAAAACGGTTGAATGTTTGGGCGCATGCGGTTACGCACCCATGATGCAATTTGGGAAAACCTATCGCGAACACCTGACCAAAGAAAAGGTAGATGCAATTATTGAAGAATGCAGGTCTAAATCGAATTAATCATGGGAAAGAAATTATTATTAGAAAAAGCAGGTGTTGAAGGGATACGATACTTCGAAACCTACCGCAGAGAAGGGGGATATAAAAGTGTTGAAAAAGCACTTAAAATGCAACCTTCAGATATTGTTGAAGAAGTGAAGAAAAGCGGGCTTCGCGGTAGAGGTGGCGCGGGTTTTCCTACGGGGATGAAATGGAGTTTTCTTGCAAAACCTGAGGGTGTTCCTCGTTACCTAGTCGTAAACGCAGATGAGAGCGAGCCCGGAACTTTTAAAGACAGATATCTCATGGAATTCATTCCTCATCTTTTGATTGAAGGAATGATTGTTGCCTCATTTGCATTAGGCAGTAATACAAGTTATATATACATCCGTGGAGAGTATGACTGGATCACGGATATTTTGGAAGAAGCGGTGATCGAAGCACGCAATAACGGATGGCTCGGAAAAAACATTCAAGGAAGTGGATTTGATTGCGACATCCATGTTCAACGTGGAGCAGGTGCATACATATGTGGAGAAGAAACAGCCTTGATCGAATCATTGGAAGGTAAAAGAGGAAATCCAAGAATCAAGCCGCCATTTCCAGCGGTGAAAGGACTTTGGGGTTGCCCGACTGTTGTGAATAATGTTGAAACAGTAGCTGCAGTTGTTCCTATCATCAACGAAGGTGGTGAAGCATACGCGCAAATTGGAGTTGGAAAATCAACGGGAACTAAATTGATATCTGCATGTGGCAACATAAACAAGCCAGGTGTATATGAAATTGACATGACAATCTCTGTAGAGGAATTTATCTACAGCGACGAGTATTGTGGTGGAATTGCCAATGGCAAAAAATTGAAGGCTTGCATTCCCGGTGGATCTTCTGTTCCCATTCTTCCAGCTAACTTGTTGTTGACTACAGCGAAAGGAGAAAAAAGATTGATGAACTATGAAAGCTTGAGCGATGGTGGTTTTGCAACAGGTTCTATGATGGGCTCTGGCGGATTCATCGTTTTAGATGAAGACCAATGTGTTGTTCGTCATACCTATTCTTTGGCTCGTTTTTATCGCCATGAAAGTTGTGGACAATGTAGCCCATGTCGTGAAGGAACGGGTTGGATGGAAAAAATTCTTTTGAAAATTGAATCAGGAAAAGGTGAGATGAGCGACATCGATCTTCTGTGGGATATCCAAAGAAAAATCGAAGGGAATACGATTTGTCCATTAGGGGATGCTGCTGCATGGCCTGTAGCTGCTGCTATTCGTCACTTCCGTGATGAATTTGAATGGCATGTAAAAAATCCGGAGAAATGTTTGACCCAGAATTATGGATTGGCTCATTACGCAGATCCAATTCATGTGCCTGTTCAATAAGAATGAAAACGAAAGGTGTTTTTCTGAACACTTTTCAACAAATGATTGCTGAATTTTTTGAAAAATAATTATGCAAGAAGAATCGAAAAAAATTAAAGTTACTATCGACAACATCACAGTTGATGTGGAACCTGGTACGACCATCTTACACGCTGCACGTATGATCGGCGGCGATGTGACTCCTCCTGCGATGTGCTATTACAGCAAGCTTGAGGGAAGTGGTGGAAAATGCAGAACTTGTTTGGTTGAGGTTGCCGCTGGATCTGCTGCAGATCCAAGACCAATGCCAAAACTGGTTGCCAGCTGCCGCACAGGTGTCATGGATGGAATGATAGTAAAAAATATCACCAGTGAAAAAGTTACAGATGCAAGAGCGGGTGTGGTAGAATTTTTATTGCTTAATCATCCACTCGATTGTCCAATTTGCGACCAAGCAGGAGAATGTCATCTCCAAGACTTGGGTTATGACCATGGTAAAGAAGGAACACGTTTCGAATTCAAAAGAAGGACATTCAAAAAAGAAGATCTTGGTCCATACATACAACTGCATATGACTCGTTGTATACTTTGTTATCGTTGCACATATGTAGCTGATCAAATCACAGACAAAAGGGTTCATGGTGTTGTTGATCGTGGAGACCATGCTGCAATTTCAACTTACATTTCTAAAGCCATCGACAACGACTTTAGCGGTAATATGATCGATGTTTGTCCGGTTGGCGCACTTACAGATAAAACATTCCGTTTTAAAAATAGAGTTTGGTTTACAAAGCCGGTTGATGCAAATCGTGCATGTACCACACCAGGATGTTGCGGTAAAGCTACACTTTGGTTAAGAGGGGATGAAGTGTTTCGTGTAACAGCAAGAAAAGACCAATGGGGCGAAGTACAAAGCTATGATGGTAAAACGGGATGGATTTGCAATACCTGCAGATTCGAAACGAAAAAAACATCATCTTGGACGATCGAAGGATTGACAGAAATCAGCAGACATTCTGTTATCGGTGTAAACAAGTATCAAAAATTAGAAAAGCCGGAAGAAACAGTAGCTAAAGTAATGGATGGCCGTAAGCCTAAATTGCTCATGGACATACACAGTGTAAGTGGAGTAAACACACCTGGTATTCATTTGAGCGACATCAATGGTCCTGCACATTCCGACGATTTCAAAAAATAAAAGTTCAACCAAGTCAATATGTATTTGTCATCTATAGATTTAAGTTTGATTCTTGAGAAGCTGATTCTTATTGTGGTTGTGGTTTCTGCCTCATTGGTAGTAGCCATGTATACCACTTTCGCTGAGCGAAAAGTAGCAGCCATTCTTCAAGACAGAAGAGGACCCAACAGAGCAGGGCCATTCGGATTGTTACAGCCGCTGGCCGATGGGTTGAAACTGTTTTTTAAAGAGGAAATCATCCCGAACTTATCATCCAAATTTTTATTCGTTCTAGGTCCTGCGCTCGCCATGCTTACTGCATGTATGACCAGTGCTGTCATCCCTTGGGGAGACCATATTGATTTTTTCGGACGCAACGTAAGTTTACAAATTGCCGATGTCAATATCGGAATCTTATACGTTTTTGGAGTAGTAAGCTTAGGTGTATATGGAATTATGATTGGCGGTTGGGCGAGCAACAACAAATTCTCTCTTATGGGCGGACTTCGTGCTGCATCGCAAATCATTAGCTACGAATTGGCAATGGGTATTTCAATGATTGCTCTTCTGATGATTACTGGAACCCTAAGTTTGAAGGAAATGGTTGTTCAACAACAACACGGATTTTGGAACATCGTATATCAGCCATTGGGATTTTTGATATTTCTGATTTGTGCATTTGCAGAGTGTAACAGAACTCCATTCGATCTGCCAGAAGCAGAAAATGAACTGATCGGAGGGTATCATACCGAATACTCATCAATGAAATTGGGCTTTTATCTTTTTTCAGAATACATCAACATGTTCATCAGCAGTGTGGTAATGTCTACACTCTATTTTGGAGGCTACGACATACCGTTTTTTGATGAATCGGTTTTGAGTCCAAACATAGCTGCCATACTCGGAGTTGCTGCATTGATGACAAAAGCATTGTTGTTCATTTTCTTCTTCATGTGGGTGAGATGGACTATTCCGAGATTTCGCTACGATCAACTGATGCATTTGGGTTGGAGAATATTAATTCCACTAGCCTTGTTCAATATGTTGGCTTCAGGAGCAGCCGTTTTATATTTCAATTGATTTGAGCAGAGATAACAGCAATTAAAAAGATTTCATATTATGTCGACATTAACCAATAGAGCAAAAGCAGTAGACAGAAGCCCAATGAGCTTCATGGAGAAAATGTATCTGCCTGCCATCGCAAAGGGGATGATGATTACATTCAGTCACATCTTTAAAAAGAAACCAACCATAAATTATCCAGAAAAACAGAGACCATTCAGTCCTGTATTTCGTGGTTTGCAAATTTTGAACAGAGATGAAGAAGGCCGTGAGAATTGTACTGCTTGCGGACTCTGCGCTGTTGCTTGTCCGGCAGAAGCTATAACTATGGAAGGTGCAGAAAGACTTCCAGGAGAAGAGCATTTGTACAGAGAAGAAAAATATGCTGCCAAGTACGAGATCAATATGTTGCGTTGTATTTTTTGTGGACTCTGCGAGGAAGCTTGTCCTAAGGATGCGATTTACCTAAGTGAAACATTTGCGCCTGCCGATTATCAACGTAAACAATTTGTATACAACAAGCAAGAACTTTTGATACCGCATCCCAAAGAAAATCCGGAAGCGTATCAACAAGCGCTTGGAAATCGTGCAAATAAAGCAACAACCAACTAATTTATCATCATGAATATTTCAACCATTGTTTTTTTATTGTTGTCTTTGATGGCCGTTGGTTCCGCGCTGATGATGATCATCAGTAAAAACCCGGTTCATAGCGTATTATGGCTCATTCTTGTATTCTTCGCTATTTCGGGACACTACATTTTACTTAATGCACAATTTTTGGCGGTGGTAAACATCATCGTTTATGCTGGGGCAATCATGGTACTGTTTTTATTTGTTGTTATGTTGATGAACTTAAACGCAGATACAGAGCCCATAAAAAACTACCGCATGCAACTTGCCGGCATTTGTTCGGGAGGTACACTTTTGTTGATTCTTGTTTTGCTGACGAATCGTATGGATGTTGAGCAATTGGTTCAAACAAACGTTGGAGATGCCGGATTGATAAAGAATCTGGGAATGTCGCTCTTTAAACAATACGTTTTACCTTTCGAAATCAGCAGTGTACTTTTCCTAAGCGCCATGATAGGTGCTGTAGTAATTGGAAAGAAAGAGGAAACCATTGATCAAAATACGAACTCATAATTATGGACATAAAAGCATATATAACATTATCACTGGTTCTGTTCACCATCGGAATCATCGGTGTATTGGTCAGAAGAAATGCAATCATCATATTTCTATGTGTGGAATTGATGTTGAATGCAGTGAATCTGCTATTGGTGGCATTTTCAAAAATGCATGCGTTAAGTCCTGTAGCCAAGGCTTCTGCAAACTTTGCCAGTGACGCACAGATTTTTGTATTTTTTATCATGGTAGTCGCAGCAGCGGAAGTGAGTGTTGGATTGGCAATCATCGTGATGATGTACAGGAATGTTCACACCGTAGACATTAACTTTTTGAACCGGTTAAAAAACTAATTGACCAAAGCCGCTTTTGTGGCATTAGAATAAGATATTTATGAATAATACTTTTAATCTTGTCTGGCTCATTCCAACATTGCCTTTATTGGGCTTTCTGATAAATGGACTTGGAAGAAAAAGCCTAAGCAAATCAGCATCAGGTTTGATCGGATCTGCCGTAGTTCTTGGATCTTTCATCATCAGTATCATGACTTTCATACAAGTGAAACAAGGACATACTGGGGTAATACATTTTTTTGATTTTCTTCGGGTTTCCGGATTGAAAGTGGCATTCAGTTTTCAAATAGACCAACTGTCTTCCTTGTTCTTACTTATCATAACAGGAGTCGGGTTTCTGATTCACGTATATTCAACCGCATACATGCACGACGAAGAAGGGAAAGATTTTGCTAAATACTTTGCCTACCTGAATTTGTTCGTTTTCTCGATGTTGTTGTTGGTTATGGGAGGAAATTTCTTGATTCTCTTTGTGGGTTGGGAAGGCGTAGGACTTTGTTCTTACCTTTTAATTGGATATTGGTACGAGAATAACAATTACACAGATGCTGCAAAAAAAGCATTTGTCATGAATAGAATTGGGGATCTTGGATTCTTGCTCGCCTTGTTTTGGCTCATAAGCAAAACAGGTTCAATGGAGTATAGTCAAGTTTTAAATGCTGCATCTCTTGCAAAACTCACCACTTTTGATATAACAGGAATTACCTTGTTGATGTTCGTTGGCGCAACAGGAAAAAGCGCTCAGATTCCATTATTTACTTGGCTTCCTGATGCCATGGCGGGTCCAACTCCGGTAAGTGCCTTGATTCACGCTGCTACGATGGTAACAGCTGGTATTTACTTGATAGCGAGAAGCAACATTTTGTTTTCTTCCGCTTTAATTACACAACAAGTTATAACCATAATTGGCTTGGCTACCGCTTTTCTTGCAGCAAGCATTGCCTTGAAACAAAACGACATTAAGAAAATTCTAGCCTATTCAACAGTTAGCCAACTTGGATTCATGTTTCTTGCGCTGGGCACGGGCAACTATGTAGCTGCTGTTTTTCACGTATTGACACATGCATTTTTTAAAGCCCTCATGTTCTTGGGCAGCGGTTCTGTGATTCATGCGATGGGTGGCGAACAAGACATCAGAAACATGGGAGGTCTACATAAACACATGAAAGTTACCAGCATTACTTTTCTGATTGGTTGCCTCGCTATTTCTGGCATACCTGGCTTTTCGGGCTTTTTCTCTAAAGACGAAATTCTAGCTGGTGCTTTTGGATACAACACCATTATTTATGGAGTTGCACTATTTACTGCATTGATGACAGCATTTTATATGTTCCGTTTATACATCATCACATTTACCGGTAAATTCAGAGGAACACATGATCAGGAACATCATCTTCATGAAAGTCCTGCCGCTATGACTATACCCCTGATCATTCTTGCTATTCTTAGTATAATCGGAGGTTATATAGGAATACCTGAAGTATTGGGCGGACATCATGAACTTGCTCATTATCTATCACCCATCATTCCCACTGCACATCATTCACTCAGTCACCAAACAGAGCTTATGCTCATGGGACTATCTACTGCCTTGGTTTTGGGTGCAATCACATTTGCATGGATTCGCTTCCGAAACTTCAAAGCAGAACAAAGCAATGGAGGGTTATCTTCATTCCTTGAGAATAAATGGTATGTAGACGAATGTTACGAATGGATCATAGTAAGACCGATTAAAAAAGCATCTTCACTGTTTCAGCATATTTTGGAAAACCGAATCATTGATGGTTCAGTGAATGGAGTAGGTAAGTTAGTAAACTATGGCAGCAGACAACTCCGTTGGTTACAAAGCGGTCAAGTTGGTGCTTATGTTTTACTGATGGTACTCGGTATGTTGCTTTTATTTGTCATTCAATTTTTTGTTTCCTAAATCAATCACTTTGGGCACTTATTTTTCATTTCCCGACTTATTCATTTGGCTTCCAATCTTAGCTGGATTGCTTTGCTTTATTCCTGCTTTGCGAAACCATGGCAAGAACCTATCGTTGCTCTTCTCCCTTATTATTCTTGGGGTTTCAATAGCAAGTCTATTTTTTACCAACGATGGTAAATACCTATCGTTTAACCATGTCAGTTATATCTGGTTAAAATACCTAGGCGCTAATTATTATATTGGACTTGATGGCGTAGGAAGATCGTTAACATTGCTTACCGCAATCGTTTTTCCATTGATCATTGGAAGCGGTTACAAGAAAGAAGTTTCAAGCTCACATTCATTCTACGGATTGTTGATGCTCAGTCAGGCCGGACTTATGGGGGTATTTATGGCGATGGACGCATTGAGCTTTTATTTCTTTTGGGAATTGGCACTTGTTCCTGTTTATTTCCTTGCAAGTAAATGGGGAGGGGAAAAAGCAATAGCATCTACATTCAAATTCTTTGTTTATACATTCGCTGGATCTCTGTTGATGTTGGTAGGTATCATTTATGTTTACTTGCACACCGGAGGAAGAACCTTCGAAGACGGTACCATAGCGCCACATTCTTTTTCACTTTCAGCATTTTATCAGGCAAGCTTAAGCGTCGTAGAACAAACCTGGCTATTCATCGTTTTCTTCCTTGCGTTTGCAATTAAAATGCCAATTTTCCCTTTTCATACTTGGCAGCCAGATGCATATGACCAGTCTGCTACGCCAGTTACCATGGTGATGAGCGCCATAATGGTAAAAATGGGATTGCTCGGTGTATTCCGTTGGCTGATTCCAATGTTCGGGCAAGCGGATCATCTTTTATATCACATCGCCACCGTTCTATCTGTAATCGGAATCGTATATGCGAGCTTCTTGGCTATGGTTCAGGATAATGTAAAAAAATTAGTTGCATATTCATCTATTGCGCACATCGGACTCATGAGTGCGGCTTTATTCTCGATGAAAAAAATGGGAGTACAAGGCGTTTTTCTTCAGATGTTCAATCATGGAATAAACATTGTCGGGATGTGGATTGTGCTTGATATCATTGAAAGAAAAACCGGAATAAAAAAGATTTCAGAATTGGGTGGTTTGGCGATAAAGGCGCCTGCTCTAACTATTTTCTTGGTGATCATTTCATTTGCCAATATCGCATTGCCATTAACGAATGCATTTCCAGGAGAGTTTATGTTGTTGAACGGATTATATCAATACAAACCATGGTTGGCCGTTCTCGCTGGTTTAGGCGTAATATTCTCCGCTGTGTATACCTTAAACATGATTCAAAAAGTGTTTTATGGTACAGTGAAAGAATCAACTTCTGAGGTTTCTGATATTGAAATCAATGAGAAAATTGTTTTGTCGGTTATTGTGTTAATCATATTTGTTGCAGGTGTTTATCCTCAACCATTGATTGATTTAACCAAAGCGTCAGCAGACCAGCTATTTACTATTATCAAATAACGAAATCAAGAAGCATAAGATTATGAATGCAATTATTATCAGCGCAATATGGGGTGTCTTGTTGATGTTTTCCGGTGTGTTTTTAAAAAATAAATCCGTTTCAAAATATCTCGCATTATTTGGTTCGGTATTGGCACTCGTTTCAACTTGTATTGAAATGAAAACGGGCCATTCGTTTTTTAATTTTCCGATGTATGAAATGATAAAAACGGATGCTTTCAATTTGCTTTTCATCAGCATCATTCATGGGATCATGATTGTTTATTTTCTTTTGAATGCACAGGAAATAACCAAGGTTGGCAGCCATGTTGCCGAATATTACGCGTTGATTTTCTTCATTTTGAGTGGGATAGCCATTGCGGCAACATTCAATACGCTGTTGATGTTGTTTATAGGAATTGAAATCATTTCCATTCCCCTTTACATACTCACGGGCAGCGACAAACGCAACTTAAAAAGCAATGAAGCAGCATTGAAGTATTTCCTTATGGGTGCTTTTTCGACTGGAATAATGCTAATGGGTATCGCATTTATCTATGGAGGCAACCCCAATGCATCTTTTTACATCGACAAGATTGATATGGGACATGGCCAAATGCCCGTTTTCATTGCAATGGGATTGGTGTTTATGCTGGTTTCAATGTCTTTTAAAGTATCTGCCGCTCCCTTTCATTTCTGGACACCGGATGTGTATGATGGAGCTCCAACTGTATTTACCTCATTCATGAGTACCGTGGTTAAGGCAGCAGGATTTTTCGCATTTCTTCGACTGTTCGAAAAAGCATTTGGATCTATGCAAGATCAATGGCAAAATATGATTGCCTGGATAACTTTCGCCACCTTGCTTATTGGTAACATCACTGCCGTATTTCAACAAAGTGTAAAACGGATGCTCGCTTATTCGAGTATTGCGCAGGCTGGATTTATGATGCTTGCTGTTTTTGCCATGAACGGGAAAGCTAAAGAAGGCATTTTACTTTACTCCGCAGCGTATAGTTTAGCAACGATTGGGATATTTGGCGTACTCACCAAAATGGAAGATTATACCATCAGTGGATTCAATGGGTTGAGCAAATCGAATCCTGTGGTCGCGCTTACGGCAACCATATTTCTGCTTTCTTTGACCGGAGTGCCACTTACTGCGGGATTTCAAAGCAAATTCTTTCTTTTGATTTCTGCTGTTGAAAATGGGAATCACATATGGCTTGTGGTTGCTGCTGTTTTGTTCGCAGCAATAAGTGCTTATTATTATTTCAGAGTCATTCAAGCCATGTACTTCAAAACTGCAGAATCAGATGACCAGATGGTGATGCAACCAATAACTACACAATACACCTTTATTCTTGTGTTGATTGCCATCCTGATATTAATCATAGGTATATATCCCGAGTTGATCATTGGGTGGATGTACAGATAAAACCCAAATCATCTTTCTATAACAATTCTAGTGTAGAAGCTTTTGTATCTTTGAAAAAACAAGGGTATGACACAAAGCGACATTTTATCGCTCTCCTGGAAATATATAAAAGGAAACAAACTACGCGCATCCATAACCGTTATCATCATCGCGTTAGGAATCTTTGCATTAATACTTATCATAACCGCGATACAAGCAGCCAGCAATAGCCTGACCTCCAGTTTTTCTACAATGGGTTCGAATGCATTTAGCATCCGTTACAAAGAAAGGACCATGCGTTTTGGTCATCGTGGTAGATCAGAAGCCACTAAGTCTTCAAAAAAAGCACTGAATGAAAAAAAATCAAACCTCGGAAAACCCATAACGATAGAAGAGTCTATTCTTTTCTGTGAACGTTTTTCTTTTCCGGGAGCAATAAGTGGGATTGGCGTGAGAGGTCCTGCCAACATTGTTGTTAATACAAAAAGCACCAAAACAAATCCAGACACCAACGTATTTGGAGGCGATGAACAATATTTAAGTTTAAATGGGTACAAGATTGCTGTGGGAAGAAATTTCACAAAAACAGAGGTAAAATCAGGCATTAATGTTTGCATGTTGGGCAGCGGTGTAGCAGAAAAGCTATTTGGAAAAAACACATCAAAAGCAATTGATGCATCAGTAAGGGTGGATCATATTCCTTATCGCGTCATTGCTGTATTGGAGGATAAAGGGTCCAGTGCATTTTTCAATACGAGTAAAATTGTACTCACATCATACAATAACATCAGGAGAGTATTCGCATCCGAAGGTGCAAACTATACTTTGGCGGTAAAAGTGAACGACCTCAAATTGATGAATATGGCCATAGGCGAGGCGACTGCTGTTTTTCGTCCGATCAGAAAAACAAAAGTGACAGAGGCCGATAATTTTTACATCGACAAAAGCGACAGCATCGCCGAATCACTTTTAACGAATTTGGGATTTCTTGAAAAGGGCACAATTGGAATCGCCTTTATAACCCTAATAGGCGCTGCTATTGGATTAATGAACATCATGCTTGTAGCTGTAAATGAAAGAACCAAAGAAATAGGGCTGGCAAAAGCCTTGGGAGCTACCAAAGCCACGATCAGAGCTCAATTTTTATATGAATCTATTTTGATTAGTTTGATGGGTGCTGTTGCCGGGATCATTTCTGGTATCGCTTTAGGTAATTTAGTTGCTGTTCTGCTTCACACAGGCTTGGTCATTCCTTGGGCTTGGGTTGGAGCCGGAATTTTGGTTTGTTTTTTTGTTGGTTTGTTCGCAGGACTTTATCCAGCCAATAAAGCAGCAAAAATGGACCCTATAGTTGCCCTTAGATATGAATAAGTTTAGACGTTTTGATTAAATTAACATTAATTAGTTTTCTTTTTTTAATCAGAGTATTGGAGATTTGTCATTATTTATTAACTTGTCGCTCAATTAACTTGTAATGTGATTTACATCATGTTATAAAGGAATATTCGGAATCTTTTAGAAAAAAAACCATTAAAAAAAAGTTTGTCATGGCAGAAACAAAAACAGCTGCGAAAAATCCTTCAGCTCAAGCAAAGAAATCGAACAACATGATCTCATTACTGGCTCCGGTATTGTGCCTTCTAGCTGGTTACATTATTTGGAGATTTATTCTCGGAGCACCAGATAATTTTGGTGTAGGTGGAGAAAACGGCGGATTTTGGCCAGAAAGAGATGCTCCAAAAACAGCATTGAGCAAAATGTATCTTGGGGGAATCATCGTACCGATTTTGATTGGATCATTATTGACCATGTTAACTTTCGTGGTAGAGCGTTTTCTTACTATTTCTAAAGCATCTGGAACATCAAACAATGCAGATTTTGTTCGTAAAGTTCAATATCACTTGGCCAATAAAAATGTTGATGCTGCAATTGCAGAATGCGACAAGCAAAAAGGATCTGTTGGTAATGTAATGAAAGCTGGACTTCACCGCTACAAAGAGATGATGACCAACAATGAACTTAGTACAGAGCAAAAATTGGCAGCCATTCAAAAAGAAGTAGAAGAAGCTACAGCATTGGAACTTCCTATGCTAGAAAAGAATCTGGTTTTCCTTTCAACTATCGCATCAGTAGCAACTTTATTAGGACTACTAGGTACCGTATTGGGTATGATTCGTTCATTCTCTGCTTTGGGTGAAGACAGTGGTGGTGGAGCTGCAGCAAGCAAGCTTTCAGTTGGTATCTCAGAGGCCCTTTACAATACAGCTTTGGGTATCGGAACATCTGCATTTGCAATCATTTTCTACAACATCTTTACAACTAAAATTGACGGTATTACTTACGGTATTGATGAGTCTGGTTTCACCCTGACACAATCTTATGCTTCTTTGTATAAATAAGACAAGCGAATAAGATTTGTATTGAATTTGTGTCAATGAAAAAAAAGGAACAAAATGCCAAAAGTTAAAATACCCCGAAAAAGTACGATAATAGACATGACCGCTATGTGTGACGTAGCGTTTCTGTTGCTCTCGTTCTTCATTCTGGCCACGAAGCAGAAACCACCTGAGGTTTTGGCGGTAACGCCACCGAATTCGGTTTCCTCAAAGGCCGCTCCGGAAAAATCAATCTTGGTAACCCTAACTAAGGAAGGAAAAGTATTCCTTATGCTAGGCGATGAAACCAAGAAGGCCGACATACTCAGCAACATCAATGCTGCTAAAGGATTGAATCTATCTGCCGAAGAATTGGCAAAATGGAATAAAGCTCAATTCATAGGAATGCCTTTGAATCAAATCAAAGGATCATTGAGTAGAACAGTGGAAATTCCAGCATCAAAATTATCAGGAATTCCATGCGACTCAGTGAACAATGAGATGATCGATTGGATGAAAAGCATCTCAAATGTATATGCTGGAACCGATCAGCGTAAACTGCAAGAAATGTTGCTCATCAAAGGAGACAATTCAGCACTTTACCCTGCATTCAAAAAAGTTAAAGAGGCCTTTAAAAAGAATGAGATATACAAATTCAGAATTGTAACCAACGGAGAAGCAGTTCCTGTTGGATCTGAATTGTATTTAGATCAAACAAAGGTTGGAAATTAATTCACCCATAAAATCTTCCTAAATGGCAGAAATGGATACGTCGTCGGGTGGCGGACACAAAAAAGGCCCCGGCGTCAAAAAAGGAAAAAAACTATCTACCCGTGTAGATCTTACTCCCATGGTGGATCTAGGGTTCCTGCTTATAACATTCTTTGTGTTCACCACAACCATGAGTCAATCAACAGCCATGAATATGAATGAACCCAAAGACGACGACTCTACTCAGCAATTGAAAGTAAAAAATTCAGGTGCTATGACTGTATTGCTCGGAAAGGCAGACCAGGTATACTACTATTATGGACAACTTGATCCAAATAAACTTAGCGAGCAATTTAAGAGCACGACTTTTAAACAAATCAGAGAGTTAATCGTAGAGAAGAAAAAAGCTACCCCTATCGACGACTTGATGTATATCATTAAGTCAGACGACAAGTCTACGTTTAGAAATGCGATTGATATTTTGGATGAGATGAGCATCTGTAATGTGCCACCAGGTCACTATGCAGAAGTAGATATGACTGACACGGAAAAACTACTTATTTTAAAAACAGAGGAAGCAAACGGAATAAAGTAGAATTGAATTTATGGAATCGGTTCTAAGACTGAATCTAACCAAAAAAATTATCCCATGGATGTAAACAAAATCATGAACTCCGACCTGCTCGACATTGTTTTCGACGGAAGGAATAAAGCGTATGGGGCATACGAACTCAGAAAGACATATCAGAAAAGAATGGTGATTGCATTGGTTACCACTGCATCTCTTCTGCTTGTTATCTTTCTTGGAACGGTATTAGCCAACGTTATGCAAAATGGCAAATCAGAAGAAGCGTTTGATGTGATAGACACACAAATGGCAGAGGTGAAAAAGGATGAACCACCGCCACCACCGCCACCACCGCCGCCACCAGCA
>JBDLUO010000230.1:0-4389 GCA_039805285.1 Bacteroidota bacterium
AATGAATACCAACATGAGGCGGGTTTACGACTTGTTTAAAGTCAAAGAGGATTTTTTGATCCTGTCTCATACTTGTATGCCTGAGGTTGACAGCGTTTCCTTAATGAAAACCTATGAACAAAAAATGTTGACAGGAGAAATAAAGGAGCAGCGTGATGGCAGTTTTAAATTTATTCCAGCAGTTAATCCTACTTCTATCCCAGAAAATAAAAATTGGAAATTTCTCACCGGATCTAAAGCAGATTTATACACAATGGCCAGACAGGGTTATATGATCGACAATGGAAAGCCTGACACCACTCAGATTAAAGATCAATTTATTCATACCCAATTTTTTGCGTTGGTGGACAGATACGGCAGGGTTAGAGGCATTTACGATGGACTTGTAGAAAATGAAGTACAAAAACTTTTTAAGGATATACCCTTGTTGATGGAAGAGAAAGTGAAGCCAACCCGATTCGTGAATGGATTCGGCAACAATCCGGAATAATACAATGCAAAAAGAATATCCCATATTAAAGAAATGCGGACTCAGCATTACAAGTAGCAGAAAGTCTATTCTGGATGTGTTTTTACAATACAACGAAGCGCTTTCTCATTCGGATATCGAAAAAAAAACCTCGCCTGCTTTTGATCGAGTAACGGTGTACCGTACACTACAGACCTTTGTGGAATATGGCATCATCCATCAGATTCCCACAACAGATAATTCTGTTTTGTATGCTTTATGTAAAGACGAATGTGGAGATGGTCATCATCACGACGAGCACATTCATTTCATTTGTATCCTTTGTAAAAAAACGAATTGTTTAGAGCATGTAGATATTCCCAAAGCCAAGCTGCCTCTGGGTTTCGAAGCCATTCAAACCGCGATGTTGGTAAAAGGAATTTGCGTGAATTGCAAGGATCAATGACCTAACTTATCTAGCTCCGTCTTCACAAAATCCATCAATACTTTAATTTTTTCTGGAGAAAAATCGAAAGTTAAACCTGCCGTTGAATAGAGTTCAGGTAATGTTTTTGTTCCACCGAGTTTTAAGGCTTCGCAATAATGGGTTAATGCTTTCTCTTTGTCTTGTTTAAATTGCATCCACATGCCAATCGCGCCCAATTGTGCGATGCCATATTCGATGTAATAAAAAGGAACTTCAAACAAGTGGAGTTGTCTCTGCCAAGCATTCATCCTAAAAGCGTCTAATCCACTAAAATCAACGATTCCGTCGTGGTATTCTGCAAGAATTTCCATCCAAACGGTATTTCTTTGTTCGTTGGTATGTCCTGGATTGCTGTAAATCCAATGTTGGAATTTATCGATAACCGCGATCCAAGGAAAGAGTGTAATCACCCTTTCGAGCTGATGAATTTTTGCTCGATTTAGGTCGTTTGTATCTTGAAAGAAACTATCCCAATAATCCATGGTAAACAATTCCATGGACATGCTTGCCACTTCGGCAATTTCCATCGGATATTCTTTGAAACCATTCAATTCGAGGGGATGAGCTAAAAACGAGTGCACGGCGTGTCCACCTTCATGCACCATAGTCGTAACGTCGTGCATTTGTCCGGCTGCATTCATAAAAATGAATGGCGCTCCGCTTTCTGCTAACGGACAATTGTATCCGCCGGGTGCTTTTCCTTTTCTGCTTTCCAGATCGAGGTGTTTCATTTCCTTCATGCGTGTAAGGCAATTGGCAAAAAACGGATCCAGTTTTTGAAAGCAATCGATGGATTTATCCAACAGTTCCTCTCCTGTTTTAAAGGGATGAAGGGGTTTCTTTCCTTCCGGCTCCGCTTCGAGATCCCAAGGTCTTAGGGTATCTACCCCCAATTCTATTCTTTTCTTTTCGTGTAAAAGGGAAACCAAAGGCAGTACATGCTGCTTCACGGCTTCATGGAAACGATAACAATCCTCTTTTCCATAATCGAATCTTCCCAATTCCTTGAAACGATATTCGATATAATCAGACATCCCCGTATTGGCTGCTTCTTTGTTTCTGATCTCTACCAGTTTGTTGAACAGTTCATTCAATTTATCCTGGTCTTGCAATCTCCTTTGTTGAATGAGATGATATACAGATTCGCGTTTGCTTCTGTCGGGGTGCTCCAGAAATTTAGCCGCCTGTTGTAAAGTGTATGTTTTACCATCGATATCCACCGTCATTGCCCCGGTAATTTGTCCGTATTGCTGTTGCAACACCGCCAACTCTGCTTGTAGGGGAATGTTTTCTTCTCTGAAAAGTTCGATGCTCTTGCGAACGTTTCTAAAATAGGTGTGATACTCATCCGTATTTAGCTCATCAATAAAAGGCGATTGAATGAGTTTTCTGTTGAGCGCATCCGCGAAGGGCTGAATCTTCGGCTGGATTTCGAGACAGAAAAAATTAAACGCCTCCTCCAAGCCTTTGTTATCGGTATCGCAGGTCATTTTGATTTGCCTCCAACAAGCATCCTCGTTGATTACAGCTTCCAATTCACTTTGGTCTTTCAACCATTGTTTCAAATCGGAAACGGTATTGATTTCTCGGGAAAGCAACTCCTGAAAATAGGACTCTGCTGTTGACCAATCGGTCAAAACAAAGTCTTCGGGCAGGTAATGTCTGCGAATCTTTTGGATGTCGGCTGAATAATTCATGTTCATGGGGTATGATGTGAAATCAAGCCATTTTACGTGGCGTGTTGATTTTTTTTGCCGGTGCATTTTTCACTGCAGCTGCTTTAGGAGCGGCTTTTGATGACGCAGCACTTGTTTTTTCTGAAACGGCTTCTGCAGCAAGACCTTCGGCACCTCCTTCAGAAAGTTTAATTTCGATGTTGTTCTTTTTAATCAAATCGAACCACTTGATCATTTTTTTAAGGTCGCTGCCATATACTCTTTCGAAGTCCATGGTCGGGTAAACCGCTTGGTAGTATTTTTTGATTTCATCTACTTTTCCAGCATCTGGAAGCGATAGATCTGAGGCCTGCATAGCCAAAAACACATCCACTAAATTTACATTTTCGCCGGTTGTGTAAACCTCGATGCTTTCCAAGTGAGAAAAACTATGAAGTCTATTGCTTACAAATTTGGTAGATTTGTCCTCTAGAGAACGCACGATGCCACCATCTGCTTTTGAATTGATCAATTCAAATAAGCCACCCAAACCGGTGACACCAACAAGTTTTCTGTATTCCATTTTAATTTTTTTTGCACTGCAAGATAGCCAATAATTAAACCACAAATCACCCGTTTCGTCACATGAAAATGAATTTATCCGTTCTACTAGAAAAAAATAACAAATTTTTACTCTTTAACGCTGTCCGATATACGCTTTTGCTGCTGATTTTTTTAACAACCAACGGGTTTTTACAGGCTCAAAAATTAACCATTTCAGGTTCTATCTCAGATAAAAAAACAGGGGCTCCGATCCAAAAGGCGAGTTTGCGTCTTTTTTCTGATGTGGGTACCTCTGAGTTGATCAGCAGCAAAACCAGTGATGAAAAAGGCGAATTTGAGTTTACTGTGTCTGCGCTTGGTGCATATAGAATTGAAGCGAGTGCAGTGTCTTATGGCAATAAAACCATGAATCTTAATGTAAAAGATGCTCAAACAAGTGTTTCCTTACAGCTCGAAAGAAAGGTTCAGGATTTGGATAATGTGGTTGTTAAGGCAACGGGACCTGCGGTAACCCAGAAGGGAGATACGGCGCAATTTAATGCGGCTCAATATAAAGTGAATCCGGATGCGACATCTGAGGATTTGATCAAGAAGATGCCAGGAATCAGTGTGGATCGAAGCGGGAATGTAACCGCTCAGGGGGAGCAAGTGAGAAAAGTGACGGTTGATGGTAAAGATTATTTTGGTGATGATGCCACCGCTGCCCTTAAAAACATACCCGCCAACGCGGTTGATAAGGTTCAGCTTTACGATAGAATGAGCGATCAAGCGATGCTTACGGGTGTAGACGATGGAAATACACAGAAAGCGATTAACATCATTACCAAAGCAGGCATCAATAATTCTCAGTTCGGAAGAATTTCTGCCGGTATGGGAGACCAAGGAAAATACAATGCTGGGGGAAATGTTAGTTTTTTTAAAGACAGCAGAAGAATTTCAATTGTTGGTAATTTCAATAACATCAATCAGCAAAATTTCGGCTCTCAAGATTTATTGGGAGTTCAAGGAAATTCGAGTCGGGGCAGAGAAGGAAATCCACCCGGAAATGTGGTAGGTAGTTTTCGTCCACCAAACAGCGGACCAGCAGAGAGTTTCACTGTTGATCAATCCGGAGGAATCAGTACCACAAATGCCATTGGATTGAATTTTGGGAATGTTTGGGGAAAAGCCACAACGGTTACTGCAAGTTATTTCTTCAACAATACAGCAAACGATAACCGCTCCGGATCCAACAC
>JBDLUO010000231.1:0-8442 GCA_039805285.1 Bacteroidota bacterium
ATAACATAACCAAAAGCTATTTTTTAGGCAAACAAGAATTGCCCGTTTTAAAAGGGATTACCACAGATATCTTGAAAAATGAATACGTTGCTTTGATGGGTCCGAGTGGATCTGGAAAATCAACCCTAATGAATATTCTTGGATGTCTAGACTCTCCAACAGGCGGTCAATATGTGTTGAATGGAAAAGATGTGAGTAGAATGGAAGATGATGAGCTTGCTCGGGTGCGTAATGTAGAAATTGGATTTGTATTTCAGCAATTCAATTTATTGCCCAGATTGACCGCAGCTGAGAATGTAGCATTGCCATTGGTATATGGCGGTATTTCAAGAAAAGAGAGAATGGAAAGAGCTGTGGAAGTATTAAAAAAAGTAAGACTTGAGGATAGAATGACACATAAGCCCAATGAGTTGAGTGGCGGACAATGCCAGCGGGTTGCCATAGCCAGAGCATTAATAAACAACCCTTCTATCATATTGGCGGATGAGCCAACAGGAAATCTTGATTCTAAAACTTCTCATGAAATAATGGAGATTTTAGGAAAGATTCATCAGGATGGTAATACGGTTGTTTTGGTTACACACGAAGAAGATATCTCTTCTTTTGCCCATCGTGTGATTCGTTTAAAAGATGGCATGATAGAAACGGATAAAGTTAACCCCAATCCTGCTTTCTTTTCCTAACCATCAAACCATTTCATTTCAATTTTGTTGCATAATTCAACATAACCCTTTCGTAGCGATGAAAATATATACAAAAGCAGGAGACACCGGAAAGACGAGCTTGATTGGTGGAACCAAAGTACCTAAAAGTCACATCAGAATTGAAAGCTATGGAACAGTGGATGAATTGAATTCATTCATTGGGCAGGCCATGTGCTTGATCGATGATACAGATTCATTAACCATGTTAAAAGAAATACAAGATAGATTATTCACGGTTGGATCTTCGTTGGCCTGTGACCCAGAAAAAGAGCCAATGATGAAAATTCCCGATTTAAAAGATGAAGATGTTTCGTTTTTAGAAAAAGAAATGGACAGAATGAACGAAATACTGCCTGCAATGAAATCTTTTATTTTACCAGGTGGTCATCTTGCTTCTGCTACGTTACACGTTTGTAGGTGTGTTTGTCGCCGTGTGGAAAGACTTTGTGTACTCATGCAACAAGAAGATATGTTTATCGATCCAAGAGTTCTCGTTTATTTAAACAGATTAAGCGATTATCTTTTTGTTTTGGCAAGATATATCGGACATGTTCTTCATGCACCAGAAATTCCTTGGAAGCCAAGAATCAGCTAGTCTGGAAAAGTCTAAGAAATTTATTTCCCATTTCCACTTATTTTTTTACTTTTGCAACCCGTTTAGGTTAACCACCATAAACAGATGCCGGGGTAGCTCAGCTGGTTAGAGCATCGGATTCATAACCCGAAGGTCGGCAGTTCAAGTCTGCTCTCCGGTACAAAAAGTCAGAACGAGAATGAGCGCGAGAGCGATCATGGAGTTCTGACTTTTTTCTTCATTCTCGTCTTGTTTCTCGCTCTATCCTAATTAATTACTTCTTTTAACTAAAAAATAGCAGAAAGTCTTTTATAACACGGTTAAATAATTGTCCTCCTAAGCATACTAAAAGTCAGAACGAGAATGAAAGCGAGAGCGATCATGAAGTTCTGACTTTTTTATTCGCTCTCATTTTGATTCTCACTCTGATTCATATGTTCTGACTTTTTTGTTCGCTTTCTCTCTGTTTCTCATTCTAGAATCGAACATAAACTCACAATAAACACCCTATCATTGTGTAACCTGTCTTATTTTTGCCAATATGAATGAAAATCAAAAAGAGACAATAACTCCTGTTGCCCCCTTCCCAGAAAAAGTGGTGATGAGTGGAATACGACCAACTGGCATGGTTCACCTTGGAAACTATTTTGGCGCCATTAGAAACTATGTTCGGATGCAAGAAACGTTCGAATGTTATTTTATGGTAGCGGATCTTCATTCATTGACCACCCATCCTGATACAGCCACATTAAAAAATCAGGTAAAAAGAGTAATCGCAGAAAATATTGCCTGTGGATTAGATCCTGAAAAAGCAAGCTTTTATTGCCAAAGTCATGTTCGGGAAACAGGGGAACTATACTTGTACCTCAATATGCTGGCTTATAAAGGAGAATTGGAGAAAACTGTAACATTTAAAGATAAAGTTAGACAACACCCCGAAAATGTAAACGCAGGATTGCTCACCTACCCTGTTCTTCAAACAGCAGACATCATCATTCATAGGGCAAGCTATGTTCCTGTTGGAAAGGACCAGGAACAGCATTTGGAAATGGCCCGAAATTTTGTGGTGAGATTCAACCACAGATATGGTACTGTTTTTCCTGAACCGCATGCATTTAATTTCAATCAAGAACTCATTAAAGTACCTAGCTTGGACGGAACAGGGAAAATGAGCAAGAGCGAAAATGCCTATGCAACCCTTTATTTTGCTGATGATGACGATTTAATTCGTAAAAAAGTGATGAAAGCCAAAACAGACAGTGGCCCAACTGAACCCAATACACCAATGCCAGATTATATCGAGAATATTTTCCAGCTTATGAGTTTGGTCTCTTCAGAGGAAGTGATTGCGAAATACAAAACAGATTATGACAATTGCTCGATTCGTTACGGCGATATGAAAAAGCAATTGGCCGAGGATATGATTCAATTTATAGCCCCAATTCGCCAAAAAACCAATGATTTGTTATCAAATGATGAATACCTGGTAAAAGTGATGAAAAACGGAGCAGAAAAAGCGGAAAACAGTGCTCGAAAAACAATGGAATTGGTCAGAAATGCCATGGGATTGAATTATTTTTAATCGCAGTAAAAAATGAATGACTTGAACAATTATTCAATACATTCGTGCAGCATAAAAACAATAGATTAGGATCATGGCCAAGTTGAAAAAACCCAAGCACATCGCAATTGCCGGCAACATAGGAGCAGGCAAAACGACACTGACAGAATTATTGAGCAAGCATTATAAATGGATTCCTCAATTCGAAGATGTGGACCATAATCCATATTTGAATGATTTCTATGAAGACATGCCAAGATGGAGCTTCAACCTTCAAATCTATTTTCTTAACAATCGTCTCAATCAATTATTGGAGATTCAACGCGGAACAGAAACTGTGATACAAGACAGAACGATTTATGAAGACGCGAATATATTTGCTCCGAATCTTCATGATATGGGTCTCATGGGCAAAAGAGATTTTGACAACTATTTCGAGTTTTTCCAAACGTTGAAGACCATGGTTCAACCTCCAGATCTTCTTATTTACCTCAAAGCATCTGTACCAACATTGGTTGGACAAATTCAAAAAAGAGGCAGAGAATATGAAGAAAATATCAGACTCGATTATCTCAAGAAGCTCAATGATTTATATAACAGCTGGATAGATAATTATAAAGATGGAGCATTACTTGTAATTGATGCCGACAACAATAAGTTTGCTGACAACGAAGAGCATCTCGGAGAGATTATTCAGAAAATAGATTCGAAACTTTTTGGATTGTTTTAATACTGAATTAATCTAACAGCTGATTCTTCATGGCATAAAAAACCAGACCTACTGAGTTTTTTACACCGAATCTTTCCATCAACCTGTCTTTGATTGCCTCTACTGTTCGTGCGCTAATGTCCATTTTTTGGGAGATTTCAGCAGCCGTAAATTCCATGCAAACAAGCGTGAGCACTTCTTTTTCACGATCACTCAATACAATCTCGGAGCTTAAATTGGGACTAAACTTTTGTTTAGAATAGTTTTTTTTGATCAGAATTTTATTCACGAAAGGATTCAGATAAAATCCTGTTTTTACGACATCCGTTATCGCCTTTTTGATTTCTGTGGGGTCTGTATTTTTCAGAAGATAGCCTGCAGCGCCACAATCCATCAGATGACCTACAAATCTGTCATCTTCATACATGGTGAGAATAATCACTCTAATTCCTGGAAAATTTTTTGTTATGTGTTTTGTAACATCAATTCCATCCTTTACTGGCATTTTTAGGTCACAAAGAATTACGTCGGGCGTATGTTCCGCCAATTTTTGTAGCAGTTCATCTCCGTTTTCAGCCTCAAATACGAACTTGATGTTTGTATATTGACGCATAGACAAGATGACCCCTTTGCGAAAAAGTTTATGGTCGTCTGCTATAGCTACTTTAATCAGATTGTTCTCACTCATATTACATGGTAAAAATACCAATTTCTAATGAAGGACGAAGTGAAAGAAACGGAGAAAATCAAATCATTGGAAGTTTAGGTATTTCTACGGTAATCTTGTAGTAGGTCTGAGTAGGATCAATTTCGAAGGAAATTTTTCCATTTAGTACATTCATTCTGCTTGCGATATTTTTTAATCCGAGGCCCATGGCAGACTGATTAAGCTTCTCAAATTCTTCTTGGGTGATACCCTTGCCATCGTGATGAATTCTGAAGAACATGCTATTCGGAGCTGCATGCTGTGTAAGATGTATAAACCCTGAATGACTGTGCTTAAGTACGTTGTTAACCAATTCCTGTATGACACGAAAAACGAGAAGCTCTTGCTCTACCCTAAGTCTTTCGCGGTAGTCATGAAAACGAGCTGTTGCTTTAATCATACCACTTCCACTTATTTTTTGAAACAAGTCGGTAGTAGCACTTTCTAATCCGAAATTTTTTAGGGTTGGTGGCATCAGGCTGTGACTGATGTTTCTGATCAATGCAATAGCATCATCTATGATTTGTTTTGCACTTATGATGCTTTGTAATTGTTGTGCTTTCTCTTGATTTACCAGATTTTCATTCAGATATAAACGCGCGGTAGCAAGTAAAGGACCAGCATCATCGTGAAGATCGGCCGCAATACGCTGTCTTTCCTCTTCTTGAAAACGGATTGATGCATTTAAAAGAATTTGCTGTTTCTCGGCTTCCAGTTTTTTCATTTGAAATTGCAAACGAATAACCCTGCGCTGGTGAAAAATCACAAATACAATAATGCCGACCGCAAGAGTCAACATCCCAAAGGTTCCGATCAACATTAAACGGGATATTCCACTACTATCTGTCTGTAAAAAATACATGGTTAGGTGTTGTTGGCGGTTAAGGTGTTAAAGGTATTGGAGCTTGAATCAATTAGATTTTCAATTGGATAGCTTTTCTTTTTAGAAAATATTGAGAACGAAAAAAAGCAATTTTTTAGAATAGTAACGAAACAATAAATAAGAGTAAGTTGAATTTTCGTATCAGATGTCGCCGATTTTGATGTCTCAACTAACAAGATATAAAAAAAATTACCTGAAAAATATGTGATGAATGAAACACAAAACCAAAACTCTATCGTTTCGTAAATTAAAACTGTTGATTCATTCTTAACTTTATCAAATAAAAATATCAAAATTAGAATTGTAAATAAGGAAAATTCATATAACGTTGATATTGTGTATAGTGATGTCGAATTTGAAACTCTATAATCAAGAAAGAACAATATAAAAAATAGTGGAACTAGAACAATTATTAACACCTTATATTTTTTCTTATCAAATAAGCAAAAGAAAAAGTAGGTCATAATTAGGAATTCAAAAGGGAGATGCAATCTTAATATTCCCATGTAAAGTTCATATGAACCTAAAGTATAAAAACTAATGTAACATAAAGAAGCTGAGATGCTTTGGAACAGAATATATACGAAAAAAACCTTTGTTACTTTTGTATCAAAAGACTTAAATCTTAAAAGACAAAAAAACAAAGGTAGTACTTCCGTAAAAAAGGTAATATCTGTTAAATTCTTCAGTTGACTTGTTATTTACTCAAAAGTAAACAGCAAAACGTCAATATCAAAATTTAACCATAGAGATATTACATGAAAAGGAAACTAAAGAATTGTAAAATCAAAGAATGCATTACAAATAATTTTGGGGGTTTACGATGAATTGCGAAGTAAACTTGCTCATATTTTTGACGAGCAACAAGGGGTTATGATATACATCGTCTTGATTTTGTGTTATTAAAACAAAGAAAATCAGTGTTTTAAACCAAAAATTGAAGTTTAAAAAATCAAATTTTTTCGTATTTCTACGAATTCAATTTCGTAAATTTACGGTATAAAATTAGGAAATACACTTCGTACTTTTACGATGCCTTATTTTTTGTGGATAAATTTGTGGGTAACAATTGATCTTGAATTGGGATCTCATTCGTTTCTACCCTTTTTTTAGTGGAATTTTACATTCGTTATGGATTATCACAACGATTAACCCTCCAACCCTGGATTATGAATACTGACTTAACAATTAAAACAGCCATTGCCGACGACCACAAAATCTTTCGTGATGGAATAAAAATGGCACTATCGGATAAAACCAATCTAAAAATGATATGGGAAGCTGAAGATGGGAAAGACATGATGCACAAGATTTCCATAAAAAAACCGGATGTTTTACTTATGGACATTCGAATGCCAGAGATTGATGGAATCAATGCCATTCAAATGATTCGCAAAGAATATGAAGATGTAAAAATCATTGTGCTAACCATGTATGACGATCAGCAAATGATCAGCAAAATGATGGAAATGGGTGCAAATGCTTATCTCACAAAAACGACTGATCCTGAAGAAATATATGAAGCCATTTTAACTTGCATGAATGATGATTTTTATTTCAACGACCTCGTAAATAAAGCAGTGATGGGGCGTTTAATGCAAAAGAAAAACGTAAGACAGCATTATGGAACTTCTGTCCCCGTTGCATTTAACGAAAAAGAAATAAAAATTCTTCAATTGCTTGCAGAAGACAAAACAACTGAGGAAATTTCAAAAATCATTTTCTTAAGTCCCAGAACCATAGAAACAATTCGTCAGAATATGAAAGCAAAAGTAAATGCTAAAACAATTGGCGGATTGATCATGTATGGAATGAGAAACAAACTGATTGAATGATTGTTTTATTTTTAAAAATGAACAATGCCATTTTTAACAGCATAAATAGCCAACCCTACCCTGCTCTTTACGTCTAGTTTTTCGAACAATCCGTCTCTGTAAGAATCGATAACTCTTGGTGATATGGATAATTTTGACGCTATTTCCTTGTATGTTAAATCGGTGCTTGCCAATCTCAAAAATTCAATCTCATTTTCGGTTAGTATGGCATTCTCTATGAATTTCTGATTGTCAGGATTTCTCTGAAACATAGACGCCAATTTACCCGTAGTATCATGGGAATAATAAAATCCGTTGTTACAAACAGACTTTAATGCATTGTGAAGTTCATTTGGATGACTATCTTTTTTGAGAAATCCTTTTACTCCTGTTTGCAACAACCGAATCAGTGCTATTTCCGAATCGTACATGGTCAATACCAAAAGCTTTATTTCGGGATGATTTATTTGCAACCATTTTGCAGTATCGAAGCCATCCAAAACAGGCATGTTTAAGTCGAGTAAAATAAGATCAGGTCTTAACCCATCGCTTAGTGAACGTATGAGTTCGTGTCCATTATCCAAAGATCCAATGACTTGAAATTCTTCGAAACCTCCAATTAAACTTGATAATGCTTCGCGTAGTAAAGAGTGGTCGTCTACAAGCACTACTTTATAGTTTTTGATTTCCATTAATAGGTAATTTTATATTAACGATTGTTCCTTTATTTTTTATTGAATTGATTACTGCTATGCCTGTGAGATCGCTGGCTCTTTTTTGAATGTTTGATAATCCGTTGCCTTTGGTTATTTCCTGAAAATTGAACCCTTTCCCATTGTCTTCCACCTGTATTTCTAATTGGTCGACTGAGTAATGTAAACTCAAGTTTACTTCGGTAGCTTGTGAATGTTTTAATATATTATTAAGGGTTTCTTGTATCATTCGATATATCATCAACTCAACCTTCGAATCCAAAAAATATTCTTCTCCTGTTACAATCAACTTAAAATGAAAACTACCTGAACGGTTCATTCTCTCAATGTCTGTTTTAAGCAATCCAAGGTAGCCTTCTTGCTTTATTTTTTCATTGCTGGTAGACCTAGTAAGATCACGAAGATCATCAAGTGTTTCAGTGATGATTTGGATAGAATCGTTTAAAACAGTGTGTGAACCATCAAATTCTGAGATTGAAATTTTATTCAATTGGAGTTTAGCCAGCGACAGTTTTTGTCCAACATTGTCATGAATTTCTGAAGCAATCCATGAAAATGTATTTTCTTGTACTTGCAATTGAGCCATCAGTAAATCTTGTTCGTGTTGACTCTTTAACATCAACATCTCATTCTGATGAGAAAGTTTTCTTCTGACGTATTTATACAAAATAAAAGCGATGAATAATGCTGAAAAGAAAAGTAGTAAAGAGACGGTTAATATAAATGAAAACATAACAGCTCAATTTTTATAAGAAGAATAAATTGCTCTTAATACCCC